>JANMSE010000127.1:0-37890 GCA_031389045.1 Deltaproteobacteria bacterium | reverse complement strand
CAGCCCTAAATCAACTTCACATCCCGCGCGAACTGTTCCATCATGCTGGCCATTTCCGTGTAACTGCGCGCGAAGTTGAAAAAGGCCAGATAGAGATAGGTTGCGCCGAGTTCCTGGTACCGGGGAATATCTTCAATCATCGCTTCAGGCCGTTTGCCCCGCGGCGAGACACACAAAGTGATCGTCGAGAGGTCGCGTCCCGCTTTGGCGGCTTTCTCCTTGAGTTTGTCGAGGCGTTCGGCGAATTCTTGCGGACTCGTCACCACGGCGGCCCACCCATCGCCATACTCGACAATGCGACGTAACGCGGGACCGGTGTGTCCGCCAACCCAAATCGGCGGATGTGGTTTCTGCACCGGGCGGGGTTCACAGGCGACTTCGGGAAAGCGATGGAACTTGCCCTCGAAGTGAGGATGCTCGCTGGTCCAGAGTTCTTTCATCACCGCCACGGCCTCATCGCTCACTGGGCCACGCTGAGCAAAGGAGGCATTGAGGGCATTGAACTCTTCTTCCATCCAACCGACCCCAACACCAAGAATCACCCGTCCGCGTGAGAGGACATCAATCGTCGCCACGGTTTTCGCGGTGACGACCGCATTGCGGTGAGGCAGGACGAGGACCGCCGTGCCGAGACGAACTTTCGTGGTACACGCGGCGACAAAGCTGAGAACGCTCAAGGGTTCGAGCAGCGGCTCGGTGGGGTTCATGGGAAACGCGCCGGTCGCGGTGTAGGGATAGCGAGAACTGATCTTTCGCGGAATGACAATGTGGTCAGCGGCCCACACCGAATCAAAGCCGAGGGCTTCGGCGGTTTGGGCGGTCATGCGGATATTGGTGGTTACGTCACCATGTGCCAGTGGGCCGATGTGCGGTAAAAATGCGCCGTATTTCATGGGTGTCCCTCCTTTTGTGAGTCTGCTTTGACTACCACATCGCTCGTCGGAGGCCAACGCGCGAGACACCCTTCGTGATAGATGAGAAGCGAGGGCTTACTGCTAGCCCTCCTCGCACGTTTTACACGCCAACTCAAACCCGAGCCGACTCCGCCGACCTTCACAGGTGATGACCCACGGGCGTTCTTGCCACGGGGGATCGTGCCGGACATGTTGCGTGTGGCCACAGGCCAGGTCCGCTACCCAGTCGCCAACTTCGTCTTGATGGAATCCGGTGATCGGCTGTTTCACGCGAGTGACCTCTTTTCAGGTACTGAGCGGAAGACGTCGCACCCGCACCTGTCCCTCGGTGACACTAATCATCGCTCCTTGCTCAAGGGCTGCTTGATGTTGAGTGAGAATACTTTGCAGCGCACTATTCACGCGGTCGGGGTGCATAGTGCGGAGGCGAAACGTGATCACACTGGGCAATCTAGCTCCACTGGCAGCAACTAATTCCCCGAAGTCGAGGTCGTGGACCAACGCGATACGGCCCTCCTCGCGGGCTTTCTCTAGAATGCCAGGGTCTGGTAACCGCTCCAGCCCTTGCTCGGAAAGATGGACTGCATCATGCCCAAGTCCGTGGAGGAAGATGACAGTCTTGGGGGAAATGCCCATGTCCGCGAGAAATTTCACGAGTGGATTGGTTCCAACGGGTGGACTGTTTCTTCCGCGAGCCAAGCCACATAGTGCAGGGCCTGGGGAATATCCTCTGGCTCCAGGTAGGGATAGGCATTAATAATCTCAGCGATGGGCATCCCGTTCGCCACCAGATTCACCACTAACGAGACGGTGATCCGCATACCGCGGATACAAGCACGGCCACCCATCACGTGTGGATCGAAGGTAATACGCTCAAACCCTAGCATCGCCCCTCCATGCTTTCTCACGGATACTTGATTCTCGAGTTCGCCAAGTAAACAAAAGAGCAAGTCAATCTGCTCAACCGACGCCCAACCGTTTCTTACCTTCGGCGGACATCATTTCGGGATGCCACGGCGGGTCCCAGACCACGCGGACTTCCGCGCGGGTGACTCCCGTGAGCGATTGAATCCGTCGTTCGGCGTCTCGGGCGATGGTGGGTCCCATGCCGCACCCTTGCGCGGTGAGGGTCATCTGGACCAGTACGCTCGTCTGGCCCTGGGGTAACGGTTCGAGTTGGAGATCGTAGATGAGGCCGAGGTCCACGACGTTGATCGGAATCTCTGGGTCGAACACCTGTCGGAGCTGCTCCCACACTAGCTCTTCCGTGACCGGTTCATCGGATGGCGATGACACCGGTGCCGCGCTGTTCGGCGTCCTGCCAATCGCATCGGCGTCTTTATCGGCGATGCGCACCAGGCCGCCAGAGAGGGTCAATTGTACCGTGTAGCTATCGCCCAAGGATTGGGTAATGCGGGCGTGGGTGCCTTTGGGGAGCAGCACCGCGAGGCCTTGGGGAATGCGGATCGCTTCACACTCGCGCCGGAGTTCAACGTCTTCGTGACTCATAGTGAGATGTCTTTAGTGGAGGGCGTGTGGTTCGCTCAAGGTGAAGGGCGCGATCGTCGCGTCAAACTGCTCGCCCTTGGCGGTCACCATCTGATACGTGCCGTGCATGGTGCCAAACGAGGTGGTGAGCGGACAGCCCGAGGTGTACTCAAACGATTGCCCCGGCGCGAGAATGGGCTGTTCCCCAACGACCCCTGGCCCTTTCACTTCCTCGACCTTGCCGTTGGCGTTCGTGATGATCCAGTGCCGACTGATGAGCTGTGTCGTCACCGACCCTTCATTGCTGAGCGTAATGGTGTAGAGAAAGAACCATTGGTTCTGATTCGGATTGGAGCGCGAAGCATCGTAACGGGAGACGACCCGCACGCGAATTCCTTGGGTAACAGCGTCTGACGTAAACACGGTTGACCTCTTTATGTGAGAAAGTACGGGGAGTGTATTGGGCTGAGCCTGATTCATCAAGCCCAGCGTTGCATTCGCGCCATACACAGGGCGGCTTGACAGGCGGAGGAAGAACGAGGCACACCCCATTTCACGAAAGTGAGAAAGGCGAGGCGATGAAAACCTACACAATCGTGGTGCTCAAAGGCGATGGCATTGGGCCAGAGATCATCGACGCAACCCTGCGCGTCCTGGAAGCGGTGCAAAAGCGAGAGCCTCGTTTTCAGCTCAACTGTCAGTTCTACCCGGCTGGCGCTGAATGCTATCGTCACACCGGCACGAATCTCGCTCCGGAAGCGTTCGTGGCCTGCCAGAAAGCCGATGCCATTCTGAAAGGGCCGATGGGGCTCCCAGATGTCCGTAAACCGGATGGGACTGAGGCCGGACTGCTCGGTGGTGTTCTGCGCACAGGGTTGGACCTCTACGCGAATGTCCGTCCGATTCGACTCTTCCCAGAGATCGCGACCGCGCTCGCCGGGAAACTGGCGGAAGACATCGACTATGTGATTGTCCGCGAGAATACCGAAGGGATTTACTTCTCGCGCGGACAAGGAGAGGTGACCCCTGAAGGCGTGAAAGACACGATTGTGATCACTCGCGCGGGAACGGAACGGATCGTCCGGTTTGCCTTTGAGTTGGCCCGCACTCGTAGCGGTGCACCACAAGACGGCATCAAGCGCGTGACCTGTATCGATAAAAGCAACGTGCTGCGCAGTTTTGCCTTGTTCAGGCAAGTTTTTCTGGAAATTGGCGAGCAGTATCCCGACATTGAAAAGCAGTGTCTGTACGCCGACGCCGCGGCGCAGGCGCTTGTGCTCTGGCCCGAACGGTTCTCCGTCATTGTCTGTGAAAATTTCCTTGGTGATATTTTCAGCGATTTGGGAGCCGCGACCGCTGGGGGCCTTGGGTTCTGTGGAGCCGCTAATATCGGCGCACGGCACGCGATGTTCGAGACGACGCACGGATCGGCTCCGTCACTTGCCGGGCGGAATAAAGCCAATCCGATCGCGCAGATGCTTGCCGGAGGGATGATGCTCAATCATCTCGGTGAAGTGGAAGCGAGCGCGTGCATTCTGACCGCGGTGGAAACCATCTGCCGAGAGAAGCGGGTGTGGATCGATGCGGATGGATGCCCAGTGGAAGGAACACAATGGGTGACCGACGCGATGGTGGAATGTCTTGAGGAAATCTTATGATCTCTGAAATACGAAACGTGAATACTGAGGGGGGCTGTTTGTTCTGTACGCCCCAGGTTGAGGGAGAGCCGGAACGGAAGAGCCTCACTCGTCGCCAAGTGCTGATGCGCGGACTTTTTACTGGTGGTACGCTCGCTGGTAGTGGGTTCATCGGGGGAGCCCCACACGCGTTTGCTCGTCAAGCGGTGGGGCGGGAGCAGCCCCCTCACCGCGATTGTATCATTGAAGCTTCGTGGGTCCTGGGGTACGAGCATGACCGCCTGACCTTGATTCCTGACGCTTCGGTGCGCATTCGTGATGATCGTATTGTTGAGGTGAAACCTGGGCGCATTGCTGGCCGGACAAAGCGCGTCCACGCGCATGGCCAACTGCTGCTGCCGGGTTTCATTTCCGGTCACACCCATGCCTGTTCAGGCACACCAACGCGGGGACTGATCGAAAGTGGACGTTCGTATGCCCGCCCACTTGAGCTGGTGGAAAATCTCACTGTTGACGAGTTGGATGACCTGACCGCGTATAACGTCGCCGAACTGCTGCGGTCCGGCTGCACGACACATGTCGAGATGAGTCTCAGTTTGCGTCAAGCGCAATCGTATGTGCGTGTGGCCAAGCGGTGGGGCGTGCGCGGGTATCCCGGGGGGATGATTCCCGGCATCGCACGGCTTTTTCCGATCTGGTTCCGGAAAGACGACCAGGTCTTACGTGACTCCGTGCCGGATACGCTCAAGGAGATCGAAGCCAATCGACAGTTCGCGCTTAGCATTAACCATACTGAAGAAGGACGGCTGCGGCCACAGATGTCGCCACATGCGACGGATACGCATACGCCAGAAACGCTGGCGGCAATCGTGACGGCGGGGAAAGAACTCGGTAATGGACTCCATATTCACCTCTCGCAAAGTGCCAAGGAAGTCGAGACGGTGCAACGGCTGTGGGGCAAACGTCCACCGGAATGGTTAGCAGCATTGGGGTTTTACTCACAGCCAGTATTCGCCGCGCATTTGATTGGTGTTGATACCGCTCATGACCTGCCGCTGTTGGTAAAGCACAAAGTCACGTTTGCCCATTGTCCATCGGGCAATGGTGCCGGCGGCGGCAGTGGGTTACATCCCTATCCAGAGGCGCTCGCGGCTGGCGTGAATACCGCCATCGGTATTGACACCCATTCCAACGACTATGTCGAAAATATCAAACTGGCGGTGTTGTATGGTCGTGCACGGGCACGACTCCTTGGCGGGTCGAGCCCGGCTCAATTGAAAGCGCCCAGTGTCTGGGACGCCATCGCCAGTGCGACGGTGAATCCCGCCCGTGGCCTTGGACGAGAGGACCTTGGTCGCATTGCGCCCGGGGCCAAGGCCGATCTGTGTACGATTGATGTGAGCGGTTTCTTGACCGGCGGTGGTGCCACTCCCCCTGAGCCGTTGAACAACTTGCTGTATGCCAATGGTCTCTGTGTCCGTCACGTTATGACCGACGGCCATTTTCAGGTCTTTCATGGCCGGTTCGTCGCGGATGATGAAGGCCGAGTCCTTAAGCGCGGTGGAGCCGTCGTGGAAAAAATCTGGGCACAGTTGCGTGCGGAAAAGTGGTTCGCGCAAACGTAGCGTCAATGCTGCAATCGCGCAATTTCTCCTGTGGGGTCAGGTGGATGCCACCCAGCCGCAACCCACACCCGACGAGAGGGAACGCTATAGGCATTGTTGAGACGGAGCGCCTGTACGGTCGCCCGCCCCACGGATGTTTGCCCGATGATCTCCGTTCCATCCTCGCTCCATGCAAAATGCTCGTCCCATCGTTGAGCACGAGGGTGAAAGAGCGGGACGCGTTCGCCAGTCTCCGGATCGACAGCATGGGTTTGGACGCCTTTGTACCCGTTACACAGTGGACAAGCGAGCCAGAGATTTTCAGGAACGGTTTGTCCACCAACAGCTAGGGGAACAATATGTTCGATGTGCATCGGCACGGCAACAATAGCTTGTGAGGTGAGGCAGTAGCCGCAGCGAGAACGTCCTTCCTCTGTCACACGGCGACGCAACTCCGCTGGGATGTAGACTTGACTCATGACGCCGGGGGAAATGGCGTCAGTACAGGAACGGGTTTTCCACGCGCCAAGAGTAGTGCCACAGCTTTCGCGCGTCGCAACATCAAGCGGCCATATTCCGCCATGAGTACCGCCAGTTCCCGCTGTCCCACTTCATCCAGCTCGCCACAGCCTTGCTGATCTAATAACTCGCTTAGCAACACTTGCCGCTCAGGTCGCAACGTACTCGTTGCTAATCCCTGCAAGGCTTCGTCACTTAAGTGCGCCATAGCCGCGATCTCACCTCCCATCTCTATTGGTACGTCATCCAACACCGGTAGGGTGGAGGTAAGAGTATCGACAATGAGGTCCTCCACCGGTCTCTGGAGCACCTCGGCTGCGTGCTTCGCGCGTTGATAGACCAGCTCGGGTAAGTGCAAGGTTACAGCTTGTAGAGTCATCATGTTCCTCGTTTGCTATAGCAACGGCAGATATGACGTTACTATCTTACCGCCTCTTTTCACTCTCCGGCAATGGCTCAATCATTCAATGGCCCGATGCCTCAATCGCTCAATTCCTCAATTCGAGCATTGCATGCGGCCTCTTTACCCCTTCGGGATCTCCGCGGCAAGGTAAACGCTTTTCTGAAGTGAGCCTTACCCTTGCAAACTCACCATGGATCGGCGACAACCCTCCTGTCTGTGTGTATTGCAAGGATAGGAGGGGACGCCTATGAGATTTGGACTCCATTACCAATTACCGTGTGATCCGACGCAATCCGCCGTCCAACGATATCGAGACACCATTGAACAAGCCGTGTATGCCGAAGCGCTCGGCTTCGAGTCCGTGTGGCCAGTCGAGCAACATTTCAATCCCGAACTCTCGATTTCGCCGTCGCCATTGCTTACGCTGGCGGCGATCGCGGAACGCACCACGAAGCTGCGCTTGGGCATCGCTATCGTGTTGCTGCCACTGTCACATCCTTTACGAGTGGCGGAAGAAATCGCGACGCTCGATGTCATCAGTAACGGGCGTGTGGAGTTTGGTGTTGGGCGGGGCTCGATCCCGACGCACTTTACCGGCTTCGGGCTTGCTCAAAGTGAGAGCCGTGAGCGCATGTTTGAGAGCCTCCAGATTATTCTTCAAGCCTGGACGAAGGAGCGGTTCTCTTTTCAGGGGCAATTTTGGAGTGTGGATAATCTGTCCATTGTGCCGAAACCTGTACAGCAACCGCATCCACGAGTACACATCGCCACGAACAGTAGCGACACTTTTGAGCTGACTGGTCGCATGGGCTATCGGATATGTGTCGCTTCCCAGGTCAATCCGTTCTTCCGCATTAAAGAGTACCTCCCGCTGTACCGACAGGCGCGCGAAGCTGCGGGACATCGGCCTTGTAGTGAAGACGATGTGACCGTGCTGATGCCGCTCTATGTGGGTGACAGCCCGGCGCAAATCAGACAAGAGTTAGAGCCCAGCATTAAGCGATTCCTGCGCACCGTGGCGACGCTCTACGAATCGCTCAACGCCGCGGAAGCACCGGGGAATAATCGCTTGAAAGATATGCTCGAACGCGCCCGACGGATGACCTACGAGCAGGTGAGTCAGAATATGGGAGTCTTTGCTCCTCCTGACGACTGTATTGAACGCCTCACGCAGTTCCAGCAAGACTTTGGCATGGGGCGCGTCATCTGCTGGTTTAATCCCGGTGGCCTCGTTCCTCACAAACAAGTCATGCGGAGCATGGAACTGTTTGCGGAGAAGGTTATGCCACGGTTTCAGAATTAGGAAAAATCAAAAGGCAAAAGGACTGAGACTTGAGACTTGAGGCTTGAAAGTTTTGGGCCTTGGCCTTTGGATCTTGGACGTCCGACTTTCTTAACCCGAACCCTGAAACCCGAACCCTGGACCCTGGAACTATGAACTACAAACGCGAATTTCTCGATCTGCTCTTGAAGAAGGATGCTTTCAAGATTGCCAAGGATGTCGGCTCGTTCTTTAAGTTGAAGAGTGGCCGGATGAGTCCGACGTTTGCCTCGATTGGTGCACTCACCGATGGTGAGAGTTTGGCGATGATGAAGAAAGCCTATAGCCAAGCCGCGATGGATGGCATGCGCGGTGGCGTGCTCAAGGATTTCCAGTATGTGTTTGGCCCAGCCTACAAAGGTATCAATCTGTGCGCGCTGACCTGTGAAGGATTATACGAGCAGTTTGGCAAGAACACTTCCTATTTGTACGACCGCAAGGAAGAGAAAGCCTACGGCGAAGCCACGCAAGGCACTGACGCAAGCAAAGTGATCGTCGGTGCGGAAAAATTTATGCCGGGCGGCAGTATTTTGCTGGTCGATGATGTGATCACCACCGGGCAAGCGAAGTACGAGGCGCTCGAAAAGATCAAGCTGCTGGGCAACTACACCATTGCTGGCATGGTGATCGCGGTGGATCGGCAGGAGTTGTTGGGAGACGCGCCTGGCTCCATCAGCGCGGTCCAAACCCTGGAGAAAGAATTGGGCATCAAGACCGTAGCGATCCTGACCATGCAGGACATCTTCGCGTTGATGAACGACTCACTCACGCCCGATGTTCGCCGGGCGTGGGTGGCGTATTACGAGCGGTATGGGGCGGTACGGATGACGTAGAGTTTCGGGTTTCGGGTTTCGGGTTAAAAGAGTCCAAGGTCCAAGGTCTAATGTCCAAGGTCAAGGAGTTTCGGGTTTCGGGTTGCAAGTGAAGAATGAAGAAAAGAATTCGTCTTGCACTCGAAACTCGAAACTCGAAACTCGAAACTCGAAACTCGAAACTCGAAACTAAAAGTCCGGATGGCGCTGATACCACGGAGTTGATTGTTCGTAAGCATGTCCCGCCTGAAACACCGTTGCCTCATCAAACGGTTTGCCCGCGAGTTGGAATCCCATCGGTAAGCCTGAGGCACTGAATCCACACGGCAAGGCGAGAGTCGGGAATCCCGTGAGGTTCATCAGCGGGGTGTAAATGGAAAAACTGTCTGACGTGAGAAAACTGCCGACTGATGGCTCCGAGCGCACGCGTCCTGGCAGGAATCCCGTGGTCGGCATCATAAACAGGTCTACTGTTTCCAGTTGCCGTAGCATGGTGCGACGCACTTGGTCGCGGGCGCGTTGGGCTTGCAGATAGCCGGTGCCACTCACCAAAGTCCCAACCGCCAGCATCATGCGCAGGTCGGGATTGTAATCTCCCGGTCGGGTCTTCATGTCTTCCAGATGATAGGCAGCGGCGTCGGCAGCAATGATGGGCCAGATCAAGGCAAACATTTCCTCGAACGTGATGGAATCGACATCGGTCACGACGGCGCCAAGCGTGGTCATCTGTGTGATGGCCGTCTCAACCGACGCCAGGATTTCCTTGTCACAATTTGACATGAACAGCTTGCGGGGAACGCCGATGCGCATGCCTTTGATATCCCGCCCGAGTTTGACGTTGAAATCGGGAACCGGCTCATTGGCTGAGGCGGGATCAAGCGGATCGTAGCCCGCGCATCCTTGTAGCATCAGGGCGCAATCTTCCACCGTGCGGGTCATGGGGCCGGTATGGTCGAGATTCCACGACAACGGAAACACCCCAGCGCGGCTCACCCGCCCGTATGTGGCCTTCATCCCCACAATGCCGCAACAGAACGCGGGCCAGCGAATGGACCCACCTGTATCACTGCCCATGGCTCCGTACGCTAATCCCGCCGCGACCGCGGCTCCCGACCCGCTGCTGGAGCCGCCTGGATCAATGTCGAGATTCCACGGATTGCGCGCTGGTTGAAAGTACGAGGCCATCGTTGGCACGCCGAAAGCAAACTCGTAGGTGGCGAGTTTGCCTAAGATAACGCCGCCGGCTTGCTTGAGCTTGTGGACTGAGGTGCAGTCTTGGCGGGCGACATAATCCTTGCGCAGCTTTGACCCACCCGTGGTCGGGCCAGATTCATAAATGTCCTTGACGGCGAGGGGGACGCCATGCAGGGGACCTTTGTAGTTGCCCTGGCGGATTTGTTTTTCCGCTTCTTCGGCAGCGACTAAAGCGTCCGCCGCCAGGATCGCATAGTACGAGTGGAGCTTCGGTTCGATGGCGGTGATGCGGTCGATGGTCGCGAGTGTCACCTCACGCGGAGAGAGTTCTCGTGAAGCGATCCGTTTGGCCACGTCCGCGAGCGACATGTAGGCCAGTTGTGCAGTGGTGGTTACCATTGTTAGCCCTCCACCTTGGCGTGAAAGATCACCGCCGGTTCAGTCTCTGGTTGGATCATCTTTTGTACAATCGATTCCCACTGTTGCAGCTTGCCATACGCCGCGGCGAGATGGTCGAGTTCTTGATCGGTCAACGAAATGCCGACGGCGGCGAGCCGCGCGGTCACAATGTCTCTATGGTTCATGGTTCCCTCCTGTTGTGAGACGTGTGGTTAGATTCCGAGGAGATGCTCCATCCGCTCCCACCACGCGCGAAACTCGGTCGTGAAGAGCAATGGTTCTTGACTGACTGACATGATCCATTTGAACGTGCCGAACAGACAGAGGTCGGCATACGTTACATTACCAAAGAAGTATTCCTGCCCGGCAATGGCGAGGTTCAGGTCCGCGAGAACGGCGCGCATGCGGGGCCGGGACTCTGGACGTTTGGCGACCGTGTCCTCTAGGGTCATGCCAAGACGCTCTTCGCGTGATTTGCGAAAATACTCGCGATCCACCGGGTCGATGCTCGTGTAAATATCGGCCACCACCACGGGAAACACGGCGGTGTGGACGGTCCGATCCACGTAGAGATTGAAAAATCGGCACGCCTCTTTCAGTCCGAGGCCAGGGAACAGGCGTGGTTCAGGTTGGAGCTGCTCGAAGTATTCAGCGATGAACCACGAGTCGGACACGACGGTGTTCCCGTCTTTGATGACCGGCACGCGGTCCTGACCAGAGAACGCGAGTTTGTCTTTATCGCAGAAGCGGATGGGAACCGTGGTGTATGGAATTTTTTTGTACGCCATGACCGCTTTTGCTCGCCAGCAATACGGGCTGAGTCGCAAGTCGTTGGCGCCAACTAGGTCGTAGAGTTCAATCATGGTGGTATTCCTCGCGGGTTCGGGTTGCGGGTTGAAAAGTCCAAGGTCCAAAGTCCAAAGTCCAAGGTCCAAGGTCCAAAAAATTCGAGCCTCAAGCTTCAAGTCTCAAGTCTCAAGTCTCAAGTCTCAAGTCTCATTGATCCCCACGGAACGCTTGCGTATACATACGATACTGTCGCGTGGGAAAAAAGATGGTGAGGAAGTGCCCTATGTGTGGTCGTTTTACGCTCACAGCGGACCTTGAACAGCTCGAAGAACGCTTCTCGTTTCATGCGTCTCCTCTCTCGTTGACGCCACGGTACAATATCGCTCCCTCACAAGCGGTATTGTCCATTATCAGGGACGAAACTGGCAACCGTGGTGGATTGCTCCGTTGGGGACTGATCCCGTCCTGGGCGAAAGATGCGAGCATGGGGAGTCGCATGATGAACGCCCGTGCTGAGACCCTCGCGGAAAAACCCAGCTTTCGTCGTGCGCTGCAAAAGCGGCGGTGTCTGATCGTGGCTGATGGATTTTATGAATGGCGACAAGAGGGAAAACGGAAAATCCCGATCTTTATTACACTCGCGTCACGTGCCCCGTTCGCTTTCGCGGGATTGTGGGAAACCTGGCGTCCGCCGGATGGTGACGCGATTCACTCCTGTACGATCATCACCACCACACCGAACTCGCTCATGGAGCCGATTCATAATCGCATGCCTGTGATTCTCACACGAGGAGCTGAAGTGGCATGGCTTGATCGAACGATCACCGAACCAGAAAAGCTCCAGCCTCTCCTCGTGCCTTATCCCGCGACGGAGATGGCGGCGTACGAAGTGGCGCTTCTCGTGAACTCACCAAAGAATGATTCTCCGGCCTGTATCGTTCCCGTGCAGTGAAGAATCGCTATGTTTCGTGGAGCCCAACGGCAACGATACTGCTTCCTGGTTCTCGGTGTGCTCTTGCTGTGCGCGTCGGGTGCTAGGGCGAATCCCCCGGAAATCACGGCGACGCTGATCACTGAACCAATAGTGATCGATGGCGCGCTCGAAGAATCGGCCTGGCAACGGGCGCAGGTGATCGACACCTTGCTCCAGCGTGAGCCGAATGAGGGAGCGCCAGCGTCCGAGCGGACGGAAGTACGGGTCCTGTACTCACGGTCACGGTTGTATGTCGGCGTGATTTGTTACGATTCCCAACCTGATGCTATTGTCGCGAGCCGGTTTGATCGTGACGTGGTACTGGATTCGGATGACCGGGTAACGCTGCTGTTCGATACGTTTCTGGATCGTCGCAACGCCTTCATTTTTCAAGTGAACGCCGCCGGTGCGCGGTTCGATCAAATTATTACCGATGAAGGGCAAGACCAGAACCCGGATTGGAATGGGATCTGGTACGCGCGGACCCGGATTTCGCCGCACGGGTGGACGGCGGAATTCGCTATTCCGTTTCACACCGTTAGCTTCGTCCCAGGGCAATCCACATGGGGATTTAACATTCAGCGGGTCATTAAACGACGGACCGAAGAAGTCGTGTGGTCCGGCTATCGGCAAAATCTCGAATTTTTCCGAGTCTCTGAAGCCGGGCGGTTACATGGGTTGGCGGGGATCGACCAAGGCGTGGGACTGGATGTCTCACCGTTCATCACCACGGCGCCGAAACGGCATGCGACGGTGTTCAAGCCGGGACTCGATGTTTTTTATAAACTCACTCCGAGTTTGACGTTGAGCCTCACCGCCAATACGGACTTTGGCGAAACCGAAGTTGATGATACCCAGGTGAACCTCACGCGGTTCCCCCTCTTTGTCCCGGAGAAGCGACAGTTCTTTCTCGAAGATGCGGGCAATTTCGCCACCAATGATCTGACGTCCACGTCTGGCCCGCTGGTGATTATTCCCTTTTTCAGTCGCCGCATTGGCATCGCCAGTGATGGCAAGCAGGTGGACCTGCTGGGCGGCGCGAAGCTGAGTGGACGGATTGGTCCGTACCGCATTGGGATGCTCAACGTGCAAACCGAAGAACGCGGACCGATTCCTGACGAGAACTTTAGTGTCATTCGCGTGAAGCGTGACCTGTGGACAAAGTCGTCGATCGGCTTCATCAGCACGGTGCGAGAATCGGCGCGTGGAGGGAAAACCACGGGCCTGGTCGGTAGCGATTTTCGCTATAGTACCTCCACATTCTTGGGCGATAGAAATTTTGCTATGTCCGCCTTCTTTCTCAAGAGTTTTATTCCGCGCACTCGCAAGAATTTAGCGTGGGGCAGTCAGATCAATCTTCCCAACGATCTGTGGCGGATATTTGGCACCTACCGCGAAGTACAAAAGGAATTTGATGCCACCCTGGGGTTCGTGCCTCGCAAAGGCATTCGGCGGTTTGGGTGGTTTCTGGAAGTGGCGCCACGTCCTGGTCGGTGGTACACCCGACAAATCAGTTGTGCTTTTGATGGGAATTATATCGTCGAGCCGGACTCCAATTTGTTGTTGACGCGCAATATCAACTTTCCTTGTGTCTGGCGGTTCGAGAGTGGGGACGCGCTCGAATTTCAGACGCAGGAAACGCTGGAGCGGTTGACCGAGAAGTTTCCGGTCAGTCGTGACGTGACGATTCCCAAAGGTGGATATGTCTTTCGTCGCCAGCGCACGCAATGGCGAAGCGCGGACAAGCGCCCCGTGGTTTTGCGTTTCATCTATGAATGGGGTCATTTCTACGGGGGCCGACGGGACGACTGGACGGCACGGGTTGATCTCCGTCCTGGTCCGCATTTTTTCCTCAGTGCCGAGTATCAACAAAACGATGGGCGTTTGCCGGAAGGCAACTTCATCATCCGGCTGATCCGCTTGCGCATGAGTATTGCTCTCAACCCAGATGTCTCGTGGTTCAACTTCTTTCAATATGACACGGTGTCCGAAGTGCTGAGCATGAACTCACGCTTGCGCTGGATCATCGAGCCGGGGAATGAGGTCTTTCTGGTGTACAACCACAACTGGCGTGGCGCGGATGGAAACCTACGCCCGACTCTGCGCGAGGGGAGAATTAAGGTGCGGTTCACGTATCGATTCTAAGAAGTTCGGGGTTCGGAGTTTTGGAGTTCGGAGTTGTTCTTTTTCCCAGCTTAACATCTCAAGCCTTTCCATTTTCCATATCGGGTCCGCCAGAGGATGTCATCACGGAAATTGAACGGTTACGCGTCGAGGCGGGAACGACACATCTGATGCCGCGGACCGTGCTTGTTAAGCGGAGAGTGCAAGGGCTTGGGCCACGGTGTCTGGTAATACGACGGCGACAAAATATGCCGCTGGGTACAGATAGTCTTCCCCTGACTCATCAATGACTCTCAGGTATCCCTCTTGCGCTGCCTCCGAGTCTGGAAGGAGTTGATAGACTTTACGGGTCTCTAAGTCGTCACAGCCATCGTTACGGAGACAGAGGACAAATTCCGCCTGTGGTTTTTTTCGCTTCATACGGGTTCGTCCAAGAATCGTTTAATCTTGAGCTTTCTCTTCCCAATGCCATGTGCTTCATACCAGTGCAGCTCGGCACGTCGAATCCGCCCACTCATTAGCCGCACCGTTGCCTTGCCTTTCCGTTTGCGCCAGCGTCCAGGTCCGTAGTGCTTGCGGAGAAGGGCAAGCTCTTGAATGCTTCCCCGGATGGCAAAGGTCTCAACTTGGGTAATCTCACCAATCAATTCAAAATATATTTCCTGGCGCACGAGCCAGGAGTCTACCAGGAAGACGAGATAACAGGAATCTCGTGCTGAACATCGGATGTGAACAGATTTTTCTCCGAAGCCCAATCAAAGAGGGAACTATAAGAAAAAGTATCAAATACTGCTCGGCTTGCGTCGTTGCCGAAAATGAGACTGTCCCCAAAATCAGATGCAAGTTCGGACCACGGGTGAATCTTCATCATATTTGATTACCTGGGGTCATGGAGTCACTCTTCATAGTGCCTACCTCATTTCCCATTATCAGAACCACCTCGCTATTCCTAGAAACAACAGCGCCGGCAGCCTTGAGCAACCGCCGTGATGTTGGTATGGGCTGTGCGATCCACACGAGAGGAGCACCCAATGCGAACAACGACCACACTTCGCCGCATGCTGAATGAACCGGGGATTATTGTCGCGCCTGGCGCGTATGACGGGATCTCCGCGCGCTTGATTGAACGGCACGGCTTCAAGGCGGTGTACATGACTGGCGCGGGTACGGCGGCCTCGGCCCTGGGCCAGGCCGATCTTGGCTTGACCACACTCACTGAAATGGCAACCCAGGCCGCGCATATCGCGGGCTGCATTTCGTTGCCACTCATCGCCGATGCCGATACGGGCTACGGCAATCCGCTAAACGTGATTCGCACCGTGCGTGAGTATGAACGAGCCGGGGTTGCCGCGCTGCATTTGGAAGACCAGGTGTTTCCCAAGAAATGTGGTCACATCGCTGGTAAAGCGGTGATCCCGATGAAAGAGTTTGCTGAAAAGATTCGTGCCGCCGCGGAGAATCGTACCGACCCGGACTTTATTATCATCGCGCGTACTGATGCGCGTGCGGTGAATGGGATCGACGATGCCATTGAGCGGGGATTGCGCTATCGCGAGGCTGGAGCTGATGTCATTTTCGTGGAAGCACCAACCAGTCGTGAAGAGATTGAGCGCGTAGCACGGGAAATCAAAGCCCCGCTGCTAAGCAACCAAGTGCCCGGCGGGAAAACACCGGGACTTACAGTGACGGAACTCGAACAACTCGGCTACAAGATGGTGATCTTTCCAGTGGTGAGCCTCATGTCAGCGACGCTAGCGATAGAGTCGGCGCTCACCAAGTTGAAGGAGCATGGCACCGATTGGCACGAGGGACCGGTGCTGAGCCCGATGGACATCTTTCAACGGGTGGGCATCGACTGGTGGCTAGAGGCGGAGAAGAAGTACGGACGAGCGTAGAAAGATCGGTGGGCAAAAGGGGGACCTGCCCACCTTTCGTCACTGCGCGCGGGGATACCCTGCACTTTCGCCCCACGCAGTGTACGTTTTACGCATGACGTTTTATGTCTTTACCGTTTCACCTTATCCAAAAACGTCTTACGAAACTTCACGACCTTGGGCGCGACGATGTACTGACAATAGGGCTGGAATGGATTGTTGAGAAAGTATTCTTGGTGATAGTCCTCGGCAACGTAAAAGATCGGAAGGGGACTCACTTCCGTGACAATCTTCCCATCCCAGATTTTCGCCGCCGCGATCTCCGCGATCGTTTCCACCGCGATCTGTCGTTGGGCTTCGTCGTGCGTGAAGATGGCGGACCGGTATTGCGTGCCCACATCGTTCCCCTGACGGTTCAATGTCGTGGGATCGTGGATCGTGAAGAAAACCCGCAAAATTTCCTTGAAGGAAATGGTCTGAGGATCGAACGTGAGCTGGACGACTTCGGCGTGACCGGTGGTGCCTTCGCAGATTTGATAATACGTCGGGTTCGGGACGGAGCCGCCACAGTAGCCGGACACCACTTTGTCTACCCCTTTGCATTCCAGATAGACCGCCTCCAGACACCAGAAACAGCCACCACCGAGAGTGGCGAGTTCTTGACCGTTGTACGGGCTCGATTGCAGTGGTTCTTCATTCATAGGGGATGTCCTCTCCTTTTTTGTCCCTTGCTGATAAACGAACGGCGCGGCAGAATCAACCTGTCCTGACCCTGCCATAGGCCGTGGATGATGCTACGGATGGCAGGCGGAGAAAGACGTAACGCATGGCTACCCAACTTCCCAAAGCGCTGTTCTTGGATTTGGATGACACCATCCTCGCCGACTCCGACCCCGGTGATGACTGTTGGTTCGCGGTCTATCAGCAGTTCGCGGATCATCTCGCGGGTATCTCCTATCAAAAATTTCTCGCGGTGATTCACGAGCGGAGAAACTGGTTTTGGAGTGATTTTATTCGGAGTCGCCGTGGACGGTTGGATTTGCCGATAGCACGACGACAGATGGCCACCGAGGCATTACAGCAACTTGGGATCGTGGATGACTCCTTGGCGCACGAGATGGAGCGCGTCTACTCCACTGAACGTGACCAGCGGTCGCAACTGTTTCCTGGAGCGGTGGAAACCCTGCATTGGCTGCGCGAGCAAGACCGTCCTTTGGCGTTATTAACCAACGGAGCCGCCAAGGCGCAACGCAAGAAAATCGAGAAGTGGAGCTTGGCCCCGTTTTTTGACTGTATTGTCGTGGAAGGCGAGTTTGGCACCGGCAAACCGGATGAGCGGGTCTATCTCCACGCCTTGAATCGACTCGGGGTGCAGCCGGAAGAGACGTGGATGGTGGGCGACAATTTAGAGTGGGATGTCGCGGCTCCGCAGTGGCTTGGCATTACGGGGATTTGGGTGGATCGGACTGGGGCGGGAGTTCCGCACACGCATCGGGTTCGTCCGCACCGGATTATTCAGACATTGGCGGATTTGCGAATCAGGTAGGGCGAATAATTATTCGCCCCTACGCATTTCATTGATGCCGGAAGGTGATCCGGCCACGGCTCAAGTCATACGGGGAAAGCTCAACGGTAACGGTGTCGCCAGGCAGAATCTTGATAGAGAACTTGCGCATCTTGCCTGACGCATGGGCAAGCACCGTGACCTTGTTTTCCAGTTGCACCCGAAACATGGCGTTGGGGAGTGTTTCGAGTACCGTTCCCGTGACTTCAATGCCTTCCTTAGCCATAACCGACGCTGGTAGCTCATTCGTTTTCTGGCGTCAAGAGCTTTCTTGGACAGATTGCCTGCGTTGCTTTTTCGGTGGGTTCATACTACCATGCGCCCGCGCTGGGACACTGACATGGTTATGAAAATTGCTGTTGATGACATTAAATCCTCTCCAACCGAACTCCAATTCGTGGAAGAGGTGAGCGACCTCAACCGGATCCTTGCCGAGAGGAACGAGGCGGAATACCGCTTGCCTACCCCCTTGCGGGTCCAGTTGCTCCATTTTCGCTCTGGCGCGGACCTCATTTTCAGTGGCACGATTGAGGGAGAGTTCGTTGGCGACTGTAGTCGGTGCGTCGAGGAGTATACGGCGTCGATTCAACGGGAATTTTCAGTCACCCTGAGCCCTCAGTTCCGCGCGCCGCAACGGGAAATCGAACTCAGCGCGGATGAACTCTCGGCTGGGTTCTACAGCGAGCAGCATATCGACCTCTCGGCGCTCGTTGATGAAGAAACGCTGCTGGCGTTGCCGAGCCAACCCCTGTGTCAGCCGAATTGTCGCGGTCTCTGTGGGCAATGCGGCACGAATCTCAATGTTGAGTCGTGCGCGTGTCGCCCGCTCTGGCGTGATCCGCGTCTGGCTATCCTGTCAACCCTGCGGCTGCCTTCCCAGAGGTAATCGCTTACCTCTCTGTTCGTATCGTCCACACATGCCACCGAAAAATTTTGTAAACATAAGGAACGACCATGGGCCTTCCCAAACGTAAAACTTCACAATCCAAACGTAATCAACGCCGCGCGCACGACGCCCTGCCGATTGTCCAGACAATGACCTGCGCGAACTGTGGTGACCCGGTGTTATCTCACCGTATCTGTGCCACCTGTGGCTTCTACCGTGGCCGCCAGGTTATCGCTGTCGCGGAAGAGGCATAACCCACATACGTTACCTGTCCATCGACTTTCTCACGGCCACGGCGCGTCCGGGGTGATGTGGTCGATAGATATACTGTGGCGACCCGCGCTCGTTGTCGAACGCGGGTACGCGGCAACACGTAATCTCTAGCCATGTTTATCGCTGTAGACGCCATGGGGGGGGACCACGCCCCCGGTGCAATCGTCGAAGGGGCACTGCAGGCCGTCGAGGAGCATAATGTGCCCGTCATCTTGGTCGGTGACGAGGGCAGTATTCGGTACGAGCTTGAACGGTTGGGCAAACAGGAGTCCGAGTCCCTTCTCATTCGTCATGCGACTGAACGCATTGAGATGGGGGAGTCGCCGATCTCGGCGATTCGCGGAAAACCTGATTCGTCGATGCGCGTGGCGCTGCAACTCGTCAAGTCAGGCGAGGCAAACGCGGTCCTCAGTGCTGGCAACTCCGGCGCGATGCTTGCCCTCGCGGTGACCACATTAGGGACGCTCAAAGGAGTGGACCGCCCCGCGATCGTCACGGCGATTCCGGCGGTCGGGGGGTATACTTGCTTACTGGACGCCGGTGCCAACACCGAGTGTAAACCGCTGCACTTTGTCCAATTCGCCATCATGGGCGAGGTCTACGCGCGCTTGGTACGTGGGATTCCGTCGCCTCGTGTCGGCGTGCTGAGTAATGGGGAAGAAGACTCGAAAGGCACCGACCTGACCCGTCTCGCCCACGCGATGCTAAATAAAGCGCATCTGAATTACATCGGTTATGTTGAGGGGCGGGACCTCAATAACGGGAGAGTCGACGTCATTGTCACTGATGGATTCACGGGCAATGTCGCGCTGAAGTCGCTGGAAGGGTTCGCCCATTTTCTCCAAGGGCAATTCCGCACCATGTTCACTGCTAGTTGGAAAAGCAAGCTCGCGTATATGCTGATTCGCAACGACTTCACCGAGTTGCGCGCGAGTCTGGACCCCTCCGAAGTGGGGGGCGCGCCGCTCTTGGGGACCGACGGCCTCGCGATTATCGCGCACGGCGCTTCGTCACCGAAAGCCATCAAGAATGCGATTCGCGTGGCGGAAGAGGCTTCACGTCAGGACATCAATCGGAAAATCGTCGAAAGTCTCCAAGCCTTGCCCGAGGCCGCGCTGACCACGCCAGAAAGTAAAAGTAGTCGCCGATTGTGGGCCTCGATTCGCGATCGGTTTCTCCACACCCGTGAATCGCACGACCCGCCAGCGGCAACACTAGAGCCGCCACCGGAAGAAGAGAAGAAAAAAGAATGAATCGCGCTGTGGCATTGTTGTTTCCCGGTCAGGGCTCTCAAGCCGCGGGGATGGGCAAGGCGCTCGCGCAACAGTTCCCCGTTGCCGCCAGCACCTTCGCCGAAGCTGATGAAGCGTTAGGCATGTCGCTTTCGACCCTGTGTTTCGAGGGGCCGGATGACGACCTCAAACTCACCACCAATGCCCAACCCGCGATTGTCGCGACCAGTATCGCCACCTTGCGGGTCCTGCAACAAGAAACTGGCGTTCAACCTACCGTCGTTGCTGGCCATAGCCTGGGCGAGTATTCGGCGTTGGTTGCCGCTGGGGCGCTGACGTTAGCGGATGCGGTGCGCATCGTGCGTGAGCGTGGACGCTTGATGCAAGAGGCGGTCCCCGTCGGCGTTGGCGCGATGGCCGCGATCTTTAATCTTTCCGCCGATGACGTGCTCCAGGTGTGTAGGGAAGCCGCGCAAGGGGAAGTGGTCTCACCCGCTAATCTGAATGGCGGTGGGCAGATCGTGGTGGCTGGACACACGGATGCGGTTCGTCGGGCCATGACCGTGGCCAAGGCTCGTGGCGCGAAGCGCGCGGTCGAACTCGCGGTCAGCGCCCCATTCCATTGCGCGCTGATGTCGCCAGCCGCGGAAGGGTTGGCGCGGGTGCTTGAAGCGATTTCGGTCAGCCCACTGAGAGTTCCAGTCATCGCGAATGTGACCGCCGAGGTGAACCAGGACCCGACGCGCGTGAAAGACCTGCTCGTGCAACAAGTGACCGCGCCGGTGCGGTGGGAAGAAAGTATGCTGAAACTCAAGGGTCTTGGCTGTGCGGCGGCGATTGAAGTTGGGCCGGGTAAGGTATTGGCCGGACTGCTCAAGCGTATTGTCGCGGAGCTGTCGTGTGTGTCCGTTAGTGACCCCGCGACGCTCGCGGATGCTCAGGGAGTATTGGCATGAGCGCCGCGCACCCACAGCGAGTGGTGCTGGTAACCGGAGCCTCACGCGGCATTGGCCGCGCCATCGCCGAACGCTTCGCGCAGGCGGGCGACCTCGTGCTCATCAACTATATGCAGTCCCAGCAAGCCGCAGAGGATGTCCGTGGCGGTATCCACAAGGCTGGGGGTCAAGCTGAGTTGCTGCGGTTCGATGTCGCGAACGGCACCGAAGTGAACGCGGCCTTTCAACAGATCGCCGAGAAGCACGGGCGTATTGATGTCGTCGTCAATAACGCCGGACTCGCGATTGACAACCTGCTACTCCGCCTCAAGGAGGAGGAGTGGGAGCGGGTGATGGATGTCAATCTCAAGGGCGTTTTCCTGTGCACCAAGGCGGCGGCGCGCCCCATGTTGCGCCAACGTTCCGGGCGGATCATCAACTTGACCTCGGTGGTGGCCCAAACCGGCAATCCCGGACAGGCCGCGTACACAGCGGCGAAAGCCGGGGTGATTGGGTTCACGCGAACGATGGCGAAGGAATTGGCCTCGCGGTCGGTGACGGTCAACGCCGTCGCGCCGGGATTCATTGAAACGGACATGACCGGGTCCTTGCCAGATGAGGTCAAATCAGGATATTTGAGCCTTATTCCCGCTGGTCGATGGGGCACGGTGGCCGAGGTGGCGGAAGTGGTCGCCTTCCTCGCGAGCCCGCTGGCAGGGTACATCACGGGGCAGGTCATCAACATTAATGGCGGTATGTATGTCTGAGTTCGGAGCCGAGAGCCACGCGCAACCAGTGCACCTCTCGTTGAGCGCCGTCCAGACGATCTAGTAGTTACTGAGGAGGACACGGATATGGCGGCGTCAGTCGAGGAACGGGTACGAGAGATCATCAGCGAACAACTCAACGTCAGCAAGGACGAGGTTGTGGCTGAGGCTTCATTCACCGACGATTTGGGGGCCGACTCCCTGGACTTGGTCGAACTGGTGATGGCGCTGGAGGAAGAATTCGAGATCGAAGTCTCGGATGAGGACGCGGAGAAGATTCGCAAGGTCAAGGACGTTTTCGATTACATTGATAAAAACAAGAAATAACCACGACCCCATGCGCACTCCCACGCGGCATGGGAGATGGGCGGTAGACGCGGCTGAAGAATCGCAGTGGCTGATGAGCCCTGCGATTCTTTGTTTATGGCCCCGGCCTTCGTTGCGTTGAGAAGAGGAACGATATGAGTAGTGAGTTGGCCCTTCGCGACCCTGAAGTGTATGCGGCGATTCAACGGGAAACCGAGCGCCAGGAATATAACTTGGAACTCATCGCGTCGGAAAACGTGGTGAGTGAGGCGGTGCTGGAGGCGCAGGGGTCGGTCCTGACCAATAAATACGCCGAAGGGTATCCCGGTAAGCGCTACTACGGCGGGTGCGAGTATGTCGATATCGTCGAGCAACTGGCGATTGATCGCGCCAAGCAGTTGTTTGGGGCCGAACACGCCAACGTCCAACCGCACTCCGGGGCGCAAGCGAACATGGCCGCGTATTTCTCGCAGTTGCAGCCTGGCGACACGATCCTCAGTATGAACCTGTCCCACGGCGGACATCTTACTCACGGCAGCCCGGTCAATTTCTCCGGAAAATTCTTTAAAGTCATTCCCTATGGTGTCCGCGAGTCCGACCAGCGCATCGACTACGATGAAGTGGCCGACCTCGCGCGTAAACATCGACCCAAGATGATCGTGGCTGGCCACAGCGCCTATCCACGCCAGATTGATGCCGCGCAATTCCGTCGCGCGGCGGACGAGGTGGGCGCGCTGGTGATGGTGGATATCGCCCATTTCGCGGGCTTGGTCGCCGCTGGACTCCATCCATCCCCGGTGCCGTACGCGGAACTGGTGACCACGACGAACCACAAAACCCTGCGCGGCCCCCGTGGTGGCATGATTCTCTGTAAAGCATCGTTGGCCAAGAGTGTGGATTCGTCCGTCTTTCCCGGCAATCAAGGTGGCCCGCTGATGCACGTGATCGCGGCCAAGGCGGTGGCGCTCAAGGAAGCGTTAATGCCAGAGTTCAAGGTGTATCAACAGCAGATCATGGACAACGCCAAAGCGCTGGCCGCGGGTCTCTTACGTCATGGGTTTCGGCTCGTGTCGGGCGGCACGGATAACCATCTCATGCTCTTGGACTTCCGCGACACGGAACTGACAGGAAAAGTCGCGCAAGAGACGCTGGACCGGGCGCGCATCACAGTCAATAAGAACGCGATTCCGTTCGATCAGCGCTCGCCGTTCGTGACGAGTGGGGTGCGGATTGGCACGCCAGCGGTCACGAGTCGTGGCATGAAGGAGAAAGAGATGGCGGTGATCGCCGACTTCATCGCGCGCGCATTACAGAAAGTGGGTGACGCGCCGGCGTTGGCGGCGATTGGCGACGAGGTCCGGGATTTTTGCCGCACGTTCCCCATTTATAAGGGGCGGCTGTCCAAAGTCTAAGGTCCAAGGTCTAAAGTCTATGAGTTCCAGATTGCAAGCTTTAGGTTGACAAGGGTCTGAGGTTTTCTATTTTTGACTTTTGACTTTTGACTTTTGACTTCTCCATTCCTATGAAATGCCCATTCTGTTCCAGTCTGGAGAATCGCGTCATTGATTCACGCTTGAGTCGTGAAGGTGATGTCACGCGCCGCCGGCGGACTTGTGCCCGGTGCGAGCGGCGCTTTACCACCTACGAGCGGGTCGAGGAGATCATGCCGTTGGTGGTGAAAAAAGATGGGCGGCGTGAAGCCTACGACCGGATGAAGGTCATCGCTGGTCTGACCAAAGCCTGTCAAAAACGGCCCGTGAGTATCACCACTATCGAGGAAGTCGCGGACCGGATCGAACAGTTTCTGCAAAGTCGTGGAGAAAAAGAGATTGCGGGCGCGGTGATCGGTGAGGAAGTGATGCGGCAACTCTATGATCTCGATAAAGTCGCGTATGTCCGCTTCGCGTCGGTGTACCGTTCCTTTCAGGACTTGGATGCCTTTATGCACGAGTTGAAAGAACTCGTGGATGGGCGGGGGACGCGACGACAACAGCAGCTGCGCCGCCGCCCCGAACCCACCACCCGTGAGCGTTCGCGGGCACGCGACTGAGGCGGAGATGAAACGCGACCGCGATGAAGTGTTCTTGGCGCGGGCTCTGGAGCTGGCCGCCAAAGGAGTTGGCCGCACGAGTCCGAACCCCGCGGTGGGCGCGGTGATCGTGCGCAATGGGCGGGTGATCGGCGAAGGGTTTCATCGCCGCGCTGGGTTGCCCCATGCCGAAATCGAGGCGCTCCGAAAGGTGAGCGGCACCGCACGCGGAGCGACCATGTATGTCACCCTGGAACCCTGCTCGCACCACGGACGTACGCCACCGTGCACGGATGCACTGATCGCCGCGGGCATTACGCGGGTCGTGGTGGGGATGGTTGATCCGAATCCGTTGGTCCGTGGCCGTGGGATTCGTCGCCTGCGCCGGGCGGGCATCGAAGTGAAGGCCGGCGTGTTGAAAGAGGCATGTCTGCGCCTGAACGAGGATTTTATCCATTGGGTAACGACCAAGACACCATTTGTGACGGTGAAACTCGCCGCCTCTCTTGATGGTCGCATCGCCACCGCGAGCGGAGATTCACAGTGGATCAGCGGTGAGCAGTCGCGGCGTGTGGTCCACGAGTTGCGGAACCGGGTCGATGTCGTGCTGGTCGGAGCGGAAACCGTGCGCACGGATAATCCACAATTGACGTGTCACATGCGTGGTGGCCGCGATCCGGTGCGGGTGATTGTCGATGGCCGGTTGACGATTGAGCCGCAAGCGCGTGTCTGCACGCAGCAATCGAAAGCGGTCACGTTGGTGTTCACTAGTGAAGCCCAGGCGCGAAGCACGAAAGCGGCGGTCCTCACACAACGCGGAGTCGAGGTCATCGGTCTCGCCACGGATACGGACCAACGAGTCGCCTTGCGTCCGCTCTTGAAAGAATTAGGCCAACGTGGAATCAAGTCGGTGCTGATTGAAGGGGGCGGGCAGGTGGTCGCGAGCGCCCTCCGCGAAGGGGTGGTGAATAAAGTCTTCTTTTTTTACGCGCCGCTCTTGCTTGGCGGAGACGGGCGGGCGATGATTGGCCCCCTGCATGTTGAGCGCGTGGCGCTAGGGTATACGCTCCATACCCTCACGATTGAACGGAGCGGCAATGATGTGATGGTATCCGCCTATGTGGGCGCACCAGGGAGGAAGAATGTCGATCGCAACCTCACCAATTGACGAAATCTTGGCGGACCTTCGGCTCGGCAAGATGGTGGTCTTGGTCGATGAAGATAATGGCCAAGGAGAAGCGGACCTTTGTCAGGCCGCGGAACTCACGACGCCGGACTCCGTCAACTTCGTGGTGACTTATGGGCGTGGGCTGGTCTGTTTGGCCCTGACCGAAGAGAAGATTCGCGAATTGGGCGTGCCACTGCTGGGCAATGGTCGCCCCTCGGCCAATCAACGGGTCTTTGGCGCGTCGATTGAAGCGCGACGCGGGGTGACCACGGGCATTTCCGCGTATGACCGCGCGCTGACCATTCGCAGCGCCGTCAAGGAAGGAGCCGGGCCGGAAGACCTGTCTTTACCAGGTCATATTCATCCGATGGTCGCGCATCGCGGCGGTGTGCTGGCGCGTTCGGGACTAGCGGAAGGGGCGGTGGACCTGGCCCGCCTCGCTGGGCTCAAACCCGCGGCGGTGCTGTGCACGATCCTTCGCGAGGATGGCGCGTTGGCACGGGGCGAGGATGTCGAGCAGTTCGCGCGGACGCATGGGCTCAAAATTGTTAGCCTGGCGAGCTTAATGACGCACCGCTTGCGGACTGAGTCACTGGTGCATCGGGTCTCCGAGGGCGACATCACCAGTCCGTATGGTGGGAAGTTCCACGCCATCGTCTATCGCACCGATGTCGACAAGCATGAACACTTGGCTCTCGTGAAAGGGAAATTGAGCGCGCGGGACGTGGTGACGGTGCGGGTCCACTCGCAGTGTCTCACCGGCGATGTGTTTGGGTCAGAGCGGTGCGACTGTGGCGAACAGTTGAATAAAGCGATGCAGTTGATCGCCGCGGAAGGGCAGGGGGTCATCATCTACATGCACCAGGAAGGACGCGGCATCGGCCTCGCCAATAAAATCCGCGCATACGCGTTGCAGGATCAAGGATTGGACACGGTCGAGGCAAATCTGCAACTTGGATTCAAGGAAGATTTACGGGACTACGGCATCGCCGCGCAAATTCTTCGTGACCTGCGGGTGTCACGGGTGCGGTTGCTGACCAATAATCCGCAGAAGATTACCGGTCTGGAAGGGTACGGAATCAAAGTCGCCGAGCGCCAACCAATTGAAACCCAGCCGCACGCGGGCAACATTCATTACCTGCAAGCCAAGAAAGAGAAGCTGGGCCATTTGTTTACCGACCTCAAGCCGATGTTGTAAGGATGCGATGTTATGCCACGAATCATTCGCGGAAAGATGGACGCCACTGGGATGCGGTTTGGCTTGGTGGTCTCGCAGTTCAATAGCCTGGTGACCGAGCGTTTGCAGGCCGGCGCGATTGACGCGTTGTGTCGGCATGGGGTGCAGGATAGCGACATTGACGTTGTCCTGGTGCCGGGCGCGTTCGACATTCCGCTGTTCGCCAAGAAGATGGCGACCAGTGGGCGTTACCAGGCGCTGATTTGCCTCGGCGCGGTCATTAAGGGTGAAACGCCACACTTTGACTACATCGCCTCGGCGATGACGCAGGGAGTCAAGGAGATCATGTTGTCGCACGGACTACCGGTGACTTTCGGGGTGTTGACGACGGAAACCGTCGATCAAGCGTTGGACCGCGCGGGAGCGAAACTCGGCAACAAAGGGGCGGAAGTCGCGGTCGCGGCGATTGAGATGGTCAACGCCCTCAAGGAGTTGGAGTCCCTGCGGTAAGGACTGAGAGCTGAGGACCGGAGAAGTCAAAAGGCAAAAGTCAAAAGGCAAAAGTCAAAAATAAAGAAGGAAAAGGTTCTGAGCCCGTACACTTCTCATGTGCCCGAAACCCGAAACCTGAAACCTGAATTATGTCACGCCGCCAATCACGCGAATCCGCCTTGCAAGTGTTGTATCAGATTGACATGTCCGGGACTGAGCCGCGTCAGGCCCTGGGCCTGTTTTGGCAATGTTTTGAGCCACCAGCGGATATACGCGAGTTTACGACCGAGCTTGTCGAAGGCACGTATAAAGAGCGAACCCGTCTGGACGAGCTGATCGCCGCGGCGGCGGATCATTGGCGCATCGGACGATTGCCAAAAGTCGAACTGAACCTCCTTCGTATGGGGGTGTATGAATTGCTCTCGTACCCCCAGATTCGCGCGAATGTGACGATCAACGAGGCCATTGAAATCGCCCGACTCTATTGTGGGGATGAGGCCCCGACGTTTATCAATGGTGTCCTCGACCGAGTGGCGGCGACGGTTGGGAAAAAGGCGCAGGTAGATGAGTCAAAACAATAATCCCCAGCAAAATAATAATCCCCAGATGGATGAGCACGAGCAGCAGCCCGGACGTGAACGCGTCCGCTATCGCCCCCAAGACATTGAACCCAAATGGCAGCGCTATTGGCTGGAGAACAAAACCTTCAAGGTTGAAGTCGATTACGCCAAACCCAAATACTACATCCTCGACATGTTCCCGTATCCCAGCGGGGCGGGGTTACATGTGGGCCACCCCGAAGGCTACACCGCCACCGATATTCTCGCCCGCTATAAACGGATGCGCGGGTTCAATGTCCTCCATCCCATGGGCTGGGATGCGTTTGGCTTACCCGCCGAGCAGTACGCGATTGAAACCGGCACCCACCCGCGTGAGACCACGGCGCGCAATATCAATACCTTTCGGCGACAGATTCAGTCACTCGGGTTCTCGTATGACTGGGACCGCGAAATCTCCACGTGTGATCCCGACTATTATCACTGGACGCAGTGGATCTTTCTCAAGCTCTATGAGCGTGGACTCGCCTACATGGCCGATGTGGCGGTCAACTGGTGCCCAGCTTTGGGGACGGTGCTGGCGAATGAAGAAGTCATCAACGGCAAAAGCGAACGCGGTGGACATGACGTCGTCCGCAGACCGATGCGACAGTGGATGTTGCGTATCACGACCTACGCGGAGCGCTTGCTAGCGGGGCTTGAGCAGCTCGACTGGTCGGAGAGCGTCAAGGATATGCAGCGCCATTGGATTGGGCGCAGTGAAGGCGCGCGCATCCGGTTTCCCCTGTGTCTCGCCAATGGCACGCGGCTGCCCGGTGAAGATGCCTTCTTTGATGTGTTTACCACGCGACCCGACACGCTGTTCGGCGCGACCTATTGCGTGCTCGCTCCCGAACATCCGCTTGTGGACCGGGTGACCACCACCGCGCAACGTGACGCGGTCGAAGCCTATCGCCAAGAAGCCACGCGGAAGTCCGACCTCGCGCGCACTGATCTCGTCAAAGAGAAGACCGGCGTGAATACCGGTGGCTCCGTCTTGAATCCGGTGACCGGCACCGCGATCCCGATTTGGGTGGCGGATTACGTGCTCATCACTTATGGCACCGGCGCGATCATGGCCGTGCCCGGCGGCGATCAACGTGACTGGGAGTTCGCCAAGCGCTTCGACTTACCGATTATCGATGTCGTTCAAGGCGGGGACATCAGCAAGGAAGCCTACGTCGGTGACGGGCCACTTATGAACTCCGGGTTTCTCAATGGGATGGATGTCGCCGCCGCGAAGAAACGCATGAATGCGTGGCTCGTCGAACATGGCTATGGCGAAGGCACGGTGACCTACAAGCTACGCGATTGGCTGTTCAGCCGTCAGCGCTACTGGGGCGAACCGTTTCCGGTCATTCATGTCGATGGCAAACCACAGCCGCTTGATCCGAATGACCTACCGGTGCTGTTGCCAGAAGTCGAAAGTTTCTTACCGACCGGAACCGGCGAACCACCGCTGGCGGCGGTCACGCAATGGGTGGAAACAACCGACCGGACAACCGGCAAACCCGCCAAACGCGAAACCAACACCATGCCACAGTGGGCCGGGAGCTGTTGGTACTTCTTGCGGTTCATTGATCCCAAGAACGAGACGCAGCCCTGGGATGCCGAGAAAGAACGCTACTGGATGCCGGTGGACCTGTACGTTGGGGGCGTCGAGCATGCGGTTCTGCATCTGCTGTATTCCCGTTTTTGGCACCACGTGCTCTACGATTGTGGGCTCGTTTCGACCCCGGAACCGTTTCAGCGCCTCGTGAATCAAGGCATGATCCTGGGCTTCAGCTATCGCTATTACGAGGACGAGGCCGGGAAGCGCTACTCGTATCATGCCGTCGAGAAGATCGCGCGGGATGGCGCGGAAGAGCCGTTCTATGTGGTCGCGGGGACCCCGACCGTGAATCTCGTGATTCGGTATGTTCCAGTGGATAAAGTCCAATGGCGGGATGAGAAACCGTATTATCCCGAAGAGGCCGACTTAGAACTCGAACTCCAGCAGGACAAGATGTCCAAGGCACGCGGCAATGTCGTGAACCCGGATGTCGTGGTCAGCGAGTACGGAGCCGACGCGCTGCGGTGCTATGAAATGTTCATGGGGCCACTAGAGCAGGTCAAGCCGTGGAACTCGCGGTCAGTAGCGGGCGTGTCGCGATTCCTGGCGCGGGTGTGGGCGTTGATGATTGATGACGACGGAGACCTCCGCTCACACATCGTGACCGATGTGCCCGATCCGCAAGCGAGCGTGACGCGCCGGTACCACAAGACAGTAAAGAAAGTCACGGAAGATTTGGAAGGGATGCGGTTCAATACGGCCCTGAGCGCGTTGATGGAACTGGTGAACGAAGCGCAAAAGGCGGAACGGTTACCGCGCGCCATTGTTGAAGGCATGGTGATGCTCATCGCGCCTTTCGCGCCGCATCTGGGTGAAGAATTATGGGAGCGCCTTGGGCATCCGAACACGTTAGCGTATGAATCGTGGCCGACCTACGATCCGGTACTGGTCCGGGATGAAACGGTGACGGTGCCGGTCCAAGTGAATGGCAAAGTCCGAGCCACGATTGAAGTGGCAGCCGACGCCGATCAAGCGTCGATCCTCACCCTCGCCCGCGCGCAGGAAAAAGTACAATTGTATCTCACCGGCAAAACCGTGCGGCGAGAAGTCGTTGTTCCCGGTCGGCTGGTTAATTTTGTGGTGTCGTAAATATGGAAAAGTCCAAAGTCCAAAGTCCAAGGTCCAAGGTCCAAGGTCCAAGGTCCAAAGTCCAAGGTCTTCAGGCCCCGGTCTCCGGTCTTCGGTCTCCGGTCTTCAACACTTTTGCCTTTTGCCTTTTGACTTTTGACTTGCTCTTCTCCGGCTGCGGCTATCACTTCGCTGGCTCCGGCACCTTGCCTCAAGGGATAGCGCGCGTGCGCGTGGCGGAGATTGACAACCAAACGCTAGAGACCGGCTCGGAAAAAGAGTTGCAATGGGCGCTAGAGCGCGAATTCCGCAATCGCGGTGGCGTAACGGTTACGGACGAAGGCGAAGGGATATTGAGCGTGACGATGCGCCAGTTAGACCTGCGCCCACTCTCGTTCGATAGCCGCGATCAAGTGCTCGAGTACGAAGTGGCTCTTCTCCTTGATGTGATCCTGACGCATCGCGAGACCGGACAAACCTTATGGCAGGCGAACAATCTACGTGTTGCTTCCGACTACAGCGCTGTTCCACAAGTAGTGGTCAAGACCTCGCCGGAATTTCAACAAGGGACGCTCAACCCTGAAGACCTGCCTGGACTGACGGATATTCAATTTTCCGAGACGCAGAAGCAGACAGCGATTGAGCGACTCTTTCTCGCCGCCGCGCGGGAAGTGGTGTTTCGGTTGAACGATAATTTTTGAGCTGTATACTGCGCGCGGGATAAAATGACGCGAGAACACGTGTCAATCTTGATTGCGCGCAGGCGCGTGTTGCGCGGTTCCGCGCGGGCATCAATGCCCACGCTACGGAAAGGCGTCGGATAAATCCGGCTTGTAAGTCCCATTTATGGGGTGTCTTGGCGTAGAGCCCGGCGATTGATCGCCAGGAGGCTGCTCATCAATTGTGACGAGCAATTTCGGTAATAGCAGACAGGTTGCTTCCAGGTTCCCTCTCCCGGCTGGGCAATGGCATTAAGTTAAGCAACCGTGTCATTGCGAGCAGCGAAGCAATCTTTGTTTTGTTGGAGATTGCTTCGTCGTCCGACTCCTCGCAATGACAGATCCCCCCTTAACTTAATGCCATTGCCCAGCTGGGAGAGGGCTAGGGTGAGGGGGATCAAGCGACCTTTCCTTTATTTTTCCCGCAGCCTACGCGGAAACCGCGGCACTCTTACTCTTCCGCACAAGGCGCGAGAGGCGGGCCACGCGGCGGGATGCCGTATTGGGATGGAGGATGCGTTTCCGCCCAGCCTTGTGCAGTTCACTTGTCGCGAGGCGCAATTCAGTCTCGGCGGCAGCCGGGTCTTGGGCTTCGGTCGCGGCGATCACTTTCTTAATCGTTGTTTTCAGGCGGGATTTCACGGATTGATTACGGTCGTGTCGTTTGACGCTCTGTTGATAGCGTTTCTCTTCTGATGATGCCACTCTCTGTTCTCCTTATAAGGTACGGAAGTCTGAGCCCCCGGACCCTAGCATGGGGCTAGCGGGCGAGCAATGTCTGAGGCGCGGGCAGGCAAGAGGGAAAATCAAAAGGCAAAAATCAAAAATGGGGAAAGAAAAGGACTGGGAGCGCGGGCGGCTCGCCTGCTTTCAGTGGGATGTGCAGGGGGAGTGGAAATTGGTAAGAGGCAAGAAACGTAACAGTGTGGGGAACGACTTATGAAAACACTCGCTCGACAGATCACTCCCGAAGAATACATCTTAGCCGTGCTCTCCCCAGCGGAAAGATTGGACGCCGCTTTCCGTATTGCACGGGAGGCTTTTAAGGAAACATCACTGACGTTGGCGGACGTTGAGACCGCCGTGCGGAAAGTGAGGAGGAGCGCCTCCGTTGCCAAGCAGGAGAAAACAAAAGGTCGTCATTGATACTGGCGTGCTGGTTTCGGCCTTTGCGTTTGGCGGGTTACCGAGGAAGGCGCTGCAACAGATAATGCAATCCGCGGAATCGTATCTCTCGCGCGAACTGCTAGCGGAATATCGCGAGGTCCCAGCAACTTTACTCGCGGAGGGGAAGATCACCCCGCCGCAGTGGCAAGCCCTTGTGGTCGGTATCGCTTCTGTTGTGACGGCGGCAAGTCGTGTCTCCATCAAATGAGGTCGTAGCCTGTCGGGACCCAAAGGACGACATGGTTTTGACATGTTGTCTTGCCGCACATGCCGACATCCTGCTCACGGGAGATAAAGACTTGTTGACAATTGATCACGTTGCTCTACTCCAGGTCGGGCTTGGTCGCTTGCGCATCGTCACTCCGAGAGAGTATCTCACACGCAAGGGGGAAAACGCGGATTGAGAGATTGAGGTCATTAGGGTGATAAGCGGTTTTCAGTTGGGTGCAACCTCTCCTGGGAACGCGGGCGGCTCGCCTGCTTTTCGCGCGGCCTCCGACTTGCGCGGGTTTCCACAATCCGCAATCCCACGTTGTCTATTCACGCGGGGAGACTCTGTTGTTGGTCTGGCCCTAAATAAGTGGCAATCCGGGAAGCCGCCTTGCTGAGGACCTTCTCTTGCTTCTTATCTTCGAGGTGGTCAAGGAAGACCTGCTTATCAAGGTCAAAGCGCAGGCCAAGATGTTGGGGTTTCCCTTCGTCCGCGTAATAGACCACGGCAAAGGGCAGTGGTTGTGCCTCTGGCAGTTCGGCGAAGAGGAACTCGATGCCCGCTCCGCCTCTCACTTGCCCTTGTAAGTTGACTTTCCGCCTCTTGGTGCTTGGGGTCCTCATACGGTTTACCCTAACTCCTTTTCAGTATTCCGAATAGCGATGACGAACACAGGAAGAAGGAATGGCCCCGGTCGCGAGCACCTCGGCATCACGAAGCGCGCGAACGAGGGTTTCCAATTCGAGGGTGAGGTTGCCCCGGAGGGGCGTAAGAGATTAGCCCAGGGCGCTAGCCCTGGGAAACGAGGCAGGGGTTCTTTAGCCCCGGAGGGGCGACAGAATACCCCGCATGAGGCTCTATCGCCCCTCCGGGGCTCACACACCGTTCCCACTCCCAACCCACGGCTTACGCCGTGGGCTATGTCCTTATGCCCCTCCGGGGCTCAAGACAATTGCCTGACAGGCGAGACAAATGAGCAAAACCGTTATTTCCGATAATGTCCAAATGGAGGAAAGGAGAAAAGGACTCAGGACTGAGTAGGGAACTTGGAACGCGGGCAAGGTGACTGTCTTTTGCGATTTGCTTGATCTTCCGCAATCCATCCGCAAGGCTGGGAGCGCAGGTGTCCTGCCTGCTTTCAACGTGCCCTATCGCGAGCCGCCGTTGGTCTGGAGTCGCTTGTTAGGCGGCTTTCTCAGGAGGCGGTTGGCTGGAGAGATCAGTTCCCCACATATCTGATGATTCTTCCTCGGATGCCTGACGTATCCCGCGCCAATCGACCTCCGCCACCCAGCACTGCCCCGCCTCATCGTAGTGCACCACACCGTCCACTCGCAGTTCGTCAGGCTGCGCTTGCTCATCAGCGTCATCCGTATAAAAAGTAAGCACTTGGCCCTCCTGGAGTTCGAGGCCGTAACACCGCAAGTCCTGTACTGTTCCGGCACAAGTCAGCCGTAACCGATTCCTGTCATCTAAATTCTGGAAATCAGCATAAATCCTGGGAAGAGTCATACGTTTCCTCCATTCACTTCGCTCGCTTGTTCGGGTTCTTTACTATGGGCTGAAAGAGGCGACTCGCTTGCTCAGGGGTGAGACCGCCCAAGAGAGCATGGTAGGAATTAGTCCTCGTGGGCGCGGGGACGACGTCACCTCCGACTGCGCGCACCGCCCCCACCGTGGTCACACCTATCCACGTGTGAAGAATTCCTGGGTACCCAGTTTGCGGATTGGGCGCGGTAAGTGCTTGCACGGAGACCTCGGGCGAAGAGTTGACCGACACCCCTTGGAGTTTTCCGCCGGTCTCAACTTGCACTCCTGACCCTTGAGCGAAGTTCGTCGGCAAATTTTGTCCACCTCGGACAACCAATGCCTCATCGGGGAGTGTTGGCATGGTCAACAGTCTTCTCAGAAGCATTCATTGCACTATTCCGACGCCCAAGCCCACCCAGCGCCCCTGGGAGCGCGCCCGCCTCGGTCGCTGCCGTGCAGGCGAGCCACCCGCGCTCCCAGGGTCTCATTCTTAACTCTCCACTCTTCACTCTCAACTCTCTTCACCACGCCCCCGCCACCGCCTTATCCGTCGCCAGCCCAAAGGGCCCCCGGATCAAATCGCCCGCATTCCAAACCGCATCGCCATTGGCATCCAGGTACCACATCCCTGTACTCGGTCGGTACACCCCGACCTTCCCCTTCCCATCTCCCGTCCAGTCTCCCACTATCTGTTGATCCGTCGCTAACCCAAACGCCCACACTTTGTCGGTCGGCACCCCATTCCATTTGCCGTCACCGTTATAATCAATGGTCCATCGGTTGTTGCTCGGGCGGTATATGGCAATTTTGCTTTTGCCATTCCCCGACCAATCCCCCACCACGGGCCGATCACCAGCCGTCCCAAACGGCCCCTGGCAGATATCGATCGTGCACGCCTCTAACAGCCCATCATTATCTTTATCTAGGTACCACATCCCGTTACTCTGCCGGAACACGCCGATACGGGTAATGCCAGTCCCCGTCCAATCTCCCACCACTGGCTTGTCTCCTGCTATTCCGAAGACTACTTGCCGATCGGTCGGCACCCCGTTCCATATACCGTTGCCATTGAGATCCAACCGCCACACTCGCGTAGCTGGGGTGAAGGTGCCAAGCCTGGGAGTCGCCACGCCATTCCACCGACCCACAACAGGAATGTCCGTGCTCAAGCCAAACGGTCCCAGGCATTTATCGATGGTACAGACGTTTAGAAGCCCACTGCGATTAGCATCAAGATACCACCGTCCCACATTCGGCGCGGTCGTCCGGTATACTCCTATGCCCGTCAGCGGCAACCCGCCAATTTTCGCCACAAAGGCATCACTGCCACCATTGTGAGTGAGGTCCGGCCCCACCTTCACGGGAAACGTACTCTGGCCAGAGCCAGTGAACCCCGTCACATAGGCGTTGCCCGCACTGTCCACCGCGATACCATCGCCAAGATCATCTCCACTCCCCCCAATGTAACCCGCATACACTAGGCTTGTCCCATCTGCCCGTACCTTGGCCACAAAGGCGTCATCAAAGGCACCATTGTGAGTGAGGTCCGGCCCTACCTTCACGGGGAATGTCGCCTGGGTGGATTGGGTGCGCCCCGTCACGTAGGCATTGCCCGCGCTGTCCACCGCGATGCCTAAGCCACCCTCACCTTCGCTCCCCCCAATGTAGCCCGCATATACCAAACTCGACCCATCCGTCCGCACCTTAGGACTGGCGGCGCAGTGTATGGGGTGGGTTGGGAAAGTACAAGGCGGCAAAAGTCAAAAGTCAAAAGTCAAAAGTCAAAAGTCAAAAGTCAAAAGTCAAAAGTGAGGAAACTGACTAGGAGTGCGGGCGTCTCGCCTGCTTGCGGTGCGGCGAAGGCAGAAAGCAAGGGGAATTGAGTCATTCAGTGATTGCGCCCTTGAGTGATTGAAAAAATGCCACCATGTCGCACGTCCTGGTTGTCGATCTCCGCGTCTGCGCGCTATAAAGCTGAGGACAAGCAGCGCAACGCTTTATATCTTCGTTTGCGAGGTGTCCCAATGTTAGAACCTGTATCAGATGTGCCCCCCGATATTTCCGCGCTCGTCACTCAGGATGACTCGCCTATGGACGAGCTGCTCTCCGATCTCGTCCCTGATATCTCCGCGCTCATTACCGAGGATGATACACCTGTGGATAATCTCCCCTCCGAGAAACACCAACGGTTGTTGACCGAACCGCTCTATAGTTCCTGGAGTGGTCCAGGCGAGAATCGCTCCTTTCTGGCCGCCGCCAATGTGGGGGTCTTCTCGCTGGCCCACCCGTCCCCCATCGTGCCAGATATGTTTTTGAGTCTGGACGTCACGGTAGCGCGGGAGTGGTGGCGCAAGGAACACCGGTCCTACTTTATCGGAAAATTTGGCAAACCGCCGGAGGTGGTGGTGGAAATTGTCTCCAACACCGAAGGGAACGAGAATACGGAGAAACGGCAAAAGTACGCGGAGATTCACGTGCCGTTCTACGTGATTTACGACCCGCAACGGCAGGTGATGAGCGAAGCGCTCACGATCTACCGACTTCAGGGGGCCGAGTACGAGCGCCAGGACACGACGCAACTTGACAGCTTGAAGCTGGGGCTGACGTTGTGGGACGGCGAATTTGAGGGACGGAGGGAGACGTGGTTACGGTGGACGGACGAGCAGGGCGTCGTAATCCCCACTGGCAAGGAACGTGCGGACCAGGAACACCAACGGGCCGAACGCTTTGCCGCGTTACTCCGTCAAGCGGGGATAGACCCGGAGCGAACGTAACGCCAAACCACTAGTTATCCCAGCGTCCGCTTCGCCTCGTCCCACAATGCTTCGAGCCGCGCTGGGGTGGTCTGGTGAATATCTTCCTGATTGCGCTCAAGCTGGGTTTCGATATAGCGAAAGCGCGTGCTGAACCGCTTGCCGGCTTTGCGCAAGGCCGTTTCCGCATCAAGATTGAGATGACGGGCCAAGCTGGTGAGCGCGAACAGGAGATCGCCCAGCTCATGCTCCTGACGCTCGGCATTGGTGGACGAGAGCGTTTCGGCGAGTTCCTGGACTTCTTCCTCGACCTTCTTGAACACTTCAGGCGCGGACGTCCAGTCGAATCCGACCCGCGCGGCTTTCTCCCCTAAGCGTTGCGTTTGCACGAGCGCGGGCGCACCCAGCGGCACACCAGCAAGGGCGGAGCGATCCGCTTTCCCCGCCTTTTCCAGGGCTTTGATTTTTGCCCAATTCTGGATGACTTCTTCCGTGTCCTTGACTTTGACATCACCGAAGACGTGGGGATGGCGACGCACGAGTTTGTCGGCGATGGCCCCGGCGACATCTTCAATGGTGAACTCGCCCGCCTCGGACATGAGTTGCGCGTGAAAGACGACTTGTAACAGCACATCGCCCAGCTCGTCCTTGAAGGCCGACATATCTTTCGCTTCCAACGCTTCAAGGGCTTCGTAGGTTTCTTCAATCAGGTACGGCTTGAGGGAGTCAGATGTCTGTTCCCGGTCCCACGGACAACCGGTGGGTCCACGTAAAGTGGCCATGATGTCAACGAGACGGGCGAAGGCGGGGTAGGAAGTTGGTGGCATAAAGGAAGGCTCAGCGTGTCTTGTTCGAGGAGCAGTTTTTATAAACCACGAAATGTCTCTTCTGTAAGGCCGGCTTGTTTGAGAATTTTTCGGAATGTTCCGGTTGGGAGCGTCCCCGTGTGCATGGCCACGTAGGTTTGCCGCCCATCGGCGTGTCGCAGAACCTTGTGGCCACCAGATTGGCGAACCTCAACGAACCCCGCGCGTTGTAGCTTCGCTAGTACCTCACGAGGTGAGTAGGGCATCGGGAATCTCGATTTGGCCGATCAGGGTTGCTGCTTCTGATGGAATTGTTTCTCCCCGTGATCGTTTTTCACTAATCCAGACTTCAACAAGCTCTTGAGCAGCAGCAAGTGCTCCTTCGACTCCTTGTCCATGGGTTGTGAGGTCAAGTGTGGGAATATGAGCGTAGTAGAAACCTTCGAAACCGAGTTCTTGAATGGGTTCAAGCAAGACTGCGTAGCGCACAAGACCTCCCGCGATTCAGGTTCTGGAGTAAAGGAAAAGCAAGCGCGGAGCAAGGGTAG
>JANMSE010000083.1:0-17019 GCA_031389045.1 Deltaproteobacteria bacterium | reverse complement strand
TCCTGGTCGTCCACCACCAGAATAGCGAAGTCCATCGGCTCAGCCACAGGATGATGGGGAGTGGGCCGGGTCACGTCAGACTCCCCGTTTCCCAACAATTCACGGAGGAGCTGAGCGACCTCCGACAGCGGGGTTCCTTTGGTGACGAACCCATCGGCGCCGCGCCGGCGGGCCTCCTGCTCCCAGCTTGATGCGAGGTCGCCCGTCCACAGCACGATTCGAGTGGCAGGAGATTGGGAGCGGGCGTAGCTAATGAGGTCTAAGCCTTCGGCCTCCCGACCGGGGCTGAGGTGGAGATCGGTAATGATTCCCTCATACTGCGTGGTGGCTAACAGAGCCGTGGCTTCCTGGAGCGTGGGGGCACTGTCCACTTGATAGCCGCACGTCTGGAAATATGACTGCGCGGCAAATCGCAAGGCTTCGGCGTCATCAATAAGGAGGAGGTGGTGTGTCACGACCTCTAGAGAGAGCAAACAATGAGCCGAGTATCAGAAAATGGGTAAGCACCGAGAAAAGCAGGGATTGTTGACCGCCACACGTGAGGGAGTAAGGGTGGGTCTCTAAAGATGAGATACGGATTCTAAATTTTGGAACCACCGAGCTGGTAGTGTTTGATCTTATAGTAGAGCGTACTCCGTGGGATACCCAGGCGCTCGGCGGCACGCTCTACGTTCCCATGTTCCTCCTGAAGTACCCGCTCGATATGGCGTCGTTCCAGCGCTTCGAGCGTCAGGTGGCCCAGGTCATCTTTTTCCATGGTCTCAACTGGGCTATCAAACCGCAGATCTTTCCGATTCAGCGTCGCATGGTCGCTGAGTAATAGGGCGCGCTCCAACACATTGCGCAACTCGCGAATGTTGCCAGGCCACGCATACGCCTGTAACGCCCGCTCAGCCTCAGCCGTCAGCTCGGGCTGACGATGGCCTAATTCGGTCGCGCACCGTTGGAGCAGGGAGCGTGCGAGGAGGGGAATATCTTCCGTACGTTCGCGCAGGGGAGGAACATTCAGAGGCAAGGTACTGATGCGAAAATAGAGGTCGCTACGAAACCGCTGCTCTTGGATCAACCGTCGTAGCTCTTGATGCGTGGCGGCGATGAGACGGATATCCACCCGACGGTCGCGGACCTCGCCCAGGCGCCGGAAGCGTTTTTCCTCTAACGCCTTGAGCAGGCGCGGTTGCACCTGCGGGTCCATATCACCAATCTCGTCGAGAAAGACCGTGCTGCGGTGGGCAATTTCCAGAAGTCCAGGTTTGCTGGCGACCGCCCCGGTAAAGGCCCCCTTCTCATGGCCGAAGAGTTCGGTTTCGAGGAATTCACGTGAGAGGCCCGCGCAGTTCAGATCCATGTAGGTTTCCTCGGCGCGGGACCCGTGCTCGTGTAGCCAGCGCGCGAGCACGCCCTTGCCGGTTCCAGTTTCGCCATGAATCAACACGGGGCTTTCCGAGGCCAGCACGCGCTCGGCGTCCCCCGCCAACTCGCGGATAGCGCGACTCGTCCCGATGAAGGGATCGATCTCCTCGCGTGCGTGACGCGTGTTCCCGGCCAGTTGCCGTTGTCGGCTGCGTTGTTGCTCCACCAAGCGCTGGACCATGACGAGCACGGCATCAAGCGCGACCGGCTTGGTCAGAAACTGCTCGGCGCCCTCCTTGATCGCACGCACGGCGAGCTCGATCGACCCGTGGGCCGTGAGAATGACAACTGGGATGCTGGGATCAATCTGCTTGAGGCGCGGCAGCAGCTCCAGCGCCGTGCCGTCAGGGAGCAGGTAGTCAATCAACGCCACATCCGGCCGGGACCCACGGCACACCTCCTGTGCTTCCTGACAAGTTTCCGCTTCGTCCACCTCATACCCCTTGGCTTCGAGAAATTTCCGCAGACCAAAGCGAATGCCGGCTTCGTCTTCAACGATCAAAATCTTGTGCTGCGCCACGCGGGTCTCCTCCCGTTTCACCGTTCAGACTTTGCTGAGAGCGGGGAAGTTGCACGATCATCACCGCCCCACCTTCTGGGTTATTGGCCGCGCTCACCTGCCCACCATGTTGTTCGACGATGCGTTGGACAATGGCTAATCCCAACCCCGTCCCGCCGCGGCGACGAGAGAAGAAGGGTTCGAAGAGGCGCGGGAGGACATCCGACGGGAACCCAGGGCCCGCATCGCACACCCGACAGCGCACTCCCGCTTCGGATTCGTGAGCAGACACCTCGATCACCACCCTACCGCCAGACGGAGAGTGGCGAATCGCGTTGTCGACGAGGTTCTGAAACACTTGCTGCAACCGTTGCCGATCCATCGGGAGCAGTAGCTCACGTATGCACCCCGTGGTCACGATCTCCACGTTGGCCGACACCGCCAACGGTCCACACGCGCGGATGGCATGCCCGAGGACATCGCTGAGCGAACCCAGTGGCAGATCGTGACTTGGCGGTTTCCCATATTCCAGAAGCGCTGACACCAGGTTCGTCAGACGACTGACCTCGCCGCGCAGCACGGTGAGGAAGCGGCGATACTCGTCTTCGCCGGGAAACATGCCTCAAACGCGTCCAGGGTCGAGGAAATGCCAAACAGCGGATTGCGCACCTCATGGGCGACGCCAGCCACCAACATCCCCATGGCCGCCATGACTTCATTGCGACGGAGGGATTCCTGCAAACGCACCCGCTCGTCGATCTCCTTGTGGAGATCCGCCACGGTGTCTTGCAACCGTGCTTCACTGGCTTCCAGGCGCGCTTTTGAGACGGTCGTGGCCTCTAACTGGCCGACCATCTGATTAAAGTTGCTCGCCAGGACGGTAAATTCATCTCTGCCCGGCATGGGGAGGCGATAGGTGAGGTTTCCCTGGCCAACGGTTTTCGTCCCGTGGATGAGCGTGTCAATCGGTCGAGTAACGGTGCGGATTAACAATGCGGCGAGACTCGCACCAATCAGGGCAAACACCGGAATCACGATTTGCACCGTACGCAGCGCGGTTTGCGCGGTTTGATCGGCGTGTACTCGTGGCACCCGGAGATTCTGCTCGGCGAGGACCTGAATTTCCGTGTCGAGTAACCGGTCTATCGCGACGCGCTGATCAATGAACTGTTGGCGCTGCGTGCGAAGCGTATCTTCGAGCACGATGACATCTTTCAGCATGAACCGCACCAGCGTGTACAGGCGATTCAGCTCCCACGCCCACCGGTGCTCCTCTGTAGTCAAAGGGAGATGCACGAAGCGCTCGAAGGTGGCGCGAAACTCGAGGTCGTGCTTAAAGACTAACTCTTTGTGTTTCTCTTTCTGCGTATGTCGATAGTTGGTTACCCACAACGCCACCTCGGCGATCGCGGCCTCCATGTCGATGACGGCGATGACTTTGGCGGATCCGTCCGACGTGTGCTCATCGGCCCTCGGTTGGAGTTTGGTGTCAAGGATGACATCCATCTGCTCGATGTTGCTCGCGCTGACGTCAAACAACACTGACTGCTCATCCCGCTTCCGCAGCAGTGCGCGCCCTAAGGATTTGAATTCTCGGTAGTGGCGATTGATCTCAGCGCCAAAGCCTTGCTCACGCGGTGTGATACTGAGTTGGTGATACGCGGCGAGAAATCGCTCGAAATCCTGTTCATCGCGGCTCACCCACTCGCGGAAGAGTGGCTCGCGTGCGTCAAGATACTTGAACACTGCCAGCGTGATGCCGTTGACGTTGACCTCCATTTCGTAAGTAGCGGCACTCATCGGTTGACGCAGGTCGCCGAGTTCATCCATCGCCTGTTTGAGGGTCGTCAATCGGTCATAGACGACGAGGAGGGATATGGTCCCGATCCCCACGATAATCAGGAGACCGGTAATGATTTTTGTTTTTATGGTTGGCGGCATGGCGCTACCGAATACAATGTTCAAGCGCGGCGACCGCATCGCGCGTGAGGGCCAGTGCAAGACTGGCGGGCCTGAGACGCGAAAAAGATCGTGGCCCTCATCTCGAGTGGACAACATACACGTCCCTCTGAGCATGCGCTACGCTTTTTTGTCGTCGTGTCCAAGTCCGAGAGGCTGTCCGAGACATGATGGGGAGTGTCATGGCACACGTGCCACGGAACGCGCGGCACGCGGCGCACGGCGTGAAGGCCGTCCATCCACGGTTTCTCCCTGTCTCAATGAGAAACCGTGGATGAATTACCGCACGGCGGGTTTGCGCAGCGCGTTGACGCGCGCCGCTAAGGCCATCTGCCAGGCTGGAGTAGCGGAACGGTCCTCCCGTTGAGTCAGCGCTCGTCCCACCACGATCAACCGCATGATCTGGGCGACACAGTCCTCTAGGAGGATCGCGGCGGCGGACAGCGGCGCGGACAAGACGCCTGGGGCGTGGGGAATGTCCGCCCCTGAGTCAATGCCACACCTCAGCGTTACCTGTGCCTCCGCGGTGACCATTCCTACCAGCGCGATCACTGGGAGGTGCAGGTCCCTGGCCTGCATCGTGACTTCGGCAATGAGGCGGTCGGACGGTGTCTTGGGCTCGCCGTGCCCTGCAACGGTAAACACCAGGTCCGCCTCATGGAGCAACGCCTCCACCGAGGACTCTGACGGCGCACGGTGGAGGAGAGGTGCGGCTCCATTCCTGGTCACCAGCGGGACCCGCAGCAGCTCGGCCGTGGGAAGGATATGGGCAATCCCTCGCGCGAGACAGTCGTCGACTTGCTCGACGGATAAACATTTAGTGATATTTGATGGGATGATGATAATGCGGAAGCTCATACAGTGGTTCTCTTCGCCCTTGTAGGCGTACAGCCCTTGCTGTGTAAAGCGACACCGTACAGAAAATTTCTGAAAGTACGTACGGAAAAACGCGGAAAATCACGTGGGAGCACCCATGAACAGTTTCAGAAATTCTCTCAGCGCTGTTTCAGAGTTTCTCGGTATGGTTTCGCTTTGTCGAAAGAAGCGAGTGTGAGAAAAAGAATACGTGGAATCCACGTGAGAGAAACAGGAACAGAATGTTCCGTTTGCTCGTGACCGCCGCGGTGATCAGACCCCCGTGGGAACCTCCACGCGGCGTCACGCAAGATAAGGAGGCGCGAATGGCAACGATATAATTGTCTCTGTGTGACACTTTTACCGAGCGTCTTAGGAAGAAACCCTGGGCCTGACGTTTCGCTGAAACAGTGGCCGGATGACAGGCCCACAACCACTACCAGGAATGGCAGTGTGACTGGAAAGGAAATGACAATGAGAACATCCACTATTGTATCCACCCTTGTTGGGCTTTCGCTCACCTCCCTGATCGTAGGGACATCACCCGCGGTGGCTGAAGAGTTTGTGTGTACCGGGACCGTCGGGGCGGTGACACTGGATAATGTGCTGGTCCCCGCCGCGCGCACCTGCACTTTGAACGGCACCCGTATTCAGGGGACCATCGTCGTCAAGACCGGGGCGACCTTAAGCGCCAGCGCGGTGCGGGTGAATGGCAATATCCAGGCGGAAGGGGCGCGGGCGGTGTTCCTGAATCCCACGTCAGTCGTGGGGGGGAGTGTCCAACTCAAACAGGGCGGGAGCGCTCGTGTTGATGGCGTGCGCATTATCGGGGATCTCCAGCTCGAATCTAACCGTGGCTACTTAAATACGATGGCGAACCGGGTCGGAGGCAACATGCAGGTTTTTCAGAACACTGGTGGTGTGAACCTTTTGCGTAATGTCATTGCGCAGAACCTGCAATGTAAGGAAAATCGTCCGGCCCCGACCGGTAGTGGCAATATCGCGGGAAACAAAGAGGATCAGTGCGAAGCCCTGTAACTCGTAAAGAACCCTCTCGGTAGTTTCTTCGTTTGAAGAGTGCCGTTCCAGACGGCCAGGGCCTTCGGATGGGAGGCCCTGGCGACGACAAGCGATGGTCGGCTTGACTCTCCCGTTCGGCTTGCCTATAGGTTGCCGCCAAGGAGGACCCCGCTATGCGTAAACTCTTCGATTATCTGCCGTGACCGTTCGCCATGAGGACGAGGATCGTTCTCAAGGAAAAAAACCTGCCCTTTGACCGCATTCTGCTGGACCTGCCAAACAAAGAACAGAAGCAAGAATGGTATCTTGCCCTCAACCCCTACGGCAAAGTGCCGGTGCTCGTGGAAGAAGGAGCGTGGGTGTACGAATCCGCGCTGTGTAACGAGTACCTCGAAGACAAGTATCCGAGTCCCGCCTTGGCACCAACTGCTCCTAGTGAGAAAGCGCACATGCGCTTGTGGGTCGATTGGTGTAACAATCAGTTTGTCCCTGCGGTGATCGGCCTGCTCTACGAAAATCGCAAACCGGCTGAGGAGCGTAGCCAGGAGAAAATTGATCATAACAAGGAGAAGCTGGCCGCGCTGCTCCCACGCCTTGAGCAACAACTGCAAAGCCGTGACTACCTGATGGGTGCCTACAGCGTCGCGGATATTGCCTTTACGCCGTTCCTTGCTTTGTGCGAGCGAGCGGGTGTGGATTTTCGAGGTTTCCCGCACGTCGCGCAGTGGGCACAACGGCTCAAAACCCGCGAGAGTTACGAATAAGTCAAGATCGGATTCCCTGCGTAGCGGATCGGGACGCGGCAGTGTCGACGAGGGCGGGCATGCACCCGCCCTTCTGTTTTTTGGGGGAAATCGGATGACACAAGAACGTGAGCAATACTGCTGGACAGTCATAGTCCTCCTCTTTTTTGTTTGCTTTCCTGCTGCGTCGCGGGCACAACATGTGCAAACGTATGTTGACTCCGCGGTGGCGGCGATTGGCGGGCGTGAGGCGTTGTTAGGACTCAAGAACCAACGCATCGTGAGTCACGGCGAGAACTTCGAGCCGGAGCAGGCGGTGGAGCCGGGCGGCGCGCCACGGAAGGTGGGAACATTTACCTGTACACTGCTGCGTGACCTCATCACCGGGAAAGTGCGCTATGAATGGCAACGGGACATGCCGCCACCGTTCTCGACCACCTGGAAGTATACGGAAATCATCAACGGCGACGAAGGAGCCATCATCGGGGCCGATGGTGGACGCAGCCCCGCGCAACGCCCGTCCTCGACGGCGCGCATTGCCGCTCGACGCAAGGAGCTGAGTCGCTCGGCGGCGTCCGTGCTGGTCCACGCGCTCAGTCGGTCGTCCTCTTTTTTACGCTTGATGGACCAAATGATCCGTGGTCGCAAACATATCGTGATCGCGTATGACAACCAGGGGCACCAGGTGATTATGGCGATTGATGGGGATTCCCGCTTGCTGACGAAAGTGGAGTTTCTCGAAGATGATCCCATTTATGGCGATACGCAAAACGAGCTGTTTTTCGACGATTGGCGACAGGTGGGCGCGCTCAAACTCCCATTCGAGCTGCTCGCTCGCGTGAACGGTCAAGAAGTGATGGTTGAGCACATCGACTCAATTGAGAACGATGTCGAACTGAAGTCGGACGACTTCGCCATTCCCGAAGAGCTGGCGCAGGTTGACCAGAGTAATGGCCGCCGTGGCGATGTGAGTTCGCAATGGCTGTTGCGGCGCGTGGCGCTAGGCAGCCCACTGGATGACGAGCAAACGCGGGTCGAACTCACCCCAGTAGGGAAGGGGGTCTGGCATATCACTGGAGGCACGCATCACAGCCTAGTAATCGAAATGACGGATCATCTCGTGGTGGTTGAAGCGCCATTATATGAAGAACGCTCGCAGGCAGTGTTGGCCGAGGTGGCCAGAAAATTTCCGGGGAAGCCGGTGCGCACGGTCATCAATACGCATTTTCATAACGATCACTCAGGCGGGCTGCGGGCCTACGTCGCTATCGGTGCATCTGTGGTGACGGGAAAAGTCAACGAACCCTTCTTGCAGCGTATGTTCAATGCCCCGCACTCCCGTGTGCCCGACAGTTTACAGCGTGAGAAGAAAGCCGCGGTGATTGAGACCGTCGAGACGGAGAAGAAAACCATCACTGATGGAGAGCGCACGGTTGACGTGTATCCCGTCACTTCCTCTCACTCGGCGGGGATGCTGGTGGTCTATCTTCCGCAAGAGAAGTTGTTGTTTGTGTCCGATCTGTTCTCCCCCGGCGCGCCACGGCAGATTGCGGCCTTCAGTCGAGAATTGCTGGATGCCATACAACAACATAATCTCCAAGTGGTGGGCATTGTCGGCGGACACGGGAACAAAGTCGGGACACTGGCTGATGTCCGGCAAGCCGCGGCTGTCCAATGACGGATGAGGCGTGGATGGTTGAAGCGCTCGCCGAGGCCGTGCTCGCCGAGGCGCGAGATGAAGTGCCGATTGGCGCGATTGTCGTGCTCAATGACATGATTCTTGGGCGTGGGCATAATCGCCCCATTGCTCAGCACGACCCGACCGCGCACGCTGAGATGATCGCGTTGCGTGATGCCGCGCGGACCGTCAACAACTACCGATTGCCGGGAACAACGCTGTACGTGACGGTTGAGCCCTGTCTCATGTGCATGGGGGCGCTGCTGCACGCGCGGGTGCGACGGCTGGTCTTTGGTTGTTATGATCCCAAGGCCGGCGCGGCCGGCTCCCTCTACAATGTCGCCACTGACCCACGGCTCAATCACCAAATCGCGGTCACGGCTGGAGTACGCGCGGATGAGAGTCGCGAGGTGTTGCGGCGATTTTTTCGGGGCAAACGGGAAAAGAAGGACTGAGGACTGAGGGAAAAGGACTGAGGATGAGTGAGGAAAGAGCCACGAACTAGGAGACAAGAGGGATGATGGATCGTAGGTGAATTGTGAGTGCAGCGTCCGTGCCGTGACGAATGGCAACCGTCATCTCGTGTTGTGAGGTTGGGTGGAACTGGGCAAATTGCCAATCGTGCGGGTCGTCAAGGAAATGTGGAGCAAAGGAAATCCGTATAGGTTGTCCCGCCTCTAGGTGAAAGGAGAACTGTTCCAGGGGAAGGGCGACCCCCATGCCACGTGCTTTGATATACGCCTCTTTCAATGTCCAGTACTCAAAGAAGCGAGAGCGCTGTTTGCTAGAGGGGAGGGCATGAAGTGCGGCAACTTCCGTGGGCGAAAAAAATTGCTCCGCGATTTCCACGGTCTTTCCCGCGCGGGTCATATCTTCCACAGCCACCCCGATGTCGTGCCCCAACGCAACCAGGCAAACAATGAGGCCGGCTGTATGCGAAAGATTAAAAGTCAGGGGTGGAATATCTCGTGGGGAGGCGATAGCTGGTTTGCCGTACTCGTTCCGCTCGAACCGCCAGATTGACGGATCAACCGCGACATATCTCGAGAGGACCGTTCTCACCAGGGCCCTGGTGACAAGATACTCGTGGCGGCCCTCGGCGAAATAAAAGCGTTGCTGTTGCACTCGCTCTTCGGGGCTCATCAGTTGCTCGTACGCGCCGAGGAGGGCCGGATCACGTACCATATCGGGGAAGACGTACCACAGGTGGGCAATGCCACGAGATAGCTCGGAGTTTGGTGTCCTCACCATAGGGCAATACCATGGGTCTGACAGGCGAGGTTGCTCACGGTGGTGTTTGGCCAATACCGCAGCCATCATGTGCTGACCTCTCTCATGGCTGCGGCTGAGACTTTCCCACGGACATCGGACACGAGATTCCCGTACTCAAGTTTCACGATTCGATCCCCACGGTCATAATAACGGTCGTCATGGCTGATCACCACAATGGTCTTGCCGCGCGCCGCGAGATCGGGCAAGAGCCGATTGTAGAAAATCTCCCGGTAGTGTGGATCCTGGTCCGCTGCCCATTCATCGAACACGTAAATCGCTCGGTCCTCAAGGAACGCAGTGAGGAGCGCCAGTCGCTTCCGTTGCCCTTGAGACAGCGCCGTGGTCGAGAGGGTACTGTGATGGACCGTGACCTTGTTGGTGAGTTCAAGCTGCAACAGATAGGCACGAGCGCGCTCGTCAAGGTCGGACGCGTCCAAGCCGAAGAGCCGGTCGAACAAGTAGAAGTCGGAAAAGATCACCGAAAAATGATCGTGAAACCACTCTTGATTGGTTTCGGAGATAGCGTGTCCGTCGAGTCGCAGTGATCCTGCTTGCGGCAAGTAGAGTCCGGTGAGCACCTTCACGAACGTCGACTTGCCGCTGCCGTTGCCGCCGACGAGGAAGACGATCTCTCCGCGTCGCAATGTGAAATCGAGAGGACCAAGCACGAAGCCATTCTTGTCATCATCCTCGTATGCGAACCGCACCCCCTCTATAGCGAGGCGCTCCCAGGCGAGCTGTGTCGGAGCGTGCATTGGTGTCGGAAGAGGATCGTTCCCTAAAAGTGAGAGTCGTAGCTCCTCGACCTTGCGGAGAGCGAGTTGCCCTTGCGCGAAGATCGGCCAACTTTCGATCACTCCCCACACTGGACCCATCATGAAGACAATCGCGAGCACATACCCACTGACGGTTGCTAATGGTATAGGTCCCGTGGACACACCGAAGAGCAACATCCCCATGAGACTATAAAAAAGGAGCTGATTCCAACTGGTGGCGAGGAGATGGTGGCGTGCGCCAGCGAGGTTGTCACTACGTAAGCGCTCAATGGCCGGTTCGATCTCCTCTACCAGAAAAGCGTGTCGGCGCTGCGCATGGAGCTTCAACTCCTTCGCGCCATCGGTCAGCGCGCGAAAGTGCTGGAAGAGCGTTCCCCGCGTGTCGCGCGCTCGTTGCAGGTAGTGGTACGCCCGTGTGATCAAGAACCGATACCCTAGCACGCCCAACACAATCACCACCGACACGCCCATCAAGACGCGCCAGGACAGCCAGGCAAGGTAGACCGAGCACCCCGCTACCATGGCGAGGTTGATGGCAAGCGTCGGGACATTGCGCATCGCCCATCCGATGACCGCGACATCCTCGGTCAGTCCCGTTAAAATGCGCGCCATCCCGAGTTCTTCCAGACGACGAAGGGGCGTCGCGAGGACACGGCGGCTCAGATCACGACACAGATCAGCGAGCGTCCGTTGTGAGAAGTGCTCAAGCGTCATGGTGGCGAGTCCGTTGCTGCCAATCTTGGCGAATGTCAGGAAGACGAATCCGCCCACTCCCCAGCGCGTAGTCTCAAGCTCACCGTTGAGAATCATATTGATCAGCGCGATTAGGGCAGCGCTACAGGCACCACTCACGATCCCAGCGACAACCGCTGCCGCGGTGAGTCCTCGCGAGCCTCTAGTGATAAAGCGCCAAAAGCTCATACGCTGCTCTGTGTCAGCGGGGGGGCACTGCCTGGGCGCGATTGAGATATGTCTGAATCTGTACCGCCAGCTCTTGAACGTTCGGGGCGTGCAGCATTTGCCCGGAGTTGTCTCCTGGCGCGTGAGCGATCTCCAATTCGCCAGAGATGATATCGCGCCAGGCCAGCCGATAGTCATCCGGAGCGACTTGGCGTCCCTCGGCGCGGAAGCACACGACTGGTCCGGGATATGTTTTTTGTAGGTGGTACTGTTGGAAAGCCTGCAAATTCGCTTGCGTGACCATTCTGAGGTTAAATTCCCCGCGCGCCTCCCGTAACACATCTCGGTGGGCGATCATTTCCGCCAACAGCTTCATTCGCCCAAGCACGTAGCGCAGCCGCTCGCGGAAGCTGAGCCGTGCCAGCGTATCAGCGTAGAGGCGGAGCCGGTCTGCCACGAACCCAACCATTGCCGGCATGCGTTGCCCAATCTTCAGAGGTCTCGTCGATGAGGTTTGCATTGATAGCCATGTTTCTAACAGAATGAGGAGGCCGACCTCTTGGCCAACTGATCGCAGTTGTTGCGCCATCTCATAGGCGACAATGCCACCCATGCATGAGCCCATAAGATAGTATGGGCTTTGGGGCTGTACCGAGCGAATCTCGCGAAGAAACGCCGCCGCGATGTCCTCGATTCGCGTAAGTGGGGTCGTCATGCCATCAAGCCCCCGCGACTGGAGACCGTAAAATGGTCGATCTGGTCCCAGGAGCCGCGCCAGTGCGTTGTAGGCGATCACGTTCCCGCCCACACCTGGTATCCCAAATACCGGTGGTCGGTTCCCTGTGGGCTGAATAGCGACCAACGACCGCCCCGCTTCCGGCTTCACCCCCCTACGGAGGAGAGCCGCCAAGCCTGCGATCGTGGGTGCTTGGAACAGCGTCGCGAGCGGCAGCGTGACGTGAAGCTGTTCCTCCATCTTGACAAACATCCGTAGGGCGAGGAGCGAGTGGCCGCCAAGCGTGAAAAAGTTGTCGTTGGTCCCGATGGAGTTAACGGCAAGAACCTCTCGCCAAATGGTCACGAGTTGTTGTTCCAATTCGTCGCGCGGGGCAACACCGGCTGTGCGCATTTCGGTGGTTGCTTCCGGCTCTGGTAACGCGTGACGATCGACTTTGCCGTTCGCGGTTAGGGGAAAACGGTCGAGCGCGACAAATGCCGTTGGCATCATATAGTCGGGGAGGGTGCGTCCGAGAAACGCGCGGACGTCGTGGGCATCAATGGAACCGTTGGCAACGATATACGCCACGAGGCGCTTGCCCCCGTCCTGTGCGGGCCGCGCCAGCACGACCACTTCGCGCACGTGAGGATGGCGGCTCAGTGTGGACTCGATCTCGCCCAGCTCGACGCGAAATCCGCGCACCTTGACCTGGTTGTCCAACCGTCCGAGGAACTCGATCTCTCCGCTGTCGAGCCACTGGACACGGTCACCGCTCCGATACAGACGCTCTTGGAGCGTGTCTGAAAATCGCTGTGTGATAAAGCGTTCCTCTGTCAGTGCGGGGCGGTTGAGATAGCCGCGCGCCAGCCCATCACCCGCAATCCATAGTTCACCTGGCACGCCTATTGGCACGGGACGCCGAGAATGGTCGAGTACGTAGACCCGCGTATTGGCAATGGGGCGACCGATTGGGACGGTCCTCCCCTTGGCAGTGACCGGCGTGATCGTATGACAACAGGTGAAGGTTGTGCCTTCCGTCGGCCCATAGCCGTTAATAAGACGACAGCTCGGAAGCGCGGCGAGTACGCGCTGGACGTGGAGAAGAGAGAGGACGTCTCCACCCACAAGGAGCTGACGCAGCGAGCTGAGGATATCAAGCCGATGGTCGACGATTTGATGAAAGAGACCAGCAGTCAGCCATAGTGTCGTCACACCATATCGAGCGAGTGTGGTGCCGAGTTCTTCCAGAGACAACACGCCAGGCGGGGCGATGGCAAGGCGGCCTCCATTGAGGAGTGCCCCCCAAATTTCCAATGTGGAAGCGTCGAACGACAGCGCGGCCAGTTGGAGAAACACTTCATCGGACCCGAAATGCGCATAGTTCGTATTCTTGACCAAGCGCACGACCCCACGGTGGGTGATCGCGACGCCCTTGGGTTCTCCCGTGGAGCCTGAGGTATACATGACATAGGCGAGATCTTCGGCACCCACGGAGATGCCGAGCCGAGTATCAGGTTGTTGCTCGATATCGTTACTGCCTCTATCAAGACAGACGGTGCGTAGCCCATGCTCTGGGAGTCGAGTGAGGAGGCGCTTGTGGGTGAGAAGGAGAGCGACTTTGGCGTCGCTCACCATAAATGCCATGCGCTCGGGCGGAGCGGACAGATCAAAAGGTGCATACGCACCGCCCGCTTTCAGAATGGCGAGCATGGCAATGATCGCATCCACCGAGCGTTCCATCCACACGCCCACGATACATTCTGGCCCGATGCCCAAGGCGCGGAGAAAGTGCGCAAGGCGATTCGCGCGGAGATCAAGTTCACATGGATGGATGTGAGCATAAGACATTCTCAATTTCGCCGAGCTCGATACGAATGCCGCGCAGTTTCACTTGCGTGTCCACGCGCCCCAAGAATTCGATGTTCCCATCTGGGAGGAAGCGGCCTCGATCCCCGGTCCTATAGAGCCGCGCCGCGGGGTCTTTTGCGAAAAGGTCAGGAATGAATTTCCGTGAGGTCAGCTCCGGGTTGTTGAGATACCCTTTGGCGAGATTGGCGCCTCCCACGTGAATCTCGCCCACAACCCCGATTGGCACTGGGTTGCATGCGGGGTCGAGCACATAAATTTGTGTGTTGGCGATGGGACGCCCGATCGGGATACGATCGAGCGCCTGGCTGTTCCTCACCACATAAGAGGTCACATCAGCAGCAACTTCGGACGAGCCATAGAGGTTGATCAGGGTGGCGTTTGGAAGATTTTTCTCAAACCGTCGTGCCAGTTGGAGCGTGAGCGCTTCCCCGCTGCTAATCCACATTTTTAGGTCAGGTACTTTGCGCCCAAGCTCAGGAATGTTGTCCAACAGGAATCGGAGGAAAGAGGGAACCACGACGATTCGTGTCACCCGATGTGCTGCTAGCGTGTCAATGAGCCGATCCGCATTTTCCAACACGTCATCTGGAATGATCACATTCTGGATGCCTTGCAATAATGGTCCGAAAATCTCCCACACGGAATCCACAAAGTTGAGGGTGGTCTTCTGGCAGCAGACCTCGCCCGGGTAAAATTGCCACTGACGCCACATCCAGGAAAACCGATTCACGGAGGCGCGGTGAGGAGAAAGTACTCCCTTCGGTGTTCCGGTCGAGCCTGACGTATAGATGACATAGGCGAGATCGTCTGAGTGTACACCGCTGTCGAAATTGGCGATGCTTTCCGCCGAGATCGCTTTCCAGTCTGTATCAAGGCAGATGATCTCGCCAGCATATTCCGGGACACGCTGCCGAAGTTGCCGCATGGTGAGTAAGACCGGAGCCTGACTGTCCTCAAGCATGAAGACGATTCGTTGCACTGGATACGCCGGGTCCATCGCGACGTACGCTCCTCCAGCCTTTAGAATACCCAGCAGACCGACCACGGCTTCAATCGACCGCTCCACACATATTCCAACCAGCACGCCGCGCCCAACCCCTCGTCCGCGTAGGTAGTGCGCCAGTTGGTTGGCCCGCGAGTTGAGCTCACGATAAGTCACGCTCTGGTCGCGACAGAGCAGTGCAACGGTCTCCGGAGTGCGGTCCGCCTGCGCGGCAAACAGCTCGTGGAGGCAGGCCTCCTGTGGAGAGACAACGGCGGTCGCATTCCATTCCACCAAGAGTTGCTGCCGCGCGGATTCACTGAGGAGACGGAGCGAAAACAGGCGTTGCTCAGGATCTAGCATCTTCTTTCCCTCTCTCTGGGGATCAAGCTTCCCGCTCGAGTCGATTCTCCAGAAGTTTCGTGGTGCTACCTTGGTTTAAGAGTACGCTTGCGCACCGTTGCCGGGCCCTGGTTCTGTGGTGCGCGAAACGCACCCGACTTATTAGTCCGCAGTCCTTTTCCCTCAGTCCTTTCCTCCCCGCTCAACACGCTGCACGTGCAAGATGCGATCCGCGCTGGAGTATTCGGCAAGAATTGTGAGTTGCTCGGCGGATGCGGCACTCATAATTTGCGCGGTGGTTTCCGGTGATGCGCGGAGATAAAAGCTCGTTGTGTAAGGTTTGACCTCTGACAAGATAGACTCTGAGGTCCGAAGCGGGCCAGCCATGACTTTGAGTTCGGTCAACAGGAAGATGTCGCGCTTCTCGTCGCCCAGTAGTTTGATGGTCAAAACAGGGCGGACATTGTCTTTTGGCACTGGGGCATTGAGATACCCAATCAATTTGACCAGTGGTTTCAAGGGCGGCACGAGGCTGGGGGAATGGTCGGTTTGGGCAAAGAGGCGAACGGGGAAGATGAGGAAAGGCAGAACGAGAAGGGCTGCGCAACGTATCCGGCATGGAAGATTCATTGTGTTTTTTCTCCATAGCAGCTTTGCCTTGCTTCAGACGCCGTTTGCGTCAGGGCAGAAACCAGATGTGATGCGACATTGTTGTTCATGGTGTCACTTCAGAGAGACGAGTGATTGTCTGCTGCACGCCGTCCCTCCCGCTACCCATACGTTGACGTTAGCACCGTTCGATGCGTACACAAGAGCAAGTATTGCGCCGTCGCTACGATTGATGAGAAATCGATTTTGCCCCCAGCAATAGCGTTGGCGATCACTGCTTGTCCCGCGGATCGCGGGCATCGGGGAGCACGTCCGCTAGTCGTTCACTGAGCCGCAGGCGATCTCCCCTTTGGCACAGTAACGATATCCCGCTATCACTCGAAATGTGTGGCGCATCAGAAGTCACCGTCAGGGGATCGTCAGATGGAAATTCAGCGGGAGTTGTGCAGGACAACCCTGTCATCGGCTCGCTCTTTTGCGTGTGGGGTAAAAGTCTTGAGAACTTCAGACCTTAACAGAGTCGAGCGCGTATTATTCTCCTTCTTTATGAATAATCCTGATTAGAGCAAGGAAGGAGGGCAATCCGGGCTTTCTTGGATAACAGAAATCCCGTATGGTGCCCCGCACGCGGAGAGGTGGCAGAGTTCGGTTGATCGCGCACGACTCGAAATCGTGTATACCTTCGGGTATCGGGGGTTCGAATCCCCCCCTCTCCGCCAGATGACAGCCCGTAACCTCACTGACAACATGCCGCTTCTCGCGGCACGAAAACACAAGAGTCCCGACACTCTCTCGACTCGAAGGAATCTGAGCATTTTATGGACATCGGACTTGGCATTGCCGTACTTGCCGGTTTCTTGTCGTTTATTTCTCCCTGTGTCCTCCCCATCGTCCCGGGATACCTGACTTTCATTACCGGGATGAGTTTTGATGAATTGACCAACCAACAGCAGCGCTCGCGCCCGATGATGAGCGCGGTGGTGAAAAGTCTGCCCTTCGTCTTGGGCTTCTCCCTGGTCTTTATCGCGCTGGGCGCATCAGCCTCCGCCGTCGGGGCGCTTATCCGCGCGAATCTGGGAATCCTGAAAAAAATCGCTGGCTTTGGCATTGTCGTGTTGGGGCTGCATTTGGCGGGGTTTTTGCCGATTCCCGCGCTGCTTCGCGAGCGACGGTTGACTGGTGAACCCGTCGCGCCAGGCATGGGACGCGCGTTTGTCGCGGGTATTTTCTTTGCTTTTGGCTGGACCCCGTGCGTGGGGCCGATCTTGGCGGGCATTTTGGCGCTCGCGGCGACAGCGGAAACCTTGAGCTATGGCGTTCTGCTGTTGGCGGCCTATTCGCTTGGGTTAGGGATTCCGTTTATTCTCTCCGCCGCCTTTCTGAA
>JANMSE010000077.1:0-4161 GCA_031389045.1 Deltaproteobacteria bacterium | reverse complement strand
ATCAGTAGGAAAAGCTCAGAGCGTCACCAACGGTGCATCGTAGCAATGCCAGAACTTTCTACCATCAAACGTCGGCTGCTCCATTCAGCGGTCCAGGAGAATCTTGACCTCATTCAGAGGCGGCTCCCCCGGTCTCGCCAGCGTGCTCGCGTGACAGGCTTCACCTGGGAACACCGCGCCCTCGTTTTTCTCCTCGCCCTGAGCCTGCTGGTTATCTTATCGGGTATTTTCGCGGTCACTGGGAATGCACGCTGGACCGCGTTCTTCCCCCCAGAGCCGGCACGACTACCGGCGGCCCCAGTTTCCCGTGTCGCACTTTTGCCTCGTCCTGCTCTCGCACCAACGGCAAGCGAACCGCTGACCACTCCAACCGAGGCTACGTTGGCGGCGTTCCCACTGACAGTGAGGAAGGTGGTCCTTGACCCTGGACATGGGGGAAACGACCTCGGCACGGTCGCGGCTCGTGGTCTGACAGAGAAAGACCTCACGCTCGACATCGCCTCCCGGCTCCGCCAATTGCTTGAGGAAGCCACGGTCACCGTCTTGATGACGCGAGAACAGGACGAGGCGCTCGCGCTCGATCAACGGACCGCGACGGCGAATCATTGGGAAGGGGACCTCTTCGTCTCGATCCATGTCAATTGGCTCATGCCGCACACCCTGCGCGGCATCGAAACATTTTATCTTGGCCCCACGGATGATCCGACCTTGCTCCACCTTGCGCGCCGGGAGAATAGTCAGACCGCCTACTCCCTCGCGGAGGTCCGACAACTATTGGAAGACGTGTTCCTCGACGTCAGAAGAGGAGAATCTCACAAGCTGGCCACCACCATTCAAGAGGCACTCGTGACCGCACTGTATGCAATCAATCCCACACTGGAGGACCGGGGAGTCAAAAGCGCGCCGTTTGCCGTGCTCGTTGGCACCAAGATGCCGGCGATTCTCACGGAAGTCTCGTGCTTATCGAATCCCGAAGAGGTCAAACTCCTCGCGAGCCCGTGGTATCGGCAAGAGATCGCCCACGCCCTCTTTCGTGGCATCCTCGCCTATGCCACCGCCCTCCAGCACTCCACCGAGAAAGGAAACGAACACCCATGAGTCAAAAAAGTGACATCCTCTATGTCGGGGTCGATCTTGGCACTTCGCACAGTGCCATTTCCGCTTCCAACGGAGAACACCATGTGATTGAGAGTTACGTGGGCTGGCCAGTCGATATGGTCGCCCGCAAAGTGGTCAAAAAGCCAGTGCTGATTGGCCGCGAAGCCCTCGACAAGCGTTCGATGCTCGACTTACGCCGCCCGTTGGAGAAAGGGGTGGTGAAGGAAGGCTCGGAAAAGGATGTCGCCGCGGTGCACGAACTCCTGCGTCATCTGGTGGAGCTCGCGAAAGGCCAATCCGGCGCGGACGGACCACGCAAGATTCACGCGGTCGTCGGCGTCCCGGCTGGGGCACTCCGCGCCAGCAAACACATGCTTCGCGAGGTCCTGAAAGGCACGGTCGATGGGCTGATGATTGTGTCGGAGCCCTTTGCCGTGGCGTATGGCTTGGAGGAGTTGCTGCACTCGATGATTATCGACATCGGCGCGGGCACCACCGACTTTTGCGTGATGAATGGGCGCTACCCCACCGACGAGGATCAACGGAGCGTAACGACCGCCGGCGATACCGTCGATGAACAACTCGCCAAACTGGTCAAGGAGCAACATCCGGGAGCGCAATTCTCAATCCACATGATCCGGGAATGGAAAGAGAAGTGGAGTTTCGTCGGCGAACCCAAACAGCGGGCGGTGGTGACCGTTCCCGTCAATGGCAAACCGACCGCGCTCGATATCACCAACGAAGTCCGCACCGCCTGTGAGCAACTATTGCCGCCCATCTCTGAAACCATGCTCGACCTGCTTTCTCGGGTGGAGCCCGAGTATCAAGAACGGGTCCGCAACAGCATTATCCTGGCGGGCGGTGGATCACGCATTGTGGGATTGGGACAGCACTTGCAAGAAGCTCTCGTGCAAGTGGGGCACGGGAAGGTCCGCATCGTCGAGGATCCCGTGTTCGCCGGATCGAATGGCGGCCTCGCTTTGGCGCTTGATGCTGTCGATGTCGATTGGGAACAACTCACCGTTTAACACGTGGAGAGCAAACGTTATGAAGAGCCGAGAACTACGTTTCGTTTTTTTATTGAGTAGTGCAACCGCCGTGTTGTTCACCTTCCTGTTGGGAGCGCCCTACTGGGCCATGTCTCAAACTCCTCCAGCCGGCTCAACGCCCCAGAAGCCGCCGACGCCCCAAATGCCGCCTCCAGGAACGGCGGCAACCGGGCAAGCACAAGCGCAAAAGGGCAGTGCCTCACCAAGTAATCTCGATCAACGACTCCAAACGCTTACGCGCATTCTGGAAGGGACCGAGAAGAAGATCGCGGAATTCTCCAAGCTCATAGCCCAGGAACGTTCACGCCTCCCCAGCGAAAGCGTGCTCCTGGATCAGTACTTATTCTTGCAGTCGCAGGTGCAAGAACTTGGGACAAAAGTCGAGCAACTCAACAGTCAACCCCGCGCGGTCGCCCAAACGGTCACGCCAAATGCGGTGACCCCTGAAACGGAGGAAAAAAATTCACTTCCCCTTTTCAGTGCCGTGCTACTACCGATCTTTATCGTGCTGCTCTATGACCGACTATTCAATGCGCGCCGGTTCCCCCCACTCCAAGAGCGTCTTGAGCAAGTGGAAGATTACGCCTACGGAAAAGGGACGGGCGAGGGAGACCCTTTCAAGGAGAGCGAGAAAAAAGAGGTCTAGCGAGCTTCCAGCGATCGACATTGGCATGAAGCTCCCAATTCGCGCGTCACAAAGTTTCGGGGTTCACGTTTCGGGCGAATATAAACGAACCTCTTTGACCGTCGCGTAATAATGTTGAAAAGCGGGGATGTTCATTGGGGCTCCTTTTGGTTCTTTCCTAACAATTGAGTAAAGGACGGTCAGGCGGTCACGACATCGTGCCGAATAAAAGAGAAGACTTCCGCGTCGTGGGTTTCGCCGTGCAGCAAGAGCCGACTTCTGAGGATACCTTCATGTACCGCGCCCGCTCTCGTCGCTACCCGTAGACTCGCGAGATTCTTGGTTGAAATAATCAGTTCCAGACGATTGAGCTTCGTGTTCTCGAATCCCCATCGTGCCAGGAGCCGAGTCGCGGTGGTGGCCACCCCACGACGCGTTGCCGAGGAGCGGACCCAATAACCAAGGTTTGCGCGGCGATTCTCCCAGTCGATGGAATTCAGTCCACATCCACCCACTAGTTCGCCGTCGCTCGTGACCATCACAAACTCAAAAACGTTGCCTGCTTGGCGTTGCGCGATTTGGGTCTCCACCCATGTGCGTAGCTCATGGAGGGTGTAGCCAGGATGACACCAGGGCATGAAGGGCTGGATTTCCTTCACGGAGGCCATGATGGCTTCATAGGCGGCGGGAATATCGTCAAGAGTGTAGGGACGAAGCGTGAGGTCTGTTTTGAGCAGCATGCGTTACCTCGTTCTTTCTCAGTCTTCTCGTGGTTTGGCCACGACTTTCGCGGCGACCTCGCGGAGAATCCCCGCATGCTCGGCCAGAGCTAGGCAGCCACCATTACCACTGAATTTCCGCAATGCCTGCTCAATAGCGGTTATGACACAACCCTCATTGAGCATCTCCGCCATGCGCATGACCACGTATTCATCCACCACCGTTTGCGGCAAGGCGACGCCAGATGCTCCTGGAGCCTCGTCAGGGCTGTTCCAGACTGCGTCGTCCCAGCCATCATATCCATCACGAGACCAAAAATGGACATTGGTACTGTCCGCCCAAATGTAAATGTCGCCACGCATATACGACATAATGAGACTCCTCTCACGACGAGCCAAGAAGACAGGTGATCACCGGCAGGCAAGATTGCCCGCGATTTCCTCTCAGCGCCCTGTATCCTTTCGCGAGTTCCCTTTTTCATGCAAGCCCAGCAGAAAGGTGTAGGTGACAATGAGGTAATGGGGTATGGATGATTGAGAACTCCCACAGTGGCTAAGCGCCCAAGGTTAACCATGAACAACGAGCTATTTGAGCAACTCCTCTACGAAGAAGAAAGTACGACTCTCGACTTCAAGAAAGAGCAGTATCCCTTAGCCAAAGCAACTGAGG
>JANMSE010000047.1:0-3082 GCA_031389045.1 Deltaproteobacteria bacterium | reverse complement strand
GTCGTCAATGTCGGCGCGGTGGCGCTCGCGACGCTCGCCGTGCAGGCTGGGATCGTGGTGAAGGTGCCGGGGCCTACGGTCCCGGACGCGATCATTTCCTCTGGATCTCGCCGCTCACCTGCGGGACCCATCCTTGCTCTTGCAACGTGAGCTGCAGCTTCAGCGTGGTCACGATCTTCTGCACGATCTCGTCTTGCAGCGCAAAGATGTCCTTGAGTGGCCGGTCATACTGCTCAGACCACAGGTGATAGCCGGTGGTGGCATCAATCAACTGCGTGGTGATCCGCACCTGCTCCCCAGCCTTCTGCACGCTGCCTTCCAGCACGTAGCGTACCCCCATCTCGCGCCCGACGTCTTGCACCTTCACCGCCTTGCCTTTGTACGTGAAGGCGGAGTTGCGAGCGATGACAAAGAGGCTAGAGATTTTGGAGAGATCGCCGGTAAGAGTTTCGGTGAGGCCGTCACTGAAATACTCTTGCTCTGAGTCTTTGCTCATGTTGACGAACGGCAGCACAACGATGGAGGGTTTGTCGGGCAGGGGAAGCGCCGCTGGTGCGGCTTGGGTGCTGGGGGTTGGGGGTTGGGTGCTAGGGGTGGGAAAGGACAGATGTCGAACGGCTACGAATGTTGCCGCGATGAGCAGCGCTCCGGCGAGAGCCACGACTGACCAGGAACGATAGGAATTGCCCACGCTATTTTCAACTTTTGACTTTTGCCCTTTGACTTTTGACTTTTGATTTGCCAAGTCCTCTGTCTTTTGACTTGCCGAGTCCTCTGCTTGTTGATTTTCTGAGTCCTCCCATCGCACCCGATACACCCGCACTGGCTCAGCGATGTTCTTGACCTGCTGCTCACCAATGTCTTCATACGCCAGCGTCAGCTTATTCTTGACCTGGGTATAGGCTGCTTCCGAGATACAGATGCCCCCAACGTCGGCTAAGCCTTCTACGCGAGCGGCGATGTTCACCCCATCACCATAGAGGCGGCCGTCTTCGGTGAGGACATCTCCTACATTGATCCCAATGCGAAATGCCATCTGGCGGTGTGTCGGTAACTCGGCATTGCGAACAACAAACGCTTGCTGAATCTCTGTCGCGCATTGCACGGCATCCACCACGCTAGCAAACTCGGCCAAGAGGTTGTCGCCTGGCGAGTCGACGACTCGGCCGTGGTGGGTGTGGATCAGCGCAGTCATCACCTCCCGATAGGCGGTTAAGGTGCGGACGGTGGCGATCTCATCATCGCCCATGAGGCGGCTGTAGCCTTTGACATCGGCGCTGAAGATGGCGGTGAGCTTGCGCTCCATATCTCACCCTCCCCGGAAGCGATTATCGTCCTGACTCTTCCAGGTTGTCAAACGGATGACTGCTTCCTGCTTAGGATACGGCACTGAGAATGAACTGAAGACCGGTATCGAAGCGCGGCAACAGCTTACAGTTGTAGGTGTTCAGTTCCTCGACAATGTCCGGGTCGTCAAAGTCTTTCGAATTCCTATTCAAGAAACAGCTCTGTGACGGCTTGTCTTGCTTGAGATGCAAGAGGACTGCCGCATAAACCAATGCGTCTTGTGGAGACAACTTGTGGACTGTCTGATAGCGGACCGCCTCTTCCAGAGTCCGCGCTTCGAGTGGGATGATGTCGGCGATCTTGAGGAGCCGAGAGCGTGTGCTATCGAGGCGCTTGGCCTCTTCATCGGCACTATCAATGAGCAAAGCGGTTACCTCTTGCCATCCGCTGAGGCGGTGCGCGTAGGCAGCAGTGCGTATCAGTTGTTTCAGCTCATCGTCGAGCGCAGCTTTCATTTGCTTGCGTTGCCTGTGCCGTCTCGTCAGCGTCTCGTATGGCTCCGCGAGAGAGTACGCGGGGATAACGAGCCGTGCGCTCCCAGTTTCGCATAGGCGCATGATCTCTGCGCAGCTCGCATGTTGTTCTTGGAGCAGGGCAAGCTCAAGTATGAAATTGGTCTCGACGTAGATGTTCACGCGGCCACTTCGTACTCAATGCGGCCGTTTTTCACCGCACTGAGGAGACCAGACTCCGCCAGCCAGCGCCGTGTGTCGGCGAGATCCTTCGGTCGCTCTTCCGACCTGACGAGTTCACTTAACCAGGCCGCTACCACCAACTCAAACGCCTGGCTGCTCATCTCACCTGGTAGGGCTCCAGCTCGTGTGAAGTAAGCGGCAAAGAGCGGCGTCGCATCGATCTCATAGGTCGGCGGGCTCAGGTCAGGTTCGGCGTCAGCCCCCTTCCACAGATAGACCCGATCCGGCGTGACCAGCAGAAAAAAGGAGCCGCCGTAAAAGCCGCCATGGGCAAGCAGGTTGCGTCGTAACTTCGCCGCCCATTCGGCGGACGTCCCGAGTTTGTTTTTGACTTCAACTGCGACAGTCAACTGACCATCACGGTCATACAGCGCAAGATCAGCGCGAGGCGACATGAGTATTCTCCGATTTCTTCTTTGGGCTGAAGGTAGCACGCTGGCCAGAGCAAGCCAATCTGCGAGATCGATACCGAAGCTGAGCGCTGACTGCTGAGCGCTAACTGGAGACGTAAAACTGAAAAGACCCTCCTCTTTTACCCAACACTCTTTTCCTATTCTTCACTCTTCACTTCCTCTCCCTTCAGTCTATTTCTATTTCCCCATTCACAATTCTCAATTCACAATTCTCAATTCACTTCAGTCCCGCCTTGCGCAACGCGACAATATGCCGCTCCAATACCGCTGGATCTTTGATCGGCATGCGCTGCTTGTGCACTTCGAGTGAGAAGGTGGGATTGAGCCGCAGGACTTCAGCGGCCTCCGCCCGCGCCTCGGCGGTTTGGCCTAACTCGCTGTAGACCGCAGCCAGCATGAGATGGATATGCAGTATATTGGGGTAACGACTGAGATAGCGCTGCAAAGGGGCAACCGCCTCCTCGTAGTGCCCGGCCACCGCATAGGCAGTGCCGACGCTGTTTAAGTGTTCGTCCGCAATAAAGGGCTTCAGGCGCAGCGCCTGGGCGGCGGCCTCCAGGGCGTCCTCCGACCGGCCCATATAGCTCAGCACCATAGCCAGAGCTGCGTGGCTGTCAGCCTCGGTAG
>JANMSE010000008.1:0-9996 GCA_031389045.1 Deltaproteobacteria bacterium | reverse complement strand
CAGGAACGAATAAAAGCATGCCCAGAACGTGGCGTGGGGTTTGGTGCGCATGAAGCCGACCAGCGCGGGCTCGCCGGTATACAAGGTGTAACGGATCAATTCCGTGTTGAGGACGGTCTGCAAAAAAGCCGCGACGCTCGTGACCCACAGGAGCGACATGCCATATTTCACAAAGGCGGCGGGTCCCAGCAACCATTCGCCACTGCCGATCGACGTGCCAAGAATGATCGCGCCGGGGCCGATGATGCCCAGGAACTTCATGCCTTTGGCGATAGGTGGCGCGGGGAGTTCCGCCACGGACCACGGCGCGAGGCCGGATTGGGCTTCTTTCGCGATTTCTGGTGATGACTCACTGCGCGTTGGGTTCATGGGAGGGCAGTCTAAAACAAGTCTCAGGCAAGTCTAGGGCCAGTCACGGGCAAGTCTGGGGCCGGTCACGGGCAAGTCCCAGACGGTCTACGACTGATCTTCGACTTGCCTGAGACTTGCAGAGACTTGCAGAGACCTGCCCGAGACTTGCCCTGGACTGGCCCCGTCTGTACAGTGCCGCCAATGGATCCTGCATCATCAATGTTGCCGAAAATTCTGTTGTGGGCCGGGCCTGTGCTGATCGCAGTGATCTTTCACGAAATCGCGCATGGCTATGTCGCCTATCGTCTCGGAGACCCGACCGCCGCCCAGGCTGGCCGACTTACGCTCAATCCCATCGCCCACATCGATCTTTTCGGCACGATCATCATGCCGTTGCTGTTAATCGTGAGCGGTGCTCCGTTCCTCTTTGGCTACGCTAAACCGGTCCCTGTGAACTTTCTCAATCTGCATCATCCCCGGCGCGATATGGTCTTAGTGGCGCTCGCCGGACCAGGGATGAACCTGTTGTTAGCCGGGCTCGCGGCGCTGGTGTTGCACCTCTTCTTGTTACCAGCAGCGCAAACCTCAACCGACGGCGTGGCGGCATTGGGACTCATTGTCGCGATCCGCATCCTGTACTTGTTTGTGCTGATGAATGTTGGGCTCGCGGTCTTCAATATGTTGCCGCTGCCGCCGCTGGATGGGGGGCGGGTCGCGACCGGACTGCTCCCGCGCGGGCCAGCCCTCGCCCTCACGCGCCTCGAACCGTATGGCATGTTGATTATCCTGTTGTTAGTCATGTCGGGGAAACTGAGCATGGTCTTACAGCCAGTGACCTCCTTTCTCTTGAACATTTTGTTATAGGATCGCGGAATGACTGAAACGATTGTGAGCGGTTTTCGTCCCACTGGGAAATTACATCTTGGCCATCTGCATGGCACCCTGACCAATTGGGTGCGTCTGCAAGAAAGTTATCGCTGTTTCTTCTTTGTCGCCGACTGGCATGCGTTGACGACCGGCAATGTCACCGCCGCCACCATTCGCGAGAGCACCGAGGAGATGGTGATCGACTGGCTGAGCGTCGGTCTTGATCCCACCAAGTCGGTGATCTTCCGCCAATCCGATGTGAAAGAGCACGCGGAACTCCACCTCATCTTCTCGATGATTACGCCTACCCCCTGGCTGATTCGCAATCCGACGGTGAAGGAACAGGCCCGCGAACTCGGCTTTATCCAATCGGACGATGAGAGCGAAGTAACCAAAATTAACTATGGGTTACTTGGCTATCCCGTGCTGCAAACCGCGGACATTCTGATGTACAAGGCGAACCGCGTGCCGGTGGGAGTGGACCAAGTGCCGCATATCGAAATCTCCCGCGAAATCGCGCGCCGCTTCAACAACCTGTACCGTGAAATTTTTCCTGAGCCGCAGCCACTGCTCACCGAGATTCCCAAGATCCCTGGCACCGATGGCCGCAAGATGAGCAAGAGCTATGGCAACGCGGTGATCCTCTCCGAACCCCCGGCGGACATTGATGCCAAACTCTCGCGGATGGCGACCGATCCCCGGCGCGCGCGTCGCCGTGATCCGGGGGAACCGGCGGACTGCCCAGCCTTTAACCTGCACCGGCTCTACTGCACGGCGGAAGAGCTGGAGTTTGTCAGCAAAGGTTGTCGCACCGCTGACATTGGCTGCCTTGATTGTAAGAAAGTAATGATCCGCCATGTGCTCGCGGACCTGGAAAAGTTCCGTGAAAAGCGCGCCTATTGGGAGCAACACCGCGACGACGTCCGTGATGTGCTCGTCGAAGGCGGACACAAAGCACGTGCCGTGGCTGTGGCAACCATGACCGAAGTGCGTGAGGTGGTGGGAGTCTGAGGCACCACCTGAGAGGTTTCGGGTTTCGGGTTTCAGGTTTCGGGTTTCAAGCCCCAAGTCTCAAGCCTCAAGTCTCCCTTTCTTTGCTGAAAGCTGACCGCTGAGAGCTAAAAGCTGTTGTTATGTTGTACCGCGTTAAACTCGGCGTTTTCGAGGGACCGCTCGACCTGCTGCTTCACCTCGTCAAGAAGAATGAGGTCGATCCGTCCAATATCCCCGTTGCCACCATTACCGATCAATACCTCGCCTATCTCGAACTCATGCAGCAGCTCGACCTTGATGTCGCGGGCGAATATCTGGTCATGGCCGCGACGCTGCTGCACCTCAAATCGCGGCTCCTCCTGCCAACGGACGAGACCGCCGAGGACGAGGACGGCGAGGACCCACGGGCGGAACTCACCCGCCAACTCCTTGAGTATCAACGGTTCAAGGAAGCAGCGGAAATGTTGGGCCGCCGCGATCTGCTCGAACGCGATGTCTTCGCCCGGCCCCCGATGCGTGATGACACCGAGATCGAAGGAGAGGCCCTCTACGATGTTTCATTGGGTGATCTCTTGGATGCGTTACAAGATGTGCTGAAGCGCGCCGCGCCGGGAGTGGTCCATCAGGTGATGCTTGAGCATATCTCCCTGCGCGAACGCTTGATTGCCATTCTTGACACCCTGCGGGAGCGGCGGCAGATGTTGTTCTCCGACGTCTTTCCGCCCGGCTCGACCCGCTTACAGATTCTCACGACTTTTCTGGCGCTGCTGGAGCTGGTGCGCACGAGCATGGTGCATATTCAACAAGAGGAACGGTTTGGGCCGATCACCATGGCACTGGCGGTGAGTGCCGATGCCCCGCTTCCTGAAGCATTGGAGCATCTATGATGACATCTGAAATCAAGGCGGTGGTGGAAAGCGTGTTGTTCGTGGCCGGGACCCCGGTCTCACTCCGACGCCTGGCGGAAGTCATTGGCGTGGCGCAAGCCGAGGTCAAACCCGCGATGGGAGAACTCGTGGCGGAATACGCGGGTCCAGAGCGCGGGGTGCGCCTGATGGAAGTCGCCGGGGGCTACCAGTTTCGCACCGCCGCCGAGAACACGGAGTACGTCAAAAAATTCGTCCAAGAGAAACCCAGCAAGCTGAGCCGTGCCTCACTGGAAACGCTGGCGATTATCGCGTACCGTCAACCCCTCACGAAGGCCGAGGTTGAGTCGGTGCGCGGGGTGGACGTGGATGGCGTGTTGAACTCCTTATTGACCAAGAAGCTGCTGCGGGTCATGGGGAGAAAAGACGTGCCGGGCCGCCCGTGGGTGTATGGCACCACGCCGCAGTTTCTCGAACTATTTGGACTAAACGACTTGGGCAGTTTGCCCCCCTTGCCGGAGATTCATGAGCCCACACACAACCCCTTTAGCGAAGCCCTCCCCGTCGGCGAAGCTCTCAGGGACGGAACGATTGCAGAAACTGCTGAGTCGAGCGGGGCTGACCTCGCGCCGGACAGCGGAGGTGTGGATCCAGATGGGTCGAGTCCAAGTGAATGGCGCAACGGTCACCCGTCTGGGGACGATGGCGGACCCGCGGCGGGATAAGATTCTCGTCGATGGCAAGCCGCTCGTCTTTTCCGAAGCGCCGGTCTATTTCCTGCTGAACAAGCCGGTCGGGGTGGTCTGCACGTTAAAAGACCCGGAAGGCCGCCCCACGGTGCGCGAGCTGCTGCGCAAGGTGCGCCAGCGGGTGTTCCCAGTTGGGCGGCTTGATTATGATTCGGCGGGACTGTTGCTGCTGACGAATGACGGGGACCTCACCGAACGGTTACTACACCCGCGCTATCAGATGCCCCGCACCTATCATGTGAAGATTACCGGCAGCCCGACGGTCGAGACCCTCAACCGGCTGCGGGCGGGCGTACAGCTTGAGGACGGCACCCGCACCGGCACCACCGAAGTTGGCGTCTTGCGGCGCAACGACCAGAAGACCTGGCTAGCGATCACGCTCCGCGAGGGGAAGAACCGCGAGGTCCGGCGGATGTGTGAAGCGGTGGGGCACCGCGCGGAAAAACTGATTCGCGTGAGCTTTGGGCCACTGGTGCTGACGGACCTTGATATTGGTGCATATCGGCCCCTGACCGCCGATGAAGTGCTCGCCTTGAAGCAAGCGGCGGGCAGGGGACCGGGCAAAAGGGCTCCAGAACGAGAACGGGCACGCCCAGTGAAAATTCCCGCGGCTGGAAGCGCGGGCAGCCCGCCCGCGCCGCAGCGACCAAGACGGCCACTTTCCCAGGTAAAAAGCACCCTGCCGGTTGTCGACTTCTCCTAGCTGGCGACAGTGTTTCGCCTTCAGTTCCGCCTCCCGGCTTGACTTCACCAAGGACGAACTGTACAAAGCCTGCACGCGACACAGCCCCCCTGTGTCGCTTTCTTTTCTTCGATGCGCGGGGTGGAGCAGCCCGGTAGCTCGCGAGGCTCATAACCTCGAGGTCCTAGGTTCAAATCCTAGCCCCGCAACCTCTGAAAGCCCTGAAGGGACACGCCCTCAGGGCTTTCGCCTTTTTATGGAGACATATCCACGCCTTCTTCTTCGGTGAAGGTCGTTGACGGACACGAAGAGGAAGATGTGGAGGGATCGCAGCGTGAACACTCGCTACGCCGGAACTGGCCTGGCCCGTTGGTTGTAGAGCAACTTGCGGCGGCGCTCCTGTTCTTCCTTGGGCAACTTGGTCATGTCTTCCGCCCACGCGCTGCCAGCGGCCATCCCTTTTTGCACGGCGGGCCGTGCCGACAGTTCGTCGAACCAGCGCTTGAAATACGTGAACTCCTCAATGTCCTGCCCTTGGGCTTTCCAGTTGACCGGCCACGGATAACAGATCATATCGGCGATTGTGTAGGTGTCTCCAGTCAGGTAGCGGTGGGTATATAACTGATTGTTCAGTACCCCCAAGAGCCGATTGACCTCATCCGTGAACCGGCGGATGGCATACGTTTGATCGCCCTGGTCGGGTCCCAAACGGCGAAAGTGGCCACACTCGCCACTCTTGGGCCCTTGGTTAGCCATTTGCCAGAGAATCCACTGGTTCACGTCGTACCGCCCCCGCACGTCTTGAGGGTAGAACTTGCCCGCCTTTTCGGCGATGTACATCATAATCGCGCCTGACTCGAAGATGCTGAGCGGCGCGCCGCCGCCGAGCGGCTCATGGTCAACCAGCGCGGGCATGCGGTTATTCGGGCAGATTTTGAGGAAGGCATCCTGAAACTGATCCCCGCGACCAATGTTGCACGGCACCAGGTTGTACGGCATGCCGCATTCTTCCAACAAAATGGTGACCTTCTTCCCATTGGGAGTAGGCCAATAATGCAAGTCCATCATCACACAGTCTCCTTTCTTACGTGTCTCCGCGTTTCGATTGCCGCACCACCTTACACCGCTCCCCGCCGCCGTCACAAGATGAATTGTCAGGTTGACGAAACGAAGCCTCGCTAACCCGACCCTAAAAGGTGGGGGCCACGGAACTAGTGCGAGATAGGGACGGGGGGGGACATTCACGCGAGCAGGGACTTGGCGGAGATGGGCTGGGCGTGGTATGCGAATACAAACAGTGAACCGCGCGCCAATGGGGTGACTGGTAGTGAGTGGGGAAGGCACCCTGAATGTGTGAGCGCAGGTTAAGGAGGAAAGAGATGGCAGATGCAGTGTCAATGTTACGAGAAGAGATCGTGAACTTGGAGAAGGAGATCAACAAACGCAACAGAGCGCTCACCGTGATGACCGGCTCTAGCGAGCCAGCGAAAAGTGCCGATGTCCCGATGAAAAGTCCGGCGGCGTCGGTGAAAAAAGCCGCGGCGCCGGTGAAGAGTACCCCTACGCCGGTGAAGAGTACCCCCGCGCCGGTGAAGAGCGCTTCCGCAGCCGCCCCCGTCGTGGTGACGTTAGGTGAGCGGATTTTGGCCCACCTGGGCGCCAACAAAGGCAAGCTGATCGCCCCTGTCGAGATCGCCAAAGCCCTAGCCGCGACGGACAGCAATATAAAATCGGAGAGCGTCCAGCGCCGACTGGGAGAGCTGTTCAAACGCAAGCGGGTCAAGCGGGACAACGGTCGCTACGGGGTGTAGGTTTTCCTCAGGGCTGACGCGGTATGCGCACTGCCGCCGTGTTCGCCAAACTCCCTGATCGGTCTTGCTTCTCCCGCGAATAGGTGTGGGGGATGCATCGCATACACGACCAGAGCAGGAGTGTATGCCGCCTCAATCCATAGGTGACAGCGGAGTCCCATCGCCCTTCTGGGCAATGGCATTAAGTTAAGCGAAACTTTGTCGTGGGAGAAACCTCCTCCATGCCCCCTCTCGCCGGGGGTTTTACCCCCCGGTTCGCTGGGGCGCTCTTATTCTCCTGCCCGCGCCTGGAACATGCGCTCAAACCGTGCTTCCAGTGCTTCTACGCGCGCGTGTGTTCTCGCGTGTTTGGTTGCTTCTGCTTCGAGCGCCGCCAGCCGCGCTTTCATTTTCGCATTCTCCGCCCTCAGCTTGGCGTTCTCTTGTTCTCCCTTTCGGTATAATCCCTGAATCGCGGCGAACGCCACCCCATCGGCATCCACCGTGGCGATATGTTTGTCATCCGTCCCCACCGCGAACGCCGCGTGAAAATCCTGCGCCACCGGCCCGATGTGGCGCGTGCCCTGGTCGTGTTTATAGCGCCAGTTCTGAATCGGCAGCGCGATCACCTGCTCCAGCACCTCTTGTGAGTTGACCGCCGTAAAGTCCGTCTTCATGGTGCGGTCACTCAACGAGCCGAATGCGCCGCGGATACTGAGGTTGCCGCTGGCGTCCAACCGCATGGTCTCAGTGCCGCCGGCACCGGGCTGGAACGTCCCATCATGGTGAACGCCATCACGAAACCACGAAAAATGGTCACCGGTGCGAAAGTAGAGCGTGCCGGCCTGGACTCCGATGCCATAGTTGTCGACACCTGGCACATTCCACAGAGTGAGCATCTGGCGGGTTTGCGCGCCAAAGAAGAGATTGGTTTGGGTGTTGAGGTGCATGCCGCCTTGCGCGCGCACGTTGAAGGTATTGGGGCCGGCGCTAAGAAACTCGATGAATTGGGAGTCGGCGAACATAAACACGCCATCGTGAGTGGGGTCAGCATTCTTGGCCAGACGTCCAACTACGAAGCTGTAATCGCCGCTCGCGATGTTGCCCCACCCCCCCGCCACCGTACCGTAAGCACCGCTTGCGATGTTGCCTTGTCCTCCCGCCACCGTGCTAAATGCACCGTTTACGGTGTTGCCCCACCCCCCTGCCACCGTACCGTAAGCGCCGCTCGCGATATTGCCCCAGCCTCCGCCCACGGTAGTAAAAGTCTGGTCAAAGGTCGTTCCTTCATTATTTCCGGCCTGGTTGTTATACCCCCCTCCCACTGTCCCATACGCATCTGTCACTCGGTTCGGTCCTTCTCCGGAAAAAATTGGATCCGTGTCTCCAGTCGGTACCCCACCTCCACCAATGGTGGCCCCGCGCACTCCAGTCGTGACAAAGTTGGCAGCATGCCCGCCGATAAGGTTGGGACTGATCGCATTAGGCTCAAGCTGTAACACCCGTTGATTGTTGACCCGAAAGTTCAGCGGTTGATTATCCGTCGTGCCCAGGAAGTGGGAGAGCGGATTCGTCCCCGCATTGCCCAATAACCGCCAGGCAGTGCTGCCCCCGGCATCACAGATGACCGTGCCATTCTGCGCAATCGCGCGCAGGCTCTGTCCTGCTGGACATCCCCCGGTAACCCGCGTTTGTACCTGCATGGGGTTGATCTCGGTGAGACCTACCGCGTTGGTGCCTATGTCCGTGGCCGTGATGCTGTTGTCCAAGATCGCTACCGGCCCCACCGCATTGGGAGCAATGCTCGTCCCCGTCACGATCCCCGGCGGCAACGTACGCACGTTCAACGCGTATGGCACCGCATTCAGCTTCTGCCGTCCCACCACCATAAATGCACCCGTCGAGATCCCCGGTCGTACTCGCGTCTCCAACCAGTACTGCGTGGCCGTGGCAAACGGCGGGGCCCCGTAGTTGATCTCGACCGTGAAGTTGCCTTGTGTCACCGGCACATTCTCATGAGTGACCGGGCTCACAATGGGCATCCCTAAGGTGGCGACGTTGAAGAGGACAATCTGAAAGTCATAGACCCCCGTGACGGCGGTCCCACCGGGTTTGTATTCCCCTTTGTGGGTAAAGGCCGTGCCCAATGGCGCGCTGTGCACCGGGCTGTGAGCAAGCAAGAGGACGAGCGCGGCGACACTCACCCGCACTCCAGTAGAGAGAAGCTGAGAGAGAGAAGACCGATACATAAAACCTCCGGATTACGGTGCGATGGCGTGACGATAGTCCGCCGTGCCACCGAGAGTCATGCATGAACGGCAAAGCAAAAGGCAAAAAAGCAAAAGGCAAAAATAGCAACCAATCTCCGATCCCCTCATCGGCAATGGCACTGCGTTAAGCCCTTGGGTCATTGCGCGCCTCGTGTGCCGAGGGGTTCATTCCCCGGCGCTCAGGTTGCTGTGCTCTACCACGCGCCTACCACGGGTGTGTCCGTGGCCGCGCCGAATGGTCCCCGGCACAGATCCACCCCGCAGCCCTGCCACACCCCGTTGCTGTTGCGATCCAGGAACCATTGCAGATTGTTCAGTGTAGCGTTGGGGCGGACAAAGCCAATCTTGGCGCGCCCGTCCCCCGTCCAATCCCCGACAATGGGCTTGTCTGTTGCAGTCCCAAAGGGTCCTCGACAGATAATCCCCACCGTCCCACAGGCCTCCAACACGCCATCGTTATCACTATCCAGGTACCAGAGTCCGGTGCTGGGACGAAATACGCCAATTTTGGCGATGCCATTGCCTGTCCAATCTCCAACCACAGGCTTATCCGTAGAGAGTCCGAAGGGGCCACGTACCACGTCATCCATGAGGCCGTTATTGTTGAGATCGAGATACCACCGCTGATTACCGGGACGAAACACGCCAATTTTGGCGGTCTTCACTACACCGGTGCCAGTCCAGTCACCCGCCACCGCAATGTCCCCAAGTGCACCGAAGGGACCTGCGCAGCGATCCTGGGTGCAGTTGGTGAATACCCCGTCGCCGTTCTTATCGAGTCGCCACACATTCGATGCCGCCGTCGCGTTGGGGTAGAAAACGCCGATCTTGGCAATGCCGCTGCCGTCCCAATCGCCTACGGCCGGACGGGCGAGGCTAGAGCCAAGCGGCCCCTGGCAGTCATCAACGACACAGCCATCCCACCGCCCGTTGCGGGTCACATCGAGAGCCCATGCCCCTGTGCTCGGGAGAAATACCCCAATGCCAACCAAGGGATAGGTCGCGACTTTTGTCACAAACGTCTGATAGTTCATAGGCGGCGTGAGGATTGGACCAATGCGCGCCGGAAAACCGGCGCTGCCTGTTCGACCCGTGAAATAGGCGTCGCCACGGGAATTGACGGCAACTCCGAAACCTAACTCATCGCTACTCCCGCCAAGGTATCCAGCGTAGACCAGTCTGGTGCCGTCGAAGGTCACCTTGGCCACAAACACATCGGTGGAAAGATTGTATGTAAGATCGGGGCCCTGCACCTCTGGGAACGTCGCTTGGTCCGAATCAGTCCGGCCTGTCACATACGCGTTGCCTACTGGGTCCACCGCAATACCGTTGCCTTGGTCAAGCTGACTTCCACCAATATACCCGGCGTAGTCAAACCCACTGCCATTGGCCTTGACCTTCACGACAAACGCGTCCGTGTTCCCATTG
>JANMSE010000160.1:0-2319 GCA_031389045.1 Deltaproteobacteria bacterium | reverse complement strand
CCTCACCAGTGGGGATCGTCGCGTGCTGTTCTGTGTCGATCAGATCGTCAACGAACAGGAGGCCCTGTTCAAAAGCCTGGGCACCTATCTCGAGGCCGTCCCCCACGTGGCGGGTGTCACGGTCCTCGGCTCTGGCAAGGTTGTCCCCATCATTGACGTGCCCAATCTGGTGCGCACCGCGATTGAAGGCAGCGCCGGACAATCGACGACGCGGGCGGAAGTGGTCGTCCGTCCGGTGGGGAAACGCGCCGTCCTCCTGGTCGAAGACTCGGTCACGTCACGGATGCTGCTCAAGGGGATTCTCGAATCGGCTGGCTATGAGGTCATCACCGCCATTGATGGCCTGGATGCCCTGGGCCAGTTAGGGCGACGGAGTTTCGACCTGGTGGTGTCGGACGTGGAGATGCCGCGCATGAACGGCTTTGAGTTGACGGCCCAACTGCGCACGCAGGACAAACATCTGCATCTGCCGGTCGTGCTCGTCACCGGCTTGGAATCGCCCAAGGATCGTGCCCGTGGGATGGAAGCGGGAGCGAGTGCCTATATCGTTAAAGGGGACTTCACGCAAAACGATCTCTTAACCACCGTGCAACGGTTTATTCCGGCAATGGCGGCGTAAAAAAATGAGAGGCGGCATGCAACCGTCAGCTTTCAGCTCTGGCTGACTGCTGATAGCTGAACACTGACTACAAATGAGGAACCTATTGTGATTCGCGTGTTGGTCGTCGAGGATTCTCTGGTGCAGCGCACGCTCTTAGTGGGCCTGCTCAAGGCTGACCCAGATATCTCGGTTGTCGGCGCGGTCACCAGCGGAGCCGAGGCCCTGGCTTTTCTGGCTCGGGACAAGCCCGACGTGGTCACCATGGACCTGCGCATGCCGGACATGAATGGCCTGGAAGTGACCCGCCAGATCATGGAAACCATCCCGCTCCCGGTGGTCATCGTCAGTGAATACTGGGATGCCGAGAGCGCGGACCTGACCTTTCGCGCGATGGAGGCTGGGGCCGTAGCCGGTGTCAGTAAGCCCAGCATCGGGCTCCCTGAGAGTGAAGAGGTGGCGCGACAACTGATCCAAACCGTGAAGTTGATGTCCGAGGTCAAAGTCATCCGCCGCTGGCCGCGGTCGCGGCGCGTGGACAACCTGACCCTGCTGCTGAAGGCTCCTCCGTCTTCCTCACGCCTCTCCCCGACCTCGGCTCTGGTGGTCACACCACCACCGCCTCGACCCAAGGAAATCTCACTGGTGGCGATTGGGGCCTCCACAGGCGGGCCCCCAGTGCTGCGAACCATTTTGGCCGCGCTCCCGCGCACGTTTCCGGTTCCGATCTTGATCGTCCAGCACATCGCTAAGGGATTCACTTCGAGTTTGGTCCAATGGCTGAAGACCGAAGCCTCACCCCTCGTCCAACTGGCGAAACAAGGGGAGGAAATGCTTCCTGGGCATATCTACATCGCCCCGGATGATTTGCAGATGGGCGTGGCGCTCAACAAACGGATCGCCCTGGCGCTCGACCCCGTGGAGCATAGTTTACGCCCGTCCGTCTCCTATCTGTTTCGCTCGCTGGTGTCGGTCTATGGCGGAAACGTCATTGCCGTGCTGCTCACCGGCATGGGCAGAGACGGCGCGCAGGAATTACGTCTCCTGCGCGATCAGGGGGCCATCACCATCGCGCAAAATAAAGAAACGTCCGTTGTGCACGGCATGCCGGGGGTCGCGATTGCCCTTGATGCCGCCACGCACATCTTAGCCCCCGAAGAGATCGCACCCTTACTTGTGTCATTGACTCAGCCCTCCTCGTCTCGTGGTGGCCTCGCCACCGGAGGGTTTTAACCCAAGCTAGGACCTTCATCCTGGACAGGGTGTTCACCCTGGAGTCCCTGAAATCCCACGCGCCGTACTCATAGAGGAACGCACATGAACCGCCAAGTTGAAATTCTCATTGTTGAAGATAGCCATACGCAAGCGAACCATCTCATCCGGATGTTGGAGCGCAACAATTGCCACGTGACCTGGGTGTCCAACGGGAAGGACGCTTTAGTGACGTTACAGACCCAGCGTCCGATGATCGTGCTCAGCGACATCATCATGCCAGAGATGGATGGCTATCAATTCTGCCGCGCTGTCAAAGAGGACCCACGGCTCAGCGGCTTGCCGGTGATTCTGATGACGACGCTCGCGGACTCCAAAGAAGTCATCAAGGCGCTGGAAAGTAAGGCGGATGGGTTTATCACGAAGCCGTGTGACGAGCGGTTTTTGCTCTCCCGCATCAAGTACGTCCTGGCGAACCAACAGTTACGCAAGACGGTGCCCGCGACCGG
>JANMSE010000684.1:0-1828 GCA_031389045.1 Deltaproteobacteria bacterium | reverse complement strand
AACACGGACAGCGCCGGAGTCCGGCGGGACTCCCGAAGGCCCCAGGAGGCGGCCGGTCACCGTAAATGCCGGCTGAAGACGAATCTCGACACGCTTGGGAAAAGGAGGTGAGAAGACCTGCGTGAAAGCAAGAAATCCTTTCGCATCAACGATCAGTTCGACTGGCTCATCGGGTGAGAGACTCTCGATCCGGGTCTCTCCTTTCGCACCGGTCGTCCAACGCTGCTGCCCGGCCTTCACATCAGCCTTCGGGATACCCTTTCCCTCGTCGTCGAGAACGACGAGCGGAATGGACAGACCGGGCACCATCGTGATCGAACCAAGATCAATTTCTGCAAGGTCAACCTTGATTTCGCGTCTTATCGTCGCTAGGCCGCGCTTTGACGCCACAAACACGACGGTGGAGGACGGCACCTTATCCAAGCTCCAGATTCCGTTCTCCCCGCTCTTGCCTTCGATACGAAATATCGCCGCCGCATCCTGTGAGAGCCAGGTTTCCAAGCTCACCTCGACGTCCGAAATCGCACGCTTCTCGTCGTCGATGAACCTTCCTTTGATCCTAGTGCCCGGTTCGAGCTGAATGTCTTCAGGCCACTCCTCCGGGTACGCGGTCAGAGTCTTCGGCGTGTGGTCCGCCGCGTTGATGACGAGAGACAGCTTTTGCTCATTTGGGAGCCGCGCGACGCGAACCACCCCCTTCTCATCAGCGCGCACGTTTGCCAGTATCACGGCAGACGATCGCCCTTCCAGGCTTTCCATGAGCGCGATCACCGCATGAGAAAGAACTTTGCCCTCGTGGCCTCGAATCGTGATGTCAATGGGTTGTGCGGGCGTGACCTGGACAATCGCGTTGGATTCCGCCGCACGAACTGTGCTCCACCAAGATGCTCTCGCCGGACCAACGGCTCGTATTCGCCAAGCTTGACGAGAGTCTGTCGGAATCGTTACCACTCCATCGCGCGAAAATGTCCAAAATGGGATTTTAGATTCTTCAATCTCTTGCCACATTTCAACGGGTGCTGCTAGAAGCTTCGTTTCAGAAGCCGCCGCGGGCCCGGTGGCGTTCCTCAACTGCACGCGCAGGGGCCGGGGTCGGATCTTTCGCAGCTCGCTGTGCACAAGCTCAGGTCCGCCCTTCCGCACCTGCTCTCCGCTGATCTTGACTGGCAAGGAACTGGGAAGCCAGGCCCATACGTGACGCAGGGTTCCGAGGTGTCCGGCCTCGGGAAGTTCCGCTAACGGACCCGAAACCGAACCACTTCGGTCCACGAGAAAAAATACAGGCCTCGGCTCGTCAGTCGGATCTCCCCTGGCGACCACAGCTTGGAAAGCAGCGAGTGTGAAGATCAGGAAAAGCCTCATTGCTTCGCTTTCGTACCGCTTATCTTTGCGATGATAAGCCGGGGCTTGGGGGTCTTTTCCGGATCCTCGAGTCTGCCATAGTGATGAACGAGAAAAGCAATCTCAACTCCTCGCATCGCTGCCTTCACATGCGAAAGATGCCACGACGAATCGAATGGCAGCTTCATGCGTCGGACGCTTCCATCCCGCCCGAGGATTGCGAGACTCCACTCTGTTCTGGCGGCGCGCTGACTGCGGATGATCAGACCGGGCCCCTCTGGGAGCGGGAGAATCTCATCGACGACTTGCTTGGTACTCAGGTACCTGAAACGCGGCTCGGGACGGGCAGCGAGAGGCCGCCACTCAGCATCACTCAACTCACAACGGTCCAGAGTACCGAGTTTATCCGTCTGCCACGTTTGCGTCAGCTTCAAGTTGCGGTCGTAGAGATAGACGCCCGGTTCGACGCCGGGGACGACGACCAGCG
>JANMSE010000673.1:0-21333 GCA_031389045.1 Deltaproteobacteria bacterium | reverse complement strand
AGTTCCGGGATGAAGTCCGTCCCCGCTTTGGCCTGATGCGCGGGCGCGAGTTCATTATGAAGGACGCCTACTCCTTCCACACCGATTTCGCCGACTGTCAGCGCGAATATCAGCACATGTTCGACGCCTATCGTCGTATTTTCGACCGCTGTGGCTTGACCTATCGTCCCGTCGAAGCGGACACCGGCGCGATTGGTGGAACGCTCTCGCACGAATTCCAGGTGCTGGCTGAGTCTGGCGAAGATGCCATCGTCAGTTGCAACAAATGCGCCTACGCCGCCAACGTCGAAAAAGCCGAACTGCCAAGCGGTTCGGAGTTCGGAGTTCGGAGTTCGGAGTCTGCTCAGTCCACGGCCCTCAGTCCTCAGTCCTTGAAAAAGGTCCACACCCCTGACCAACGCACGATTGACGAGGTCGCGGCATTTTTGGGCGCAGCGCCGAGCCACTGCATCAAAACATTAGTCTATGTCACCGACACCGGGACCGTGGTGGCCGCGTTGGTGCGTGGCGATCACGAACTGAGCGAAGCGAAACTCAAAACCGCGCTCGGCTGTCAGTGGGTGGCGATGGCGGATGAAGACACCGTGGTCAAAGCCACCAACGCTCCGACTGGGTTCGCTGGTCCTATTGGCATCAAGGCCCCCATCCTCAGTGATTGGGCGTTGCGTGGTGGAGCGAACCTGATTTGCGGTGCCAATGAACGCGATTATCATCTGACCGGTCTGGACCTCGGACGCGATGTGTCGGCCCTCAAATATGCCGATCTCCGCCAAGCGCGCGCGGGCGATGCGTGTCCACGCTGCCCGGACGGCACGTTCACGTCCCATCGTGGCATTGAAGTCGGCCAAACTTTTTATCTGGGCACGAAATATAGCAAAAAGTTAGGCGCGACCTACCAAGACGCGCAAGGGCAAGATCATGTGATTGAAATGGGCTGCTACGGCATTGGCATCACGCGCACCGTGGCCGCCGCCATTGAACAAAATCACGATGCCAATGGCATTCAGTGGCCGCTGGCGCTCGCACCGGCGACGGTCACCATCATCCCCGTGAACTCGAACGATGAGACGATGCGCCAGACCGGAGAAAAATTGTACACGACCCTGCTGGCCGCGGGGGTTGAGGTAATGCTGGATGATCGTGACGAACGTCCGGGCGTCAAGTTCAAGGACGCGGACCTCATTGGCATCCCCTTGCGTGTGACCATTGGACCGAAATCCCTGGCGCGCGGCATGGTCGAACTGAAACGTCGAACCGAGACGCAAAGCACCGAAGTCTCGATTGATACCGCGGCCGCGACCTTGGTGTCTCTCAGTCGCGGAGACTCCGTGCCATGAGTGAAACGCTCCCTTCTTCTCGACATTTGTCCGAAGCGAAACAACGACTCATCTTCGCGCTTGATGTGGCCTCGTTGGCCGCAGTCAAGGAGTATGTCGCGTTATTGAAGGATGAGGTTGGGCTCTTCAAGGTGGGCAAGCAATTGTTTCTCCACGGGGGGCCGCAAGTGGTGCGCTCGATTCAGCAAAAAGGCGGACAGGTTTTTCTCGACCTCAAATTTCACGACATCCCACGGACCGTGGCCAACGCGAGTATGGAAGCCGCGCGACTTGGGGTGCGCATGGTGAATCTTCACGCCGCGGGTGGCGCGAGCATGATGCGAGAGACGGTCTCCGCCGTGACCAAGATGTGTAAGGCGGAACGATTACCACGACCGACACTGCTGGCCGTCACCGTGCTCACCAGTCTCGATAAAGGCGACCTCAAAAGCATCGGCGTCGGAGCGACTGTCGAGAACCACGTGGCGCGACTGGCCACGCTCGCGCGCGATGCGGGCATGGACGGAGTCGTGGCCTCGCCACTGGAAATCGCGCGGTTGCGGAGTGAATGTGGAAGCAAGTTTGTGCTTGTGGTTCCTGGCGTGCGCTCGCAAGGGGAAGCGTGGGATGACCAGAAGCGTGTACTGACCCCAGAAGCAGCGATCCGCGCTGGGGCGAACTATCTCGTCATTGGCAAACCGATTCGTGATGCCCGCGACCCCCGCGTGGCGGCACGACAAATCGTGCAAGAGATGGCGCGGGGACTGGTGGCGCCGCAAAGTTCCGCCGCGTCCGTGCGTCGCGCCGCTGTCGCGTGACGCGCGATTTTCCTTGACAGACGAAAACGAGACCGCTAACAACTGGGCCGAGGAGGAAAGAAAAGAATCATGGCAGAGAATCTGAAGTTTACCGAAGACCACTTGTGGGTGCGGGTCTCGGGCAAACGCGTCCAAGTGGGCATTTCGGACTATTTTCAAGGTGAACTCGGAGAAATTCTGACCGTCGAACTGCCCGACGTTGGCGATGTCGTCGAGCGCGGCGAGAGTTTTGGCGAGATCGAATCGGTGACGACAGTGACCGATTTGCTCGCCCCAGTGAGTGGCACGATTTCCGCCACCAACGGTGAACTGGATGATACCCCCTCCCTCGTGAACGAAGACCCGTATCATGAGGGCTGGCTGTTAGAGATCGAGCTAAGTGACAAGACGGAACTGGAGGAGTTGATGGAACCGGATGAGTACGAGGACATGACTGCTGGCGGCTCGGAGGAAGAATAAGCGGGGGGTGCTCGGATTGGCTTTGCCCTCGACCTAAGGGGGCGGTTTTCCCTGCAAAAGCCTCTCCCTCCTACGGGGCGGTGACTTCTGACGGGTCGGCGGTTTCCGTCGACCCACGAAAGACATAAACAACTTCTCCTTTTTTAACGAATGTCAGCTCTTCTCGGACAATCTTCTCGAAAAACTCATCGTCCTTGGTGACCCGCTCAATGCGGTCACGGAAGTCTTCGTTCTCCCGTGAAAGATCGAATGCCCTGCCCTCAAGGACACCTTGCTCCTGTCGCAACTGCCAGAGATGGAGCAAACCATGCTTCCCGATACTCACCGACAGTGCGAGCAGCACATAGCCTCCAACCAGGACCGGTAACCATAAACGTTTGAAGATACGCATAAATTGATGGCGTGATCTTACTGATTCGCACGCGGCGGAGCAACTCACGAGGGTTTCGCCACGACGGACGGAAAGGAAGGAAATGAGATGAAAATTAAGAAAGTCCTTGGGCGTGAGATTCTCGACAGTCGCGGGAATCCCACCGTGGAGGTCGATGTCCTGCTCACCGGCGGTCTCTGTGGCCGCGCCACCGCTCCATCTGGTGCCTCCACTGGCGCGCATGAAGCCTGGGAATTACGAGACGGCGGCACCAAACGCTACGGGGGCAAGGGAGTACAAAAGGCGGTCAAGAATGTCGGCGGCGTCATCGCGGCGGCGCTCGTCGGGAAGGAGGTGGGCGATCAGCAAAAACTCGATCAACTGCTCCTCGATTTGGATGGGACACCAAACAAGAAACGCCTTGGCGCCAACGCGCTGATCGCCACCTCGCTGGCCATCGCCAAAGCGGCGGCCGCCGCCGCGGGGCTGCCCTTGTATCGTTCGCTTGGTGGGCGCGCCGCGTGCACGCTGCCGGTGCCGTTGCTCAACGTGGTGAATGGTGGGGCACACGCGAGCAATAACCTCGACATTCAGGAGTTTATGATTGTCCCGGTCGGCGCGCGCTCGTTTCGTGACGCGCTGCGAATGGGCGCGGAGGTATTCACGGTCCTCAAGCGTATCCTAAACAAGAAAGGGCTGACCACGGCGGTGGGCGATGAAGGCGGCGTCGCGCCCGACTTGGGCTCCACCGAAGCGGTCTTTGACGTGTTGCTGGAAGCCATCACGCAAGCCGGGTATCAGCCGGGTAAACATGTCGCGTTGGCGCTCGATGTCGCCGCGACTGAATTGTATGACCAGGGGAAGTATGTGTTCAAGAAATCCGGCGGTCTCACTCGAAGTGCCGAAGAGTTGGTGGACCTCTACCGCCAATGGACGACGCAGTACCCCATCGTGTCCATCGAGGATGGTTTGGCGGAGGATGATTGGGCGGGATGGCACCTGCTCACGACGACACTCGGTGGCTCGATCCAACTGGTCGGCGATGATCTTTTTGTGACAAACACGGAGCGTCTCGCCCGTGGCATCAAGGAAGGCGTCGGGAACGCCATTCTCGTCAAGGTCAATCAGATTGGGACGCTCAGCGAGACACTGGCGACCTGCGCCCTCGCGCGCAAGCACCACTACGCGGCGGTGATCTCGCATCGCTCCGGTGAAACCGAGGATACCACCATCGCGGACCTCGCGGTGGCGCTGAACACCGGACAAATCAAGACCGGCAGCGTCTGTCGTGGGGAGCGGACCGCGAAATATAACCAACTGTTACGCATCGAGGAAGAGCTTGGCGCGCGCGCGCGCTACCTCGGCAAGCACGCGTTCGCGTCCGCACGATAAAATTTTTTCACGCGCATGATTTTTTGTTGCGAGACCAGAATTGTTCTGCTAGAAAGAACAGCGCATGGAGCTATCGTTTTCTTACTTTGACAACACTAGGGGTTCCCACAACTCACTAGCATTTAGTTAGGAGGTCTCTATGGCAGCAGCAAAGAAGAAAGCACCAGCAAAGAAAGCAGCAGCACCCGTGAAGAAGGCCGCGCCGATGGCGGCGGCAAAAAAAGCGCCCGCGAAAAAGAAGTAACGTTCCCGCCCAGTACACTCGAAACGATAGGCTCCTGCGAGAAAAAGGCTCTGGCAACAGGGCCTTTTTCTTTTTTTGTCGCGCGCTACACGATGTGAATACAGTCGCCCCGAGGGATATCGCTCTGGGCCCGCGCGACCCAGAGATGAAACCGCGCGTGAATCTGCTTCGCGGTGGTGCGAAAGGGCGCATCGGGGCGAGAAAACTCTTCCCACAGCAAACGGTCGAGCATCTCGGCGCTGGCCACGCCACCACTCAAGAATCGACAGGCGCTCTCAGGCGACCGTCCCGCGATCGTTTCACAAAACTTGGTCACCGCTTCTGACCGTTTATAACGCCAGCCTCCGGTTTGTCCGGTGAAATCGAGAAAAATCCAGCGCGCATCCGGTAACGGCAAGCGTCGCAGCGGAGCGAGCACTAACGTCTGGTGAGCAAGATGTTCCAGTTGTCCGGTCTGACGGTCAAGATTCCGGGTGAGCGCGTGCGACGAGAGTTGTTGAGAGCCTAAGGTGTCGGCCACGGCGCGTGAGGAATAGAGTAGCGGATTGTCACGTCCCAGGCCGCGCCGACTTTTTTCTTGCATGGACAGATGCGAGAATGCGTCTTCCAGTCGTTCCCGTTCGGCGTCATACCGCGCACGATATTGAGCAAAAGTAATCATGGCCGCGCAGTGTAGGAAATCCTCGGTGTTCGCACAAGGCTCTCAAGGGAAAATCAAAAGGCAAAAGGCAAAAGGCAAAGATAGGGGAACAGTAGTCAGTAGTCTGTAGTCTGTAGTCTGTAGTCTGTAGTCAGCGAGTAGCCTGGATGAAGCGAAGCGTAATCCAGGAAGGCGCGGGGGAAAGCGGCAGGACCCCGGATTCCACTCCGTTCCATCCGGGCTACAGCGCTGTTTCTTATTTTTGACTTTTGACTTTTGACTTTTGACTTTTGACTTCATCCGGTCATCCCATCGCGGTAGCCCGGTATTGGTATCCTTGGTACAATCCCGCTCGACACATTTCCGCAAGTAAAAGTAGATTCGTATTCATGCTGCAACTCATCAATCTTTCATTGTCCTTTGGCGGGCAAGACCTGTTCCGCAACCTCAATTGGTATCTGCGCAAAGGGGATCGCGTCGGCCTGGTGGGTCCGAATGGAGCCGGCAAAACGACCTTGTTTCGACTCATCACCGGCCAAGTGGAACCTGATACTGGCTCTATCCAGCGTGGGCGTGAAGTCACCATTGGCTATCTGCCGCAAGAAGGGATTGAGGTCGCCGGACGGAGCCTGTTCGCCGAAGTGCGGGCCGCCCTTCCGCAGCTCGCCGAAATTCAGCGAGAACTCACCGTCATTCATGAAGCGTTGGAGCAGAATCCCCTCGAAGGCGAGGAGCATGACGAACTGATCGCGCGCTATGGGGACCTGCAACATCGCTTCGAGGAGCTGGGAGGATTTCGCGCGGATGCTGAAGTCGCCAAGGTGCTCACCGGCCTGGGGTTTCATGACACCCAATTCGACCAGCCCACCGCGACCTTCAGTGGCGGCTGGCAAATGCGTATCGCGCTCGCCAAGTTGCTCTTGCAACAACCCGATGTGCTGCTCCTCGACGAGCCCACCAACCATCTTGATCTCGAATCGTTACTCTGGCTCGAAAACTATCTGCGCACGTATGCCGGGAGTATCGTCATCATTTCGCATGACCGCGAGTTTCTGGACCGGATCGTCAATCGCATCGCCGCGCTGCATCGGCAAACGCTCATGGAGTATACGGGCAATTACTCGGCGTTTGAGCGGCAATTTGAGGAAGCCATCGCCGCGCACCAGAAAGCCTACGAGGAGCAGCAAGAAGAGATCGCCCGTGTGCAACGCTTCATTGACACCTTCCGCTACAATGCCCGGAAATCCTCGCAGGTGCAGAGTCGGGTCAAGCAACTCGAAAAACTGGAACGCCTGGAACCACCGCAACACGTGCCCAAGGGGGTCAAATTCCATTTCCCGGCGGCACCGCGTGGCGGCCGTGTCGTGCTCGAATTGCGCGACGTGAGCAAACGATACGACTCGCTTGAGGTCTTTAGCGGCCTCAATCTGATTCTCGAACGCGGGGATCGGGTCGCGCTGGTCGGTGTCAACGGCGCGGGGAAATCCACGCTGAGCCGCATTTTGGCCGGGGTCGAACCACCAACCTCGGGGACGCGACAGCTTGGCCATCAAGTTGAGCTTGATTACTATGCCCAGCAGCAGGCCGACCGGTTGCAAAGTGACAGCACGGTGTACGAGGAAATCGCGCGGGGGGCACGCTATGAAGTGGTCCCGGAGCTACGGACCTTGTTGGGCGCCTTCTTGTTTTCCGGTGATGCCGTCAATAAGAAAGTCGTCGTTCTTAGTGGTGGAGAGAAGAGCCGCTTGGCGCTGGCCAAAATGCTGCTGCAACCGTCAAACGTGCTCCTCCTCGACGAGCCGACCAACCATCTCGATATGCGCACCAAGGACGTGCTGCGTGAAGCCTTGCTGCAATACAGCGGCACCTTTGTCATCGTTTCGCATGATCGCTATTTTCTCAAAGGGCTGGTGACGAAAGTGTTGGAAATGCGGGATGGCCATTTGGTCGTCTATCCTGGCACGTTTGAGGAGTTTCTTGAGTGGAAGGAACGCGAGGTGCGGGGGCCTGCCGAGGTCCAAAGTCCAAAGTCCAAAGTCCAAAGTCCCGGAGCCAACGGCCAAGGCCCACAATCCAAAGGCTCGATTGCTTCCCAACGTGAGCCGCTCCTGGCTGGGGTAAATGGAACGTTGGCGGCGATTCAGGACGCGAAGCGTGGGAAGCAGCGGTACGCGCAGCAGAAAGCCTCACGCGCGGAGCAACAGAAACGAGAAAAACGGTTAGCGGAGATCGAGCGTGAGATCGTGCCCCTTGAAACGCGGAAAACCGCTATCGAAACGATGATGGGCGATGGTTCGGCCTTTCGTGACCCACAACAAGCCCGCGTCATCGCCGCGGAGTACGAGTCACTCAAACAGACACTGGAAGCGCAATATCGGGTCTGGTCCACCGTGGCCGAGGAAATGGAAGCGTAGGGAGGAGTGAGGAACTATGACTCAGCGTATTGCATTAGGAATTCCACCGCTCGGCTTACCGATGGACTTTTGCACGGAGGTCGTGCGGCGCGCGGAGGACCGAGGCTTTGAAGCGATCTCCGTTGGCGAAGCATGGGGCATTGAAACCTGCACGATGGTGGGCGCGTTGCTGGCACGGACGCAACGCATTCATATCAGCACGGGGATCGTCTCCTTGTACCTGCGGCCACCGACCCTCACCGCCATGCAAGCGGCGACCCTAGACCTCATCGCTCCAGGACGGGCGCGTCTGGGCTTGGGCGTGAGTACGCAAAACATCAACGCTTTTCATGGGGTGCCGTGGGATCATCCGGTCTCTCGCACCCGTGAGTATGTCGCTATTCTGCGGCGGGTCCTCGCCGGTGAGCGTGTGACCTACGACGGGAAATTTTATCGACCACGCGGATTTCAACTCAGCATGGCTCCGCCGAAACGGATGCCGATCTATCTCGCGGCGGTGAATCCCAAGATGTTGCAACTGGCTGGCGAGATCGCCGATGGGGTACTACTGGCCTGGTTACCCGCGCGCCAAGTCCCGGCCTCGCTCGCCGAAATCGCCAAGGGGGCGGCCCGCGCGGGCCGCTCGTTAGCGGATATTGATATTGGCTGTTACATTCACACCGCTGTCACCAGCGATCGCGAGCAGACGCTCCAACAACTGCGACGGGTGTTGGTCGGCTACTGTCAGGCGAACACCTACATCCAAGGGTTCCGGCACTTCGGGTACGGGGACATCCTTGAAGAAGTGCACCATCACTGGAAAGCGGGAGATCGCCCACGAGCGGAGGCCGCGATCTCCGAGCGCATGATCGAGGAGCTGTATGTGTTCGGAACGGCGGACGAGTGTCGCGCGCACATTGAGCGCTTTCGCGATGCCGGGATTCAACTGCCGGTGGTGGCCGTCCCCCCATCCAGCCGCATGCCGGAAGATGCGTTTGCTCGGCTTGTGGATACCTTCGCCCAATGAAATGCTGGGCGCTGGTGGCGCTCCTGCCACTGTTTGTCACCGCGTGTTATTATCACCAAGACCCCACCATGCGGGCCGCGGGGGATTTGCACCGTCTGGCGGACGATCTGGTGGGCTATGAAGAGGAGCGCGACCAGCGATTTCAGTCGATCCGGTTAGGCATGTCGCCAGGGGAAGTCATGAAAATTCTTGGCGCCCCGGCGACGCAGCGTCTCGTTACCAGTGACGCGGGCGCACAGCGCGAAGAGTGGACCTATCGCGCGTCCCTGCGTCCGCTGGGCACCCTGACGTTTGTGAATCGGCAGGTGGTCGAGATCCGCGCGGAGTAGGAACAAACGGGTCCGTCAAAAGTCAAAGCGCAAAAGTCAAAAGTCAAAAGTCAAAAGTCAAAAATAGAAACTCCGAACTCTCCCCGACTCCGAACTGTTTCACCCTCGCGCGGAGCGTGCCACTCTTGGCTCGGCCTCGGTCGCGGGCGGATTGGTGGTTGCGGTCTTCCGTCTTGTTTTGGCCGTGCGCAATACCGCGAGATGGTCCGACATACTCTGTGTACGGAGTTCATCAAGCAGTCCCTTGGCGTCTTGGAGGTCGGCGGTGCCAAACCCTTCCGTGAACCAGGTATACACCCCTTCAAGTATAGGGAGCGCTTCACTCGCTCTTCCCTGTCGTTGCTTCAGCCGGGCGAGACTGACGGCCGCTCGCAACTCTAATGATTTGGCCTCTTGTCGTCGGGCGACCTCAAGGGCTTTCAAGAAACATTCCTCCACCTCTTGTGCTACCCCATTTGGGATGTGAGGCTTGAGGCTTGAGGCTTGGGAAGAGGGATGAGTCTCCAGTCTCCACTCTCTTGCCCCGAGTGTCAGCATTCCTTTCATGCGGTGGAGTTCCGCTTCCCACCAGCGCTCTTCCGTGTTGTTGGTGAGTTCCAGGGCTTCCGCGAGTAACCGCAGTCCTTTTTCCGGGTTGCCGTTGTGTCCATACGCTCCCGCGAGGAGAGAGAGAAAATACGGCATCGAGATTCGCGCGCCGATCGCTCGCCAGGTCGCGATCCCGCTCTCCATCTGATGAATACCTTGTTCAGTCATGCCTTGGTGCACGAGTGCCGAGCCGCTGAGAATTTGTCCCATTGTCGCCCAAATGGGAAACTCGTGTTCTGTGGTCAGTTGCCGTACTTCTTCCACATGTTTTAGTGCCATCTGCTTTTCCTGGCGGAGCAAGTAGAGTCCCGTGGTAAAATTTAAGGCATAGACCAGACTATGAATGTGGAAGATATCTTGGGCTAAACTGAGCGACTCCTGGCTTTTGGCAAGTGCTTGATCGGGATAGCCAAGAAACCAGAGCGAGTGTGACATGCGAGCGAGGCAGGACACTCCAGGGTCCTGTCCAGAGAGAAGGATGTAGGAGTTATGCTTGTGGCGATCGTAAAAGAACATTCCTTGCCGCAGATGATGGTAAGTTGCAGAAAAATTTCCGAGGTTAAACAGGGTTCCCCCTATCTCGTGAGAGGCTTGAAGAAGCAGAGTCTGATCTTGCTGTGATTGTACGAGACTGATGAGTTGCTCTCCAAGGTCTCTTGCTGTTTGTAATTCGGCCCGCACATAATAAAAGGCGGACAAGCCCCGAAGTACTGGAATGATTTGCGGGGTATCCCCCATCTGGAGGCAGAGTTCCCGTGCACGATCATACGCCTCTTTCGCCTCCGCCGAGGCGAAGCCTTTAGTTGCCATCAGCGATACGCCCAAAGCGATATGGAGTGTGAGTTCCCGCTGTATCCGTTCTGGGTTTTCTGGGAGCATCTTGAGCAACTCTAATGCTCTCCTCAGGTGCCGTATCGCTTCGGGATAGGCGCATCGTTGGTTCGCGTTCTCCGCCGCATATCCCAAATACTGGATTGTCCGATGGAAATCTCGGCCCTGTTCGAAATGCAGAGCCAATTCCGTAGCCACGTCGTGCCCGCGGTCGCGGTATCCGCGCTCAATACATTCACCGATGCGCTGATGCAGTTCAACTCTTTTGCCCCCGGTTACTCGTTCATACAGCGCCTCTTGGTATAACGAATGGATGAACTCATAGCGTGCCGTGACCGTCCCATCCGGCCACTCGACGGTCTCTGTTGCCTCAATGAAGTGCTTGCATCGAGCTAACTCTCCACAGCGCTCTTCGACCTCAATCGGGTTTTTCTCCATTGCCGCGGCGACCACCGCCGCGGTAAATTCCACACCCGCCACACTGGCGGTTTCGAGCATGGCCCGTTCGTCGGAGTCGAGTCGCGCGACCCGTTGCGCGATGGTCTGTTGGAGATTTTCGGAAATGCCGAGGTTGTGACTGTTCAGGGAATCGTCGCGGCGGCCAGTCTCTCTTTCCTGAAGGTCTTGTTCCGCCAACGCCGTAACCACATTGACCATGAACAGCGGGTTGCCCTCCGTGCGGCGATGAATCGCCTGGGCCAATTGGTCCAACACGGGGCGCTCCGACAGTTGTTCGGCGACGTAGATTGTCACATCCTGTTCGGTCAGCAGCTTGAGGGGGAGTTCTTGCCACCGATCACGGAGTTGCAGCTCCTGCTTGAGGGCGCGCAGGGGATGAGTGCTCGGCAAATCCGACGGGCGATAGGTGCCAATGACCATGAGCTGGGCGCGTTCTTGTCGTTGCGCCAACGCCGCGAGTAGGGCGACCGTCGAGTCGTCGCTCCAGTGCAAGTCTTCGAGCACGAGGATGAAGGGACGTTCGGCGGTGAGCACCTCGAGCACCTCGGCCATTTCGCGGAGCATGCGTTGCGGGGTTGTGCCTTGGGTCCTGCTCTGGAGCTGCGCGAACTCTTCGTTATTCAGCAGTGACGGCATCTGCATCAGCCAGGTCGGAGCATAGCGACTGAGGATCGCCAGCAGACGCGCGCCTCCCGGCTCGCGCGTCAACCGAACAAAGGCTTCGAGGATCGGCATGTAGGCTTCCCCTTGGCCGTAGTACTCCACGCAGTGCCCACGCCCGATACGGATCAACCCCGTCGCCCGAATCCGCGAGAGGAACAGGTCCACGACCGTGGTCTTGCCAATCCCTGGCTCTCCGGTGACAAAGAGGAGCTGCCGTTCCCCCTGGCCGACGTGGCGGAACCACTGCTGGAGCCGCGCGACCTCGTGGGCGCGTCCCACGATCGGTGCTGGGGCGGGGGATTTTCGCGGGAGGGAATCCAGAAGTGGTCCGCCATTGGGGATTCCGAGAAACCGATAGCCGCGTCGCCCGACGGTTTCGATATATTGAGGAGTTTGCGCGGAATCCGCCAAGGCCTGGCGAATCTCGCGGATACAGACGCGAATGACGGTATCGGTCACGCGCACTCCCGCCCACACGCGTTTGAATAACTCCCCTTTCGTGATCACCTCCCCCGCGCACTCCGCTAATGCGAGCAAAACCTTCACTGACATAGGGCGGAGCGCGATCTGCTCTTCTCCTCGCCACAAGTGGTTGTTGATGGGGTCTACCCGGAAGGGGCCGAAGACGAGATGGGTTACCAAGTCCATAGCTACTCCTCACAGCGGTCTCAGGTGGCGGTAGTACATACAAGATTAACCTTACAAGAACGAAGGTTAAACAATATGAACATAAATCCGAATGATCCGCCGCTCCCATTGAACTTGGATTTCTCCTACCCTGCTTTTCAACAAGAGGCAACAGATAGTCGTCACTGGGTTGGCAAAAGCAAAACACTTTATCTCACGGAAGGAGAAGCAATTATGAGTTACGCAGCAGCACATACAGAATACATGGAGATCACCAAAGAGCAGGTCGAAGTTGGGGTCGCGAAGCTGGTGAGCCGCGAGATCACCTCGAATGGCTATGCCTATCAGATGCGACTGCTTCAGTTAGGCGCATTGGAAGGAAGACTGGGCAATATCGCCATCAATCCTGACCTCAAACCGGTGCTGGAAGCGTTGCACCAGGTGCTGGCGGGTGGAACGGTCGAAATTAAAATCGCGCAGGCAGGGAATCTGGACATTGTCACGGAGCTAAACCGTCGCTTAGAGCGCGCCACAGCGGAGGCAAACGCTGTCAATAAGCAATCTGAGTATACACTTCTGGCTGGTACATGATGTGGGGCTCTCAATCGAACCACCCGCGAGTGGCACAGTGCCGACCAAAATCTCCCTGCGCTCCGCGCGGCCCCTTTTACGAAAAGGGGCGCTTTGTTCGCTTCGTTGACAAAGGGGGCTCCGGGGCATTTCCCACTCGCGGCCACGGAGTGTACAAATGCCATCTGGTCCGATTGAGCGTATTGAGAAGGCAGTATTCTCCACCAGAGATGACCTATGAGCGCGGGCGTGGTGTTTCAAGAAGCGTTACGGATTCTGAATCGGCAGCAGTTCCCCGAGGCGAGTCGCCTCGATCTGTTGGCGGTGCTCGAAGCAGCGCTTCCCGGACCACTGGGCTTGCTCTATGACGCCGGCGCGGAAGCTGGACTGCCGCGCCAAACCCTGCTCGCCCGCGCGGCGGCGATTTACATCAAATACTGCACCGTCAATCTTTGTGATGACCTCAGTGATGGGGACTGCACGTATCTGTCCGACCCCGTTCGGATCGGTCCTTGCGCGCAGTTCCTCTTGCAAAATTTATTCTTTCACTTGCTTGTGGACCTCGACCTGCCAAAGTCCGTCCTCTCGGCGGTGACCCATGACATTGTTGTCGGCGCGGGCCTCCAGGATGTGGAACTCCGCACCTCGCAATGGACCGCGCCATTGTATTGTGAGGTTGCCGATGGGATCGCTGGTCGCCAATGGGCCGCGTATCTCCAAATCTTGTGGTACGGGACTCCCCTGGCCGAGCGGGCCGCGACGATTGGCATGAATCTCGGACGCGCGGTCCTGGGCTGGGAAGACATTGCTTCCCATGACCCCCGATTCACCACGCTCACCAAGGCCGACCAACACGAAGTGGTGGCCTGGGCCACCACGGCCGCCGAAGCACTCCGTCAAGAACATCTTCAATGCCTTGACGCGGTCTTACGAACCATCGACCCCGTGCTGGAGAAAACGCGAAGCGCAGGTACGGACTCTTAGAGGGTGCGAGCATAGACCACTGCTGGCTTGTCCAGCAGTGGTCTATGCTCGGTAAGTTATTTCCTGACGGTGCCTTAATATCCCAACTGCTTGTCCACGACCCCCGCGAGCGGTTCACCCGTGCGGACACGGTGCAAGTTCTCGCGGAAGCGTTCGAGATTGCGAGGCGCGCGCAGTTGGCTCGCGCCCGCCGTATGCGGGGTCATCACCACGTTCTCCAACGTCCACAAGGGATGGGCCGCTGGCAACGGCTCAAGCGGAGCAACATCAAGGCCCGCGCCGCCACACCGTCCATCTTGTAACGCGCGGACGAGCGCATCCCCATCAATAATCTCCCCACGAGTCACATTAACGATGAATGCCCCACGCTTCATTTGTGAAAATGTGGTGTCGTTGAAGAGGTTACGGGTCGTGGCGGTGAGCGGGCAGCCCACGGCCACCACATCCGAGGCCGCGAGTACGTCGGCAAGTCGGTCGCGTCCCCACACTTCACGGACGCCGTCCGAGGGCGGCACGGGCCATTCATCAAGCGCTAAGACGTTCATGCCAAACGCCACCGCGCGCCGAGCCATCGCGCGCCCGGTCCCGCCGAAGCCGACGATGCCCATCGTCAATCCTTCCAGTTCAATCTCTTTACGCCGCATGGCTTCGCGTGCGTCCCAGGTCGCGGGGCCGAGACGAATCGACGTGGCGATCTGTCGAGTCAGTGCTAAGAGTAAGCCAAATCCAGTATCCGCCAGATGTCCACCGACGAGTCCTTTCTCGCCTGTCAGCACCACGTGTGAGTCTCGCATGGCCGGGTAGAGAAACATGTCCACACCCGACGCGATCGCGTGCACCCAGCGCAGCCGGGGCGCGGCGTTGAACAACGCTTCGGGAATGAAGCCCAGGATCACCTCGACCTCCGCCGCCGCCGCGATCGCATCACGCGTATTCGCGACCACCCGAATCGTCGATCCGGGGGCCGCTGCCGCGCGGATCTTCGCCAAGTCGCCTTCTGACACTTCAGGCAATGTCAGTCCGAGCAATACGAGAATGTTCGTGGGTCCGTCAATTCGCAAATTCGTCATGGATAGAGCGCCTCCCTTACGCTGGCGGGATCGTACACCGTCGCCCGCGGTCCATCCAGTCTCGCGAATCTCGCGCCCCCTTCACCTGGTGTACTTCTAACCGCGACAACAGTAAAAGAACGCCATACAGAAAGGATACCCCATGAAAATCGTTGACGGCGACAGCCATTTTATTGAACCGCTCGATTTGTTTACTCGCTACATGGAGCCCGCGTACCGCGAGCGTGCCATGCGTATGGTGAATGACCCGACAACGGGCAAACAACAAATGATCGTTGATGGGAAACCCATGCGTCTTGGCAGTGATACTGAAGAGATGCTCAGTATCATTGTTGGCCACGGCCAGAAGGAAGAAGGGCACGCGCTCAACGAATTTGATCGCTCGCTGATTGCCAGCGCGGACTGGCAAGACATGGGTAAGCGCGTGCAGTATCTGGATACCGAAGGGCTCGATTATCAGATTCTCTTTCCTACCCTTGGGCTGCTCTGGGAAGGAGAGATTCGCGATGCGGGCCTCGCCGCCGCGCATTGTCGCGCCTACAACACGTGGGCTTTCGAGGTGTGCGCGGGTCGTCTCGACCGCCTCTTTCCCGCCGCGCACATTTCGTTACGTGACCCCGCCCTAGCGGTGCAAGAAATGCAGCGCATCGCCAAGTTCGGTGGCCATTCCGTGATGATCGGGTCCGCGCCGGTGCATGGCAAGAGTTTCGGCCAGCCCGATTATGACGTGATCTGGGCCACGGCACAGGACCTCAACTTGGCGGTGACAATTCACCCCGCGGGCAATAAGGACTATCTGGGCAGCGCTTGGTATCGGGATCGCAATCCGGGGTTCATGTTCATCTCCATGAACGTGATCCAAGACCCGCGCATGTCGTTGAGCACGATGGTATACGATGGGGTATTCGAGCGGTTCCCCGCGCTCCGTGTGGCGACGGTGGAGTCGATGGGGAGTTGGGTGGGTGAGTGGATCGAGCGGTTTGAGTATCGCTATCAGTACATGCGCCACACCTCGCAGATGAAGCGCCCGATTCGTGAGTATTTTGCTCGCAACATTTGGGTGAATGCCGATCCCAGCGAGAAGCTGCTCCCGCTGATCGTGCAGTTTGTTGGGGATGAGAAGTTTTTTGTCGGGTCGGACTACCCGCACGCCGAGGGCTTTGCCCATCCGATAGAGGCGATGCGCAATGTCCTCGTCTCGTTACCAGCCTCTTCAGTGGAGAGAATTTTAGGGACCAACGCGTGCGCGTTTTATGGCCTGGCCGCATAGGGGAGAACGCATCCGCAACCGAGAACGGTCAAAAGTGGGAAGGAAAAGCTATGGAGAACACGGTCTTTTCACTTGACGCTTACCTTGCGCGCCTCAACTACGCTGGCAGCGTGCACCCAACCGCGGATCAGCTTGAGGTCCTCCACCGCGCCCAAGTCTACGCGATTCCGTTTGAGAATTTCGACATCCTCCTGGGACGAGGCGTTACTCTCGACCCTCCAGCACTTTGGAACAAACTGATTCACCATGCGCGCGGGGGCTACTGTTTCGAGCTGAACGGCGTGTTCCTTATGGCTCTCCAGGCTCTGGGCTTCGAGGCACGCGCCCTCCTCGCACGTGTGCATCTCGTTGACCCACCGACAGGACGCGGTCATCAGCTCCTGCTGGTGACGATGCAGGGGAAACCATGGATCGCCGACGTTGGGTTTGGTGGTCCAGGGCTGCGCGCCCCGATTCCGTTCGAGCTTAATCGCGTGGCGACACAGGATGGCCAATCCTTTCGTCTGGTGGAAGCCGGACTGTATGGCATCATGCTGCAAACGCTGACGAATGGAGAATGGCAAAATCTGTACAGCTTCGATTTGGGGTATGTCTTCCCGAATGACATCGTGTATGGGAACCACTTCACTTCGACCCACCCCAGCTCGTTTTTCACCTTCGCGCGCGTGGCCGCGCTCCCGACCCCTAACGGGCGTGTGTCGCTCGTCAACCAAACCCTCAGAATGTTCTCTCCCGATGGAGAACAAGTGCGGGAACTGAGCGAAGGTCAGGTGTATCTTGACGCATTGAAAACTCATTTTGGCATCGAACTCGATGTTCCTTATGAGGCGATTCGCCCACTGCTTGCAACCCCGCGCGCAATGTCCTAGAGTCCGGCCACTTCTCAACACCGAATCGAGGAGGAGACACCCATGCAGGTCGGTTTCTTTAATCCGTTGTCGTATGCGGGATCGCCCACGCTCCCAGCCTGGCCAACGCCACCAGTCCTCTGCGACCGTGAGGCCGTGCAGGTCACCATGCAGCGCGCCAATGAGCAACTGCGCTTGGCTGATGAGCTGGGATTCGATTGGGTCAGCGTCTCGGAACATCACTATTCACCGCGCATTCTCGCGCCGAGCCCGATGATTTACGCCGGGGCCATGACCGAGGTCATCAAGCGCGCCAAGATCGCCGTGCTGGGTCCATTGCTGCCACTCTCGAACCCGGTGCGGGTGGCGGAAGAGCTGGCGATGCTTGATGCCATGAGCAACGGTCGTATCATGGCGCTGTTCCTGCGCGGCACGGCCAACGAAATTCTCACGTATCGCAACAATCCCGATGACGCGCGGGCCATGACGCAGGAAGGCATCGACCTGATTCTCCATGCGTGGACGGAGCCGCAGCCGTTTGGCTGGGAAGGGCGCTATTTCAACTATCGGACGATTTCGGTGTGGCCGCGCACGATCCAAGACCCGCATCCGCCCGTGTTCTCTTCAGGCAATAGCCCAGAGTCCGTGCAGTTCTGCGCAAGTCGGCGTCTCAATATGGGGCTGTCGTTTATTCTGCTGCCCGACATCAAGCAACGCGTGGCGCTCTACCACGAAGAAGCGGCCAAGGCGGGATGGTCCCCAACCGCGGACAACATCATGTACCGCTTCTTCGCGCATGTCGCGGCGAGTGACGAGGTCGCGGCCCAGAATACGAACCGCTTCAGAATGAACATGGGGCTCGCGCGCCACATGAGCCAAGCGGTGACCCAATCCCTTAGGGAGTCGCCCCCGGAAAGACTCGACTTGGAGCGCCCGTTTCTGTGCGGTAGTCCGGCCACGGTGATCGAGCAGATCGGAGCATTACGCGAAGCTGGAGTCGGCATGATGGACGTCTCGTTCCTCTGGGCGGGACTTTCGTATGAACAACAAGTGGAATCCATGCACCGGTTCTCCAGTGAGGTGTTGCCGCGGGTTCGCAGTCTCTAGGAGTGAGAGTCTCGCGAACAAGTCCCCGGAAACGACAGTAGGGAGATCGACATGAGTAGTGAACGAACAGGAGTGCTGGAGTGCGATGGCCTGCCAATCCCATACCGTGAAGCGGGGGAAGGGCAGCCGGTGCTCATTTTTCCAACGGGCACGGGCACGCTCTTTGACGAGATGGCGACAACGTTAGCGGCGCGGTATCGCGTGCTCGTGCTCGACGTGCTCGCCAATATGAGTACGAAGCAAAGTTTCGCGGAAAAGCTTTCCCTCGCACTCGCACGGATCGGTGTGGGGTCGTTCAGCGTGATCGGGGTGTTACGCGGAACGACGGCAGCCTTGGCACAAGCGGTGTACACACCCGAGAAGGTTCGGCGCTTGATCCTGGTCTCTCCTACGCGGGCCTTAGCGCAGGACCCGGAATCAGGCACACGCCTCGGCGACATTCAGGCTCCCACACTGGTTCTCGTCGGCACCCTCGACCGTTCGGGCGCGCGGGAGGCGGGCCATACCTTGCGCGAAAAGATTCCCACCTGTCATCTGCTGTTGGTTTATGAAGCGGGCCACGCGATTGTTGCTGACCGGCAGGAAGCTTGCCTCGCGCCGATTGGCGAGTTTCTTGAGCAAGGCGAAGGGTTCATCGTTTTTCATGACAGTCAGATGATCCGTCCGTGAGGAGGAGAGACGTCCCAGCGAGGCGTCTCTCCGAAAAATCCATAGCTCGGTGGACTGGGATGAGTAACGAGAATCCCAGCGCCGCGCGCACTTCCTCTTGTGGGCACCGGCGCTCGCCAACCCGCCCGATTCTGCGCTATACCATCTGATCTCCCTGCACCACAGGCTTCATCAAAAGGAGGTCGTATGTCCCAAGGAACGGATCATGTCTTGAGTGATTTGCGGGTGTTGGATTTCTCCCGCGCGCTCGCTGGGCCCAGTTGTACGCGCATGCTCGCGGAGATGGGTGCCGATGTCATTAAAGTGGAAGCGTCGCCCAATGGCGAACTCGCGCGCCGCTTCTCCAATTACAAAAATAATCGCAGCCTCTATTACGTTCAGCAAAACCTTGGCAAGAAAAGCTTGTGCGTGAACTTGCGCGATCCCCGCGCCCTGGCCATGATCGCCGAACTGGTGCCCCAGATGGATGTCGTGGTCGAGAATTTCAAGCCGGGCGTCATCGCGGACATGGGTTTCGGCTACGAGCGCCTACGCGAGATGAAGAAAGACATCGTCCTCTGTTCGATCTCGGCGCTTGGACAAAAGGGCCCACTCTCCGGTAAGCCCGGCTATGATTACATCGCGCAAGCCTACTCCGGCGTCACATCGATGATCGGCGAGCCCGATGATGCGCCCTACATTCCGTTGGTGGGCATGGGCGATGTGAGCACGGGCGTGCACGCGGCGCTGGCGATCGTGTCCGCGCTTCGTTACCGCGACCGCACCGGCGAAGGGCAACATTTGGACATCGCGTTGCTGGATGTGTACTACCACTATCACGAGGCGAACGTGCATGCGTACAGTGGTAGTGATGGCGCGGTGAAGCCAACGCGGGCGGGCCGTCACATGACCTACGCTTGTCCCGGTGGTGTCTTTCGCGGCAAGGGTGGCTATCTGGTCATCATGTCGTTCCTGCATCACTGGAAGGACCTGTGCGCGGCAATGGGCCGGTCGGACTTGGTGGATGATCCCAACTTCAGCACCGACCTCGCGCGGCTCGCCCGACGCGCGGAGGTGGTGAAAATCATTGAGGACTGGTTACAGACGTTCCCTGATGTGCCCAGCGCCATCGCCCACATGGAAACACACCAAGTGCCGGTCGCGCCGGTGCTGTCGGTGGTGGAAACCACGCAGCACCCGCATCACCGTGCTCGTGGCACCGTGCGCACGGTACATGATCGGCTGGCTGGCGATTTCGACATACCGGGCATGCCGCTCAAGTTCTCGCGGTTTCCCAAGGACCTGCCACTGGAAGCGGCGACGCTCGGACAACATAACGAGGAGATTCTCACGCGCTACTTGGGGCGCTCTCCACAAGAGGTTCAGCAGTTGCGTGCCGCGGGGGTATTGGTGGAAAAGGAGATTTAATCTTTCGATCATGCGGTCAAAGGAGGGAGTCCATGAATGAAGGAATGAACCATTGTCTGACGGGCCTGCGCGTCCTTGATTTTACCCGGGCGTTGGCGGGACCGACGTGTTCACGAATGCTCGCCGAGATGGGGGCCGACGTGATTAAGGTGGAATCCGCGCCGCATGGGGATTTGAGTCGCGGCGCGTCCGTCTTTCGCAATCGACGCAGTGTCTTCTTCGTGCAGCACAATCGTGGCAAGAAAAGTGTCTGCGTGAATCTGCGCGATCCGCGTGGCATGGCGCTGATCGCTGAGCTGGTGCAGAAAGTCGATGTCGTGGTGGAAAACTTCAAGCCCGGCGTGATGGCGGAAATGGGGCTGGATTACGAGCGGCTCAAAGCCCTCAAGCCGGATATCATTCTCTGTTCCATTTCCGCGTTGGGACAGACCGGACCGCTGGCGCACAAGCCTGGTTATGACTACATCGCCCAAGCCTACGCCGGGGTCACCTCGATGATTGGGGACAAAGACGAGGCACCCTATATTCCGTTAGTGGGGCTTGGTGATGTGAGTACCGGCGTGCATGGGGCGCTCGCGGTGCTGGCCGCGCTGCGCCATCGCGACCGCACGGGGCGCGGGCAGCATCTCGATGTGGCGCTCCTTGATGTCTACTACAACTTCCATGAAGTGAACGTGCATCAGGTGAAAGCCAGTGGCGGGAAAATCAAACCGACGCGCGTGGGCCGCCACATGACCTACTTGTGTCCAGGTGGTGTGTTTCGCGCGACTGGTGGACACGTGGTGATTATGAGTTTCTTCCACCATTGGCCGGACTTGTGTCGAGCGATGGACCGGCCCGACTTGATTGAGGACCCGCGTTATAAGACCGATCTCGTGCGCCTCGAACGGCGCGACGAAGTCGTCAAATTGATCGAAGATTGGTTGCACACGTTTCCTGACGTCCCGAGCGCGGTGGCCCAGATGGAGCGGTTCAACGTGCCGGTGGCTCCCGTGCTGTCGGTCGAGGACACACTGAGTCATCCACATCTCCGTGCGCGAGGCACTGTGCGGACGATTTCCGATCCTACCCATGACGGAGAATTTGATGTGCCAGGATTCCCGTTGAAATTTTCCGAATTCCCGGAAGAGCTGCCGCTCACCGCGCCAACACTGGGACAGCATAACGAAGAAGTCCTGACCCATTACCTGGGGCGAACAGCGGCGGACATACAGAAACTACGGGAGGATGGGGTGTTGCGGGAGGAGCGGAG
>JANMSE010000637.1:0-20022 GCA_031389045.1 Deltaproteobacteria bacterium | reverse complement strand
GTACCGCGAAAACGTTTGTGACCCGCGCGATGAGTGCTGGCGTCTTGATCGGCCAGGGGCACGCGCCGCTGAACCATCGCGCGGGTTTTCTTTCGGAGTGAGCGGGGGAACACTCCCTTCGCTTACTTGTAGGGCCGGTATATCTCGACTGACGTATGAGTGACCACCGCAAGACGAAAGCCCAATTGATCGCCGAGCTGGCATCGTTACGCCAGCAACTCGCGACGCGGCACGGTGCTGACGTGATCGCTTCCTCCTCCTCTGCTCCATCGTCGCCTGAAGAGAGACAACCTCCACCGGCCAGCGTTTCGCTTGATAGTCCCGAACACCACGGGACCGAGGTGTGGTTACAGAATCTCATCGAGACCACACAGGACGCGGTGGTTTCCATCGATCGGCACGGGTGCATTACCATATTTAACTCAACGGCGGAAAAGATTTTCGGCTACAGTCGCGCGGAAATCCAAGGGCAACCGCTCCAGCGGCTGATGCCAGAGCCATACGCGGGCGAACATGATCGCTACGTGCAACGGTACGAACAGACCCATGAAGCACGCGCGATTGGGAAGATTCGCACCGTTTCCGGCAAACGCAAGAATGGAGAAGTCTTTCCCATTGAGCTGTCGGTGACGGAAGTGCGGGTCGAGGACCAAGCGCATTACGCCGCGTTCATCCGCGATATCTCCGAGCGTGTCCAGTTGCAGGATCGGCTGCTCGAACGGGAGCGACTCGCGATGGTGGGGACGACGGCGGCGAAACTCGTCCACGAGATCGGCAATCCCTTGAACAGTATGTCGATCGCGCTCCAATTGTTGCGGCGTCGGCTCGGACAGTCGGCTGGCGATGAGCCTCTCCGCTCCTCGTTCCAGTCCCTTACTGGACAAATGATACGTCTCGCGAACTTGCTCCAAGAGTTTCGCGCGCTCTCCCGCCGTCAGACACCGAACCTCCAGCCCATGGATATCCGCACCGTGGTGGAAGATGTCCTCGCGGCGGAGGCACCGATCCACGTGGAAAGGAAGATCGTGGTGGAGCAACAGCTCGCCGCCGACCCGCCGCTCATCCACGGCGACCGCGATAAGCTGCAACAGGTCCTCCTCAATCTCTGTAAGAACGCGGTTGAAGCAATGCCTGGCGGTGGCACGCTGACCATCCGTGTGAGGAACTCCGGCAATCAGGTGTTCCTTGAGGTCACGGATACCGGTGTCGGGATTCCGTATGGCGTCAACATTCTTGAACCATTCGTGACAACGAAAGCCGAAGGAACCGGGCTAGGGCTGCCAATCGTCCGACAAATTGTGAGTGCTCACGGCGGGACGTTGGACTATACGAGCAGCCCAGGCCAGGGGACAACGTTCATCGTGGCGCTCCCCCGGGGGCAGACGGATACGAGCACCCAATGACGCGGCTCTCCGGCCTGCGGGGCGCACTCCTCTCCTTTCTCCTGGTCGTGGGGGCTGGCGTCGTTGGGTATCGCTTCATTGAGGGATACTCATGGCTGGATGCGTGCTACATGACCGTCATTACCTTGACCACGGTGGGCTATCGTGAAGTGCAGCCGTTAAGCACGCGCGGGCAGATTTTCACCATGCTGCTCCTCATTGGGGGGATTGGGATCGTCTTTTACACCGCCGTGACCGTGGTCGAGAAAGTCGTCGAGGGAGAATTCCAACAGTTCTTTGGGAGGCGACGTATGCAGAAGCGGATTGACGCGCTCACGGATCATTACATCGTCTGTGGGTTTGGGCGGATCGGGGAAGTGGTCTGCCGTGAGCTCGCCACCAAGCCAGTGGCGTTTGTCGTGCTTGAGCAACAAGAGGAACGGATTCACGAAGCCGAGGCGGCGCAGTATATCGCGGTCCAGGGCGATGCGACCGATGAGAAAGACTTGGTTGCAGCCGGGATTATGAAGGCCAAGGGACTGTTCGCCACGCTCCCGAGTGACGCGGACAATGTGTTTGTTACCCTCACCGGAAGAGAGCTGAATGCGTCCCTGTTTATCGTGGCCAGAGCGGAGGCCGACCGCACGACACGACGGTTGATCCGTGCCGGAGCCGACAAGGTGATTTCTCCGTATGCGATGGGCGGACACCGGATGGCGCAAGCGGCACTGCGACCCGCTGTCGTTGATATCATTGACCTCGCGACCCATTCTCAGAGTTTGGTGCTGCAAATGGAAGAGATTGGGGTATCGGCTTCGTCTCCGTGTAAAGGGCTTCCCTTACGTGACACTGGGCTGCACGGGCAACCAGGGGTGATCGTGGTGGCGATCAAACGGGCGTCAGGGATAATGCTGGTGAATCCCGCGCCAACGGAAATCCTTGAAGTCGGCGATAGTCTCATCGCGCTCGCCGAAGCCCCGCAACTGAAAGAACTCGAACGACGCGTGCGAGGACAGTAGTCAGTAGTCAGTAGTCAGTAGGGTGCGCTTTGCACACCACCGCAAGGGGGAAAACTGAGATCGCGATCGTTCGGCAGCCCCGAATCTCCGCCTGCGTGAAGAATCTCATCTTGCCCACGTCTTTCTACTTTTGCCTTTTGCCTTTTGCCTTTTGCCTTTTGCCTTTTGCCTTCGTCCCACACTTCCACCCTGGAAATGTTCATGTTAGCGTGACCGCCACTTTTCTCGGCTTCATGGTACGGAAGGATATTGTATGGAAACTGTTGGTGAACTCGCCCCATCGCTACGGATTTTGTTGGGTCCTGGTCCGAGCGCCGTGCATCCGCGCGTGCTCAAAGCCCTTTCCACCCCATTGGTCGGGCACCTCGATCCTGAGTTCCTCCGCATCATGGAAGAAACGAAAGACCTCCTGCGCTCCGTGTTTCAGACCAAAAATGCCCTCACGTTCCCCATTTCCGGGACCGGCAGCGCGGGCATGGAAGCGTGTTTCGTCAATTTGCTGGAGCCCGGCGATGAAGCCGTGATCGGCGTCAACGGCGTGTTCGGGACACGGATGAAGGATGTCGTGGAACGGTGTGGTGCCACACCCGTAGTGATGGAAGCCGAATGGGGGCACGTGTTTACCCCCGACCAGGTGCGCGAAGCGCTGAGTCGCTGTCGGCGGCCCAAACTGGTCGCGCTTGTCCATGCGGAAACATCCACGGGCGCATGGCAACCACTCGACGAGATGGCGTCGATCATCCACAACGCTGGCGCGCTCTTCATGGTCGATGCTGTCACCTCGCTCGGTGGCTGCCCAGTCCAGATCGATGCCTGGGGCATTGATGCCTGTTATAGCGGCACGCAAAAGTGCTTGAGTTGTCCTCCTGGGCTCTCTCCTGTCACCTTCAATCAATCCGCGCTCGACATCCTGCGCAAGCGAAAGTCCAAAGTGCAAAGCTGGTATTTGGATGTAAGCATGATCGAGAAATACTGGGGTGAAGAGCGTGTCTATCACCACACCGCGCCCATCTCAATGAATTACGCCCTGCGCGAAGCGCTACGCCTCGTCCAAGAAGAAGGGTTGACCGCGCGCTTTCATCGCCATCAGCGCAATCATGAAGCCCTCGCCGCTGGCCTCGCCGCGATGGGGATGGCGCTGGCCGCTCAAGAAGGGCATCGGTTGTGGACGCTCAACAGCGTGACCATTCCCGCCAATGTCGATGATGCCGCGGTGCGTCGGCAACTGTTGGAAGAGTACAACATCGAAATCGGCGCGGGCCTGGGGCCGTTACGTGGCAAGGTCTGGCGCATCGGCCTAATGGGAGAGTCGAGTACCCGGAGCAATGTCTTGTTGGTGCTGAGCGCATTGGAAGACATCCTGCGAAAACAAGGCCACCGATACCCGCCTGGGGCCGGCGTGAGCGCGGCACAACACGTGTATTCGGCTGCCTAAAGTGAGCCACGGTGCGTGGCACCATGTGAGTGGAGGTGGGGACGGGTCATGTGGAGTCGGAAAGTCGAACAATTCCTTCGACTGAGTAATGGTCTCGCGGCGGCCTTGCGAATATGGCTACGAGCGACCTTGCTCGTGATGCTGCTCGCCGTCGCGTATCCCCCCTCCGTGAGAGCCGCCGCCCTCGAATCGGTCTCGCCAGAATTCCTGCCTTTCACCGCCGATGACCTTGACCGCGCGTCACTCGTCACCGCGGTGCAACAAAGCCTTATCGCGCTCCGTAAGAAAAGCGGGGCCGAGATACTCGCGGTGAATGGGCAACAGGTCTCGGTCAGCCAGGTGCGAGACGGACTGGATCTGTTTCTTTCTCTCCTTCAGGAGCACCCTGATGAGGCCGACCTTGGACCAGCGATCCACCAACATTTTGATGTGTTCCAACCCTCCGCTCCAGTCCTTTTCACTGGCTATCACGAGCCGATCTTGAACGGGAGTCTCGTGCGCACCGAGCAGTATCACTATCCGTTGTATCGCCCACCCGATCCCACGGTGGATGAGACCGCGCGCTCCCTCGCGCGTGAGGAAATTGATGGTGAGAATGCCCTGGCTGGAAAAGGCTATGAACTCCTGTGGCTAGACGACCCGATTGACCGATTTTTCCTCCACATCCAGGGGTCTGGTCTGATTCGCTTGCCTGGTGGGGTGCACCTGCGAGCGGGCTATGCGGCTGATAATGGGAGACCATATCAGAGTATTGGGAAACTGCTCTTGGAGAGCGGAAAGTTGCAACCTGGGAGTACGACAACCCCGGCGATTCGGGAGTATCTGCGAAGTCACCCGGAGGAACGTGACGCGATTCTTTTTCGGAATACGCGCTACATTTTTTTCCAACTGGTGGCGAATGGACCGGTGGGTAGTCTCGGGGTGCCACTCACGGCGGGGCGATCACTGGCGGTTGACCCCACTATCTACCCCGCGGGCGGTCTCGCTTTCATTCATACCAAACGGCCAGTGGTGACCGAGGCCAATCACGTCAGATGGAAGGATTTTTTTCGTTTCGTCTTACTCCAGGACGCGGGCGCGGCCATCAAAGGCCCTGGCCGTGCCGACCTTTTTTGGGGCAGCGCGGCGGAAGCCGAGGCTGGGCTGATGTCGCAACGAGGGGAGTTGTATTTGCTGGTCAAGAAATCACGGGGCGAGTAGTCAGTAGTCAGTCAGGACGAAACTGTCATTGTGAGCCGGAGCCTTGCACAGGCGAAGGATATTATCAAGGATACAACCTCAACAACTCGAAACCCGAAGCCTGAAACCCGAAGCCTGAAACCCGAAACTCGAAACTGTACTCGTATGGACTCCACCGCCGCGATTTCAACCCTCGGGCTACGACATCTCGCGCTCAATGTGGCGGATGTGACACGTGCCGTCGAGTTCTATGTCTCGGTCTTTGGCATGCGTGTGGTGTGGCAGCCTGATCCGGAGAATGCCTACCTCTCGTCCGGGTGTGACAATCTCGCGCTCCATCAAGCGGCAGCATCCGTCTCCGCTTCAGGTCAGCGACTTGACCACCTTGGTTTCCTGGTCGCCACGCCAGAAGACGTGGACCGTGCCGCGGCGGTCTTGGCCGCGCGCCAGATTCCGCTTCGCACCCCACCGCGCACGCACCGTGACGGCAGTCGGTCACTCTATGTGACTGACCCAGATGGCAATGTCATTCAGATTCTCTATGAACCGACCCTCAGCACCCAACGACTCGGTTGAGGTCGCCATCGTTCCTCTTTCCGCTGTTTCGCTCCTCCGGCGGGCCGCGGCGTGGGCGGTCCACGCCTACACCGCATCAGGCATGGTCGTGGGCTTTCTGGCCTTGATCTCGACAACGACGGGCGACGCGCGGGAGGCTTTCTTCTGGATGCTCATCGCCGTACTTATTGATGCCACTGACGGCACGTTGGCTCGCGCCGTTGGCGTGAAGCATGTGATCCCCTGGTTTGACGGCGCCAAGCTCGACGATATTATTGACTACTTCACCTTCGTCATTGTCCCGGTTGCTTTTCTCTACTACTTTGGGTTGCTACCCGTGACCGGGATGATGATATTCGTGGCGCTGCCGCTCATGGCGAGCGCGTATGGCTTTTGCCAAGCGGGGGCGAAGACGGCGGACTTTTTCTTCACCGGCTTTCCGTCCTACTGGAATATCGTCGCGTTTTATCTCTACGTGGCGCAAACCCCGCCGTGGCTCAACGCGATAGTGGTGGGAGTGCTCTCGGTCTTGGTGTTCGTGCCGATCCGCTATGTGTATCCCACGCGGACCGTTCGGTTCCGAGCGCTGACCAATGTCCTTGGTGGGCTGTGGGTCGTGACCTTGCTGCTGTTGCTCTGGCAATTTCCCACGCCGTCATGGTGGCTGATGATCGGCTCGCTTTACTACCCGCTCTATTACACCGCGCTGTCTTTCTATTTACATGTGACGGAGCCTTCCGTATCCATGCCGTGATCCGTGACACGCCTTGAGGAATCGGAGCAAAATATCCGGCTTTATCGCGGCACGGATCGCGTATCATGCCACACCAACTGAGAGTGTACACGCGACCGCCGTGGTCGTCGCCGTTGACCACGAAGGAAGGCGAGGCCGATGAGCATGCCGACCAGAAATCCGCCGACATGCGCCCACCACGCGACACCCGCGAGTTCTCGGTTCCCTGGCGTTTGCGCGTACACCCCGGAAACCAGTTGCAGGGTAAACCACAGGAAGAGGTAAAATCCCGCTGGAATGTGGACAAGTCGAATGGAGAAGAAAAACGGAACGAGCGTCACCACGCGTGCCGTTGGGAACAGCACCAGATACGCGCCCGTGACCGCGGCCACCGCGCCACTGGCGCCAATCATCGGCGTGGTCGACAGCGGCGTGCTGTAGGTCTGGACGAAGACAGCGGCCATCCCGCCCACGCAATAGAAAAGAAAGTAGCGGACATGGCCACAGCGGTCTTCCACACCGCCACCAAAAATGTGGAGATACAGCATGTTGCCCAGAAGATGCAGCCAACTGGCGTGCAAGAACATGCAACTGAAGAGTGGCAGCAAGGGCGGGAGCGCCCGTTGGTGAAGGGCTTGGGAAAAATTCGCGGACACCCAGCCGTAGTCCCAGACAAACGCCTCAATCCGAGCGCCTAACGTGATTTCGTAGGCGAAAATGACGAGATTGGCCCCAATCAGTGCGTAGTTGACCCACGGCATGCGGTGGGGAGGGACGGTGGTACGTATAGGAATCATCGAGTTTGGACTCTACCTTGGGCGCCGCTCCTTCCTCCCTTCCCGTTCCTTCCTCTTCGCGGGTCCCTTGCCATCAGTGGCCGCCGCGATCATCGCCCTAGTCATGTTGACAGTTTTCGTGGCGCTTCTTATAGCATCCTTCACCTCCGCATGGTAGGGGAAATGCACGAATGCCAATTTATGAATATCACTGTCGGGCGTGCGGCAAAAATCAGAGCCATCTGTTCCTCAGCCAACGAGAGGCAGCCTCGACGCCTCCGTGTGAGCAGTGTGGCGCACGCAAGCTCACGCGGCTCCTCTCGCGGTTTGCTTATCATCAGACCGAAGCCGCGCGCCTCAACGAGTTTGACACCGCGGCGCCACGTGACGAATCATTTTATCGAGACTCCCGGAATGTGGGGGTGTGGGCAAAAAAACGCGCCAAGGAGATGGGCGTTGACTTAGGGAGCCAATTCGACGAAACCGTGGAGAAGGCGCGGAGCGGAAAGATTCTCGATGATCTCTAGTCCACGCCGTTTTGTCTGCTATGGTGAGACCCTATGATTCGTTCAACTGGATACCTCCTCTGGCGACTCCTCCGCATCATCACGGGATTCGTACTCCTAATCGCGGGGACCATACTGAGCGTGCCACTGGTTCCCGGACCGGGATTCCTCTTGATTATTCTCGCGCTGGGTGTGTTGAGCCGCGACTTTCACTGGGCGGAACGGATTCGCCTGTACGTACACAAGAAATGGCATGAGCTGCGCAACCGTCAGAGTAACACTCCGAGTAACATTGATCGGACAAGGGAGAACCATCATGGATGAAAAAGATCGCCTCGGCTCAAAATTACAAGAGAAAGGACGCGCGGACGAAGACCGCTACTTCGCGCAACGCGATCGCGAAGCTCTTGAAAAGCTCAAACACAGTACGGAAGCGGAAGTGAGCAAGGAAGCCTTGATGCGCTGCCCCAAGTGTGGCACGCAACTGAAATCCGTCGAACACCACGGCGTCACGGTCGAGGAATGCCCCTCCTGCCAGGGCTTGTGGCTGGATCGTGGCGAGTTGGAAGCGCTCTCCCAACGCGAAAGCGAAGGCTGGGTTGGCCGCTTTATTCGCCGTTCGCTGAGTTCATAAGCACGAGAGAACAATCCGCGATAAGGAAGGAGCACACGTTATGCTCAAATTGTACGATTTCCCCATGTCGCCACGTGCCCGTAAGGTCCGTATCGCGCTGGCGGAAAAAGGACTGCCATACGAAAAAGCTACGGTGGACATTACCAAAGGTGAACAAAAGAAGCCTGAGTATCTCGCCGTGAATCCCAATGGCAAGGTTCCGGCCTTGCAAGACGATGGCACCAACCTCTACGAGCCCTCCATCATCATGGAGTATCTCAACGATAAGTACCCGAATCCTCCCTTACTCCCAGCCGGCCCAGGGCAACGAGCGCGGGCGCGGGTGCTACTGCACTACGGCGACAATCCCTACGATAGTGCATGCGCTTCCATTGTCGGAGAAGTTTTCTTCAAACCAAAAGGGCAAGCCGACCAGAACGCCATTACCAAGGCGAAACAGGACCTCACGACCTGTTTCGAGCGGTTGGAAAAAGAGCTGGGCAATAACGACTATCTCGCCGGGGCCTTCTCGCTGGCCGACATCTCCTTCGCCAGTTGGGCGCCGCTGTTTGGCCCACTGCAAATCGAAGTGCCCGCCAACTGCACGAGAGTCAAAGCCTGGCTCGCACGCCTGGCCGAACGGCCAAGCATAAAGGCGGCTTCTTAGGGGGAAAGGGTTGGGGGTTAGGGACTGGTAAGAAAGCAGTCTCCCCTCTCGGCTCTTGGCCTCATAAAACTAACCCCCAACACCCAACCCCTATGTTCAGCGGCATTATCGAAACCACCGGTACCCTGACCGCCGTCGCAAAGACGGAGGTCGGGGCGCGGCTTACCCTGACTCCCACGCTGCCTCTCGCTGAGATCAGCCTCGGCGAGAGCATTTGTATTAACGGGACCTGCCTCACGGTCACTGAGATTGGCGCGACAACGCTGAGCTTCGATGTCTCGGCGGAGTCCTTGCGCCGGACCAATCTTGGGAATCTCACCGTTGGCGATGCCGTCAACGTCGAGCGTTCCTTGCGCATGAGTGATCGACTCTCTGGCCATGTCGTGTCTGGCCATGTGGACGGTGTTGGGCAGGTGGACACGATCGTTCCCGAAGGGGACTCGTTCCTCTACACATTTGCTATTCCAGCCGACCTCAGTCGGTATCTCGTCGAAAAAGGCTCGGTCGCCGTCGATGGCATCAGCCTGACCGTTTTTCACTGCACCCCGAGCCGTTTCACCTGCGCGATTATTCCCCATACCCACCACGTCACCACGCTTCACCGCAGAAAGCCGGGTGACCCCGTCAATATCGAAGTTGATATGCAGGGGAAATACATCGAAAAATTCGTCCAGGACGCGGTCGCGACCGCGCTCGTCGGTCCGTTGCAAGCATTACGCGACGAGCTTGCGGGGCTCCGGCAGCTCGTGAACAAGGAAACGGGGAAACGGTGAATCGGGGAATCGGAGACAGAGGGCATTGAGAACAGAGCCGCTAGCAATCTTCCTTCGCTCATTTTCCCGCTCCCCGATTCCCCGATTCCCCGTTTCTCTCCCCTAAGGTCCCGCGGATTGCCGCTCGCTGACCGCTCGGCTAAAACCAGTGCGCTCGCATTACACATAGCCCGGAGGGAAAGCCATGTCGTCAGCGAACGTCACGTCGATCATCCAACAGGCACGCATTCGTAACCGTCAGTTACTGACCGAGGTTGAAGCCAAAGCCGCGCTCCATGCCGCGGCTATTCCCGTGAGCGAGACCCGACTCGCCCGCTCTCGTGAAGAAGCGCTGACTCATGCTCAGGGCCTTGGTTTTCCGGTCGTTCTGAAGATCTGTTCGCCCGACATCATCCACAAAAGTGACGTCGGTGGGGTCGCCCTCAATCTGCGGACCCCGGAGGCCGTCACGCAGGCTTATGACACGATGATGACTTCCGCCCGACAATTTCACTCCACGGCGACGATTGACGGCGTCTCGGTTCAACCAATGGCGACCGCCGGACTCGAAGTCATCGTTGGCGTGACCAGCGATCCGCTGTTTGGTCCAGTCGTCATGTTCGGTCTTGGTGGAATCTCGGTTGAAATCTTGAAAGATGTGACCTTCCGGCTGGCCCCACTCACTCCTCGTGACGCGCATGCCATGATTCATGAGATCAAAGGCTTCGCGCTCCTCTCCGGCTATCGCGGGCAGCCGGCCGTGGACCTCGCGGCCTTGGAGCAGTTGCTGTTACAGGTCTCGGCCCTGGTCGAGGCCCAGTCCGACATCAAGGAGCTTGATCTCAACCCGGTCTTCGCATATCCCACCGGGTGCCTGGCCGTCGATGCGCGCATCATTCTTCATCAGACCACGCCACCCACCGCGCCTCGCCCGCTGTCAGCGACAACGCGAGCGGCACTGGACCGCGCGTTCAACCCCAGGGCGGTTGCCGTGATCGGCGATAAACGCGCGATGAATTACCTGTGGCTCCGCAGCCAGAGTACGTTCCAGGGAAAAGTCTACTCCGTGCAAATCGACGAACGCGAACTGCCTGGGATCGCGGCCCTGGGGGTGCCCAATTATCCGAGCCTCGCCGCTATTCCCGATGAGATTGATTACGTGATGACCGCCGTGCCGCGCCAGATTGCTCCGCGCATCGTGGCCGACTGCGCCGCCAAAAAAGTCGCTGGGGTGATGTTCTTCACCTCGGGATTTTCCGAGATTGGCGATGACGAAGGCAAACGGCTTGAACAGGCGATGGTCGAAACCGCGCGCGCCGCCAATATGGCGCTGATTGGCCCCAACTGCATGGGCCTCTACCATCCGCGCATCGGGTTGCGGAATTATGCCGAACTCCCCGCCGGTGAGGCCGGAACGGTCGGATTTATCGCGCAAAGTGGCACCCATAGCATTACCTTTAGCTTGGCCGCTCCTCACCACGGGATCAAAATCAGCAAAGCCGTGAGCTTTGGTAATGCCGCCGTGCTTGATGCCAGTGACTATCTCGACTATTTCGCGGCGGATGCCGAAACCCAGAGCATCGGCATGTATCTTGAGGGCGTTCGCGAAGGGCGGCGGTTTTTCTCGCTGCTGCGTGAGGTCACTCCGAAGAAACCCGTTGTCATTTGGAAAGGCGGGATGACCGAAGCGGGGAAGCGGGCCATTTCTTCCCACACTGGCTCACTCGCGGTCCCAGCAACCGTCTGGACGTCGATGGTGCGCCAAGCGGGCGCGATTCCCGCCGAGACGTTTGACGAACTCCTGGATACGATTAAGCTCCTACAATTCGTGAAACCCACCACGAAGACCGGCGTGGGCTTGATCGCCATGAGCGGCGGCCCGTCGGTTGTGATTACCGACGCCTTCGAGCACGCGGGACTCGCGGTGCCGTTGCTCAGCGAGGCGTCGTACCAAGAACTCTCTTCCTTCTTTACGGTGATCGGCGGGAGTTTTCGTAACCCGCTTGATTCTGGGCATACCATTGGCATGGGCCAGACGAGCGATAACCTGGAACGGTTACTGTCTCTGCTTGAACGGGACCCGAATATCGACGCGATCGTCATGGATTCTGGCGCGGGGTTGGTCGCCGGACAATGGCAAGCCCATCCGAAAACACTGGAAGGCTTGCTCGATACCCTCACGAACTTCGCCGCACGTTCGGCGAAGCCATTCTTGGTCGTGCTGCAACCGTTTGATCGTGAAGCCGCCTTGCTCCAGGTGCGCGAACAGTTTCATGCCCGTGGGTTGGCGACCTTTGCCACGCATCAACGCGCCGCGCGCGCGCTGCGGTTAGCCACCGACTATTGGCGATTTCATGCCGACACAGCGGGATAGGAGGGCAAGAGCCAATTGACCGCGGTCAGACGATACGATACCAACAGGGGCGAAAAATTGACCCCACGCGGGACCTCTTTTCGCAAGAAATTAAAGAACCAGGGCTAAGGAGACAACGATGACGTATATCATCACGCGGTTATGCCGAGATTGTGTAGATACAGGATGTGTCGCGGTTTGTCCGGTCGATTGCATCTATGAATATGCTGGAAGTGACAAAGCGACCTTCCCGAATCAACTGTATATCCATCCCGACGAATGTATTGACTGCGGCGCATGCGAGCCGGAATGCCCGTGGCAAGCGATTTTTGAAGAGGTGTCCGTCCCCAGCGTCTTCAACGATGACACCCCGCTCAATTATGCGATGAAGGACAACAGCGACTTCAAGGTGTCACCACACAAGAAAATCCCACATCCGAGCGCTGACCAAATTTCCCAGAACAAAGAGAAATGGGGCTGGGCGGGGTAACGGCGTAAGAAAGGGGGAAAAGGGTCAACGGGGAAGAGGGAAAACGGAAGGGCAGAAAAACAGAGCGTACGCATGGGCGAGGGAGAAGTTTCTCTTTCCCCCTTTGACCCTTTTCCCCTCTTCCCCCGTTCAGTTCTTCTTCTGCTCTCGCCGCAACTCCTCTTCCACCAACACCAGCCGGTCATTGCCAAAAAACATCGATCCGTTGACAAAGATCGTCGGCGTCCCATATCCGCCACGTGCCATCACTTCGTCCGTATTCACGCGAATGCGGTCTTTGTATTCCTGGCGATTAATCTTATCGAAGAATTCCTGGGCATTGAGTCCCACTTCTTCGACAATGCTTCGCAGGACGTCATCCTTGCTAATGTCCTTGTCCTCGCCCCAGTACGACTCGAACACTCGCTGACTGTAACGGAGAAATGTTTCCGGGTGCTCAAGCGCGACGATCGCACCACGTAACGCTTTCACCGAGTTCACCGGGAAAACCGTCGGGCTTTTGATCGTGAGCCCATAGAACCGCGCCCAGTCCTGTAAGTCCTTGGCGGAGTATTTCGTTTTGGCGGGCACGCCGCGTTCACGGAATTCGTACACGGACGGATTCACGGTATTGAAAACGCCGCCAACCAAGATGGGCCGCCACTCAAGCGTTGCGCCGTATTTCTGACAGATCCCATGAATCTTCGTATAGGCGAGATAGGTCCACGGACTGGAATAATCGTAAAAGAACTCAACTTTTGCCATCAGCTCCTCCTTATTTATGAGCGTAAAAATTCCAGCAAGAGTCGATTGAACTCCTGCGCGAATGCGGTGTGGATATTATGTTTGCCGTCCGGGAACATGTGCAGCCGCGAATGGGCAATCCCGTCTTTAAGGACATCGGCATGAAAGGTCGGCACCAGCGGGTCTTTCGCCCCGTGAAGAATCAACGTGGGACACTGGATCAGCGACAGCCGTTGACGACAGAGTTCACCACCTGAACAGTAGATCGCCAGCATCCCATCGCACCACCGTGACCACAGCTCCTGCAATTCGTCGCCATACACGGCTCCCATCGCTTCGACCATGCGTGGAGACCATGAAGAGAGTGCTCGCGTGGTCTCATAGGCGGCGATGTCCTCAGTCGCCAAGTAGGCGTTGCCACCCCAGATCGCGAGTTTGGTGACGCGTTGCGGCTGTTGCAGCGTCAATAATAAGCCGATGATTGCTCCATCACTCCAGCCGCCCACCGCGTAAGTCTGACACCCTAACGTTTCCATCAAGGCGGCACAGTCTTGCGCGTCCTGTTCATAGAAATCGAGGGGGAACTGCCGCCGCGGTGGACGGGATTTCCCATAGCCACGGGCGTCAGGCGCGATCACACGCACCCCAGCCTGTGGCAAGGCGTCCAGTTGCGGACCAAAATCCGTAAGCCCAGTCCCTAATGCCCCTGGAATCAGGAGCAGGGGAAGACCTTGCCCTCGGTCTTCGTAATAAAGATTCACTCCTCGGACGGCTACGTATGGCATCACTGCTCCTCACTCGTGTGGGTCCGACTGATAGCATGATCGACAAGAGCAGAGAACCTCAGTTCAGCCCAAGGGACGAAGTACATAGTTGAGTTCTTCGTCTACTCCCAATTTTCTTCCCCACCGCGCAAGATAACGGTAATTCAGACTCGTCGTATTCTGTTCCACAATACGCAGGGCATCATCGAAGTCTCGGTCTCGTCCCACTTTCAGCTTCATCAAAATCAGATCCTCGGGAGCAGGAAACCATAAGCGATGTCCAGCGAAGGTTTCCTCTCGACGGCGGCGTAGGACCTGCCGATCATGCGCGTCACGAGGGCGCAGAAAATCAATATGAAAATTTTCCATTCGACAGCGGAACACGACTCCGCGGAGCAATGGGTTCGCTTCTAAAAACTGCGCTTGCGGGTCAAGTCCGTATTGCCCGACCAGTGTCGTCAACAACGCAAACTGCCGAGCCTGCCCCCCGACCATCACATCAACGTCTAGCGTAGCTCGCTCTAAGCCCCAGACATTCACCGCGAATCCCCCAATGACGACATACGGAACCGGGAGCTGCCGAAAAAGAACTGGCAGCAACGAGAGCGTTCGATCAATTATATCGGCCATAGCGAAATGAGCGTTTGGGGTGGTCGTATTCAAACCGAGTCCGTTCAGACAGATATTGGGTCATCCGGTCTCGGAGCGCCTCTTGCGACAGTTCCGGATACCGACGGCGAAAAGACGCCTCAAATGCCTCAAGCCCCTTGAGGATCAGCACTTTGACGAGGGCGGTATTATCCTCACGGCGAGGCGGCAATGGACGGCGGGACGGAGTCGGTTGTTTCTTCGAGCGCTTTATCATACGTCTCTACTTTGTAGCGGCATTCTGAGGCCCTTGCCAAGTGCTTGCGGAACTTTCCGATCTCTGCCACAACAAAGCGCAACGCCCCACCAGCAAGGATACGCACCTCCATGAAAACGATTGGACTCACCGGCGGTATTGGCTCAGGTAAAAGCACGGTTTCGCAAATACTGGCCGAACTCGGCGCGTTTGTGATTGACGCGGATAAAGTCGGGCATGAAATTTATCTGCCCGGCAAGGAAGCCTGGCACCAGCTCACCACTGCATTCGGGCGCGACATCCTGGCTCCCGATCAAACGATTGACCGTAAGAAACTGGGCGACCTTGTCTTTGGCAGCGACGACGCCCGCAAAAAGCTCAATGGGATCGTGCATCCGTTGATGTTTCAGGACATTGACCGGCGCATCAAGGCCAAACGAGCCGAAGAGTTCACCAAACCGATTGTCGTCGAAGCGGCCATTTTGATTGAAGCCAACTGGTTGCCGCTCGCCGATGAGGTCTGGTTAGTCGTGACCAATAAAAACGCGGTCATTGACCGGGTCGCGACCCAACGCGGCATGGCGGCGAAAGAAACTGAAGCGCGCATCGCCAGTCAGCTTTCGGATAGCGAACGACGGAAATATGCCCAGATCGTCATTGAGAACGACGGCTCCCTTGAAGCGTTACGGCAAGCAATCGGGACCGCGTGGAGTCGTGTTTCCCCATGACGAAGCCGTTACGTGTGAAAGGTGTCATCTTTGATGTCGATGGCACCATCGCCGATTCAGTAGGGACGTTCTACGAGGTCGCGGTGGAGGTGCTTCAGTTGGCGGGCGTCCCTCCGGCTCCAAAAGAACTGGTCTATGCGCTCATGCGGGTGGGAGAGGAGAACCCGTTAATGAAGCTCTTTCCGCCGGACTATCCCGACGCCGAAGCCACGCTGAAACGCATCTTTGATGAGCGCATGTCCGAATGGATGCGACGGTATCACTACGAAACCGAGGCGATTCCTGGCAGTGTCGAGTTGCTCCACGAACTCTCGACCAAAGGATTGCGTTTAGGCATCGCTACCTCATCGGGTCGTGCGCTCCCGTTTCTCGATCAATGGGGCGTGCGCCACTTGTTTCACGGTATTGTGGGACGCGAGGATGTCGCAAGTCACAAACCCCATCCCGAACCGGTGCTCAAATGTCTTGGTCACTTACAGCTTGATCCGCACGAGGCGGTCTTTATTGGGGATTCACCAATCGATATTCGCGCCGGGAAAGCGGCTGGCCTCTACACCATCGGCGTCCTCACCGGCACCAGCCCGCACGAGGTTTTGTCGCTGGAATCTCCAGACCACATTCTCGAGAGTGTCGCTGAATTGCGTCCGTTCTTGGAGTTCTAGGCCAAGACGATTGGGCAATTGCGAGATCGGGTCATCGGGTCTTTGTTACAGGACGGGAGACTTCCTCCACCGCAGCACCGGATGACGAGCAGCGCGTGTCTCGTCGAGGCGACTGACGGGCGTGGTCAACGGAGCGTCTTTCAATGCGGTTGGGTTCTCCGCAATTTCCTTAGCGATAGCCAAGAGCGCGTCGGCGAATTCATCCATCGTCTCTTTGCTCTCGGTTTCGGTCGGCTCGATCATCAACGCCCCGCTGACCACGAGCGGGAAGTAAATCGTCGGGGCATAAAACCCATAGTCAAGCAGTCGCTTGGCGATATCGAGTGTCTTCACGCCAGTTTGCGCAAACGAGCGGTCAGAGAAGACACATTCGTGCATGCACGGTTCGTCGTGGGCTAAATGATAAGTCTGTTCTAAACGTTTGCGTAAATAGTTGGCGTTGAGTACCGCCATGCGGGTCGCTTGCGTCAGGCCGTCGCTTCCGAGCGCCAAGATGTACGCATAGGCACGCACGAGGATGCCGAAGTTGCCATAGAACGACCGTACTCGACCAATTGAATGCGGGAATGCGTCGCTCCAGGCGTATTGCTCGCCGGCTCGCACGAGACGAGGGGTTGGCAAGTAGGGTTCGAGAATTTTCTTTACCCCCACGGGCCCCGCGCCCGGACCGCCACCGCCATGTGGCGTGGAGAACGTCTTATGCAGATTGAACTGAATGACATCCGCTCCCATGTGCCCTGGCTTGGCGACCCCCATGAGTGCGTTCAGATTGGCCCCATCCATGTACACGAGCGCACCGTGAGCATGCAGGACTTCCGTGATCTGTACGATCTCCCGCTCAAAGAGCCCAAAGGTGTTCGGGTTCGTCACCATGAGCGCGGCGACATCGGCATCGACATGTTTGGCGACGGTCGCCGCTTCGAGCATGCCGGCGGAACCGGTCGGCACTTCGACCACCGCATACCCACACAGTGCCGCTGACGCGGGATTGGTGCCATGCGCACTCCCCGGAATGAGTACCTTCTTGCGCGGATACCCCTGCGCTTGGTGATGGGCGCGGATCAGCTTCATACCGGTGAGTTCGCCTTGCGCCCCTGCCGCGGGTTGGAGACTGATGGCATCCATTCCACTAATTTCCGCGAGACAGCTCTCCAAGTCGGCCAGCAGCGTCAATGCTCCTTGCGTGTATTCATCGGGCATCAAGGGATGAAGCTGAGCAAACCCAGGGAGGCGTGCGACCACTTCATTGATCACCGGATTGTACTTCATCGTGCACGAGCCTAACGGATACAATGTCGTCGCCGCGCTGAAATTCCATTGTGAGAGCCGCGTGAAGTGCCGCACCACTTCCCCTTCGCTCACTTCGGGAAATTCCGCTAACGTCTCGCGGCGGAGTGCCCCCGGCAGGTCACGTTCCAGATCACGAGCGGGAATATCATCCTCCGGCAGTGAGTATCCAATGCGTCCGGCTGAGCCACGCTCGAAGATCAACGGCTCGTCAAGGACACCACGTTTTCGTTTCGTATCTTCTCGCATAAGGAGTCGCCCAAGAAAAGTCAAAAGTCAAAAGTCAAAAGTCAAAAGTCAAAAATTGCGAAAAGAAAACCGCCTCACTTTTCATTCTTCATTCTGAATTCTTCGGCAAGTCGTTCGATCTCGCCGCGCGTATGGGTTTCGGCCACGCACAGCAGCAAACAGTCCTTGAGTTCAGGATACCAATCTTCCAGGACAATGCCTGCGATAAGGTCGTGCTCTTTCGCGCGTTGCCACACCGCGCGCGCGTTGTTGACCTTGACTACAAATTCGTTGAAGAACGGCGCGGAAAACTGTTGGCGCGCGCTTCCCCCTTGGAGCAAGAGGTCCCTAGCATAGTGACTTTTCGTGACGTTCCGTTCGGCGAGCGCGCGCAATCCCTGTTTCCCCATCAAACAGAGGAAGACGGTTGCCGCTAAGGCCACGAGTCCTTGATTGGTGCAAATGTTGGACGTTGCCCGTTCGCGGCGGATGTGTTGCTCACGGGTCGCCAGCGTCAAGACAAATCCACGCCGTCCTTCGTGATCGAGCGTTTCTCCCACTAATCGACCGGGCATGTTGCGCACGAACCGTTCACGACAGGCGAAAAGCCCTACCCCTGGCCCACCGTAACTGACCGGGATACTAAAACTCTGGCCTTCCGCGACCGCGATGTCAGCCCCAACCTCACCGGGGGCTTTGAGGAGACCCAGCGCCACCGCTTCCGTCGTTGCCGTTACCAGCAGTGCTCCCGCTTGATGGGTCACCGCACTGAGCGTTGCCACATCTTCGACCACGCCAAAGACATTTGGATGACCAACAACGACACATGCCACTTGCGGACCAAGTTGTTGCTCAAGTGCTACCGCATCAATCCGTCCGTCCATTCCCCACGGAATTTCGACAATCTGTACACCGGGTACGCCGTCGAGATAGGTGTGGATCACCTGACGATATTGTGGATGCAACGCGCGTGAAACCAACACCGTGGCGCGTTGTGGCAGAATCCGTTTCGCCATCAGGACCGCCTCGGCCGTCGCCGACGCACCGTCATACATACTGGCGTTGGCGACATCCAACCCGAAGAGCGTCGCTACCAACGATTGAAACTCAAAAATGGCTTGCAACGTCCCTTGGCTGACTTCTGGCTGATAGGGCGTATAGGCGGTGGCGAATTCGGACCGTTGAATAATGTGATCGACCACCGCGGGGGAAAAATGCGGATAGGCACCGGCCCCAAGGAACGAGAGGACTTCAGGACCGATGCGGTTGGTTTGGGCTAGACTCGTGAGCCGTGTCCGCACGGCGGTCTCGGATGCACCGGTCGGAAGATTGATCGCCGCTTGTGACCGCAGGTCGTGCGGCAGATGAGCAAAGAGATCATCGACCGAGTCGATGCCGAGCGCGGCAAGCATCTCGGCGATATCATACGCGGTGTGCGGGATATAACGCATCGCCAGTGCTCCTACTCTTCCTCACGCTTCCTCGATAAACTTCTCGTACTCGGCGGCGGTCATCAGATCGTTCACTTCCTCGGGATTACTCATCTCCACGCGGATCATCCAGCCCTCGCCGTAGGGCTCTTCGTTGACCGTTTCCGGCGTGTCGGGCAGGCCCGTATTAACGGAGACCACTGTCCCCGTCACCGGCGAATAGATATCGGAGACCGCTTTCACCGACTCCACGACGCCAAATTTATCGCCCTTCGTGACTGCCGTTCCTGTTTCAGGGAGCTCGAGATAGACGATGTCACCGAGTTGCTCTTGCGCATGATCGGTGATGCCAATCGTCGCGATGTTGTCATCCACCGCGACCCACTCATGTTCTTCCGAGTACCGTAGCTCTTGAGGAATCTCCATACGCAACCTCCAACCATTCAACTGCGTCGATAAAAGGGACGTGTCACGACGTGCGCGGGTACGTGGCGTCCACGAATGTTGACCGCCAGTGAGGTGCCCGCCACCGCGTAGACAGGAGGGACATAGCCCATTGCGATCCCAACTCCAAGAGAGGGGGATTGGGTGCCGCTTGTGACCACCCCAAGAGACTGCCCGCCAGCATGGAGTTCATATCCGTGACGTGGAATTCCAGGCGCGTCCATAGTGAGACCAATCAGTTGTTTCGGAATACCGACGGTGTGCTGTTGCCACAGCGCGTCGCGACCGACAAACGGCCCTTTGTCAAATTTCACTAACCGCTGTACGCCAGCTTCAAGGGGAGTCGTCTGGGCATCCATATCGTTGCCATATAACAGGTACCCCGCCTCAAGCCGCAGCGTATCACGCGCCCCAAGGCCGATAGGCGCAATGCCGTCGGCACGACTGCCGTC
>JANMSE010000620.1:0-2657 GCA_031389045.1 Deltaproteobacteria bacterium | reverse complement strand
CTTTCTCGCCGACGAGCAACGCATTGCCCGCCCGTTGTTCGAGGATCATTTGTATAGCCTGGTGGGAAAAGACGCGGTGCGCCATCTCTTCCGCGTGGCCGCGAGTCTCGACTCGCTCGTGGTGGGTGAGCCGCAGATTCTGGGGCAAGTGAAGGATGCGTACACGGTCGCTTCAGCACTGGGAACCTTGGGTGAAGTGTTGCACCGATTTTTTCACAAAACCTTCGCGGTGGCGAAGCGAGTCCGTAGCGAAACCCAGATTGCCGCGCGAGCCGTGTCCGTGAGTTCCGCCGCTGTTGAGTTGGCGCGAAGAATTTTCGACCGGTTGGGGGATAAGACGGCGATGGTGATCGGGGCCGGAGAGATGGGCGAACTCGCCGTGCGTCATCTGCAACATCATGGCATCGGCAACATCCTCGTGACGAACCGCACCTACAGTCGCGCCGTTGAACTCGCCCGTGAATTCAATGGCACGGTGGTCCCCTTTGAGCAGCTCCACAAACAATTACGCCTGACCGATATCGTCATCGGCTCGGCCGGAGGCAATGACTATCTGCTAGGGCCGGAAATGGTCGGAGAGGCGCTGCGCGAACGCCGCCGCCGTCCGATGTTTTTTATTGATCTGGGTGTGCCCCGCAACTTTGATCCCCGCCTCAATGACCTCGATAACGTCTTCCTCTATGACATTGACGATCTTCAACAAGTGATTGAGGAAAACAAGGATGAGCGTGAGCGTGAGGCAAAGAAAGCGGAAGCCATTGTCGCGGAAGAGGTGGAGACGTTCTGGCAATGGTTATCTGGACTGGAAGTGACACCGACTATCGTGGCGTTACGGGAACGAGCGGAAGCGATCCGTCAACAGGAGTTAGCGAAAACCTTGTCCTCGCTCAAGGACTTGCCGCCCCTTGCCCAGAAAGCAGTGGAAGCGTTCAGTGCCGCGATGATGAACAAGCTCCTGCATCCACAGATTGCCTACTTGAAAAATGTGGGACGCGGTAGCGAGACGGGCGAGACCGTCGATCTTGCCACGCTGCGGCGGATTTTTGGGCTCGACGAAAAGAACGACGAGTGAAGATTTCGATGACACCGCAACTCCGCATTGGTACCCGTGGCAGCGCCCTCGCGCTCTGGCAAGCTGAGTGGGTGAAAGCTCGACTCGAAACCCTGTGGCCAGGGTTGCGGGTTGAGTTGGTGCCGATCCGCACTTCAGGAGACAGGATTCAAGACGTGTCTCTGGCGACGCTTGGCGGGAAAGGGTTATTCGTTAAGGAAATTGAAGAAGCGTTGTTGGCGGGAACGGTCGATCTGGCTGTACATTCGGTCAAGGACTTGCCGGGAGACTTTCCCGTGGGGCTGACGCTTAGCGCCGTACCGGAACGTGAAGATGCGCGCGATGTCCTCATCACTAGAAATGGCGAGACTTTGGCGGAGCTTCCGGCAGGCACGCGGGTGGGGACGAGTAGTCTGCGTCGTCAGGCGCTTTTGCTGCATCTGCATTCCGGCTTGCGCATTGAAATGCTGCGCGGCAACGTTGATACTCGCTTACGCAAGCAACGCGAAGGTGTTGTCGATGCCACGGTGCTCGCGGCGGCTGGTCTCAAGCGGTTAGGGCTCATGCCAGCACACAGCCACGTGTTGGATGAGCGCGTGTTTCTCCCAGCGATTGGGCAAGGCGCGTTGGGCATTGAAACGAGAGTGAACGACGAACACGTGCTCTCATTGGTGACACCCTTGAATCATGCGGCGAGTGCAATGGCGGTGCATGCTGAGCGGGCGTTTCTGCGGCGGATGGGGGGCAGTTGCCGCACACCGTTGGCCGCCAAAGGGACGGTGACAGAGGACCGAGTTCATCTGGTCGCATTGATTGCTAGCCCGGATGGGAAGACCGTGATTCGTGGCGAGCAGGAAGGGTCGCATACCGCGGTCGAGCACATTGGTGTCGTGCTTGCCGAGCGTCTCCTGGCGCAAGGTGGAGCGGAGATTATGGACGCACTGCAAAACGGAAAAGAAAGTAGTCAGTAGCCAGTAGCCAGTAGCCAGTAGAAAAACTTTGGACTTTGGACTTGAGACTTCCGTACGTTTTAGGGCTTGCTTATGGCTCAGCATCAAACATTGTCCAGCACTGACATCGCTCCTCTATCCCGTCGCCGCATCGTGGTGACTCGCCCACGGGCGCAAGCGCAACGGTTTATCGATTTGCTGGAACACCAGGGGGCGGAGGTCGTCGAGTGTCCGACGATTGAGATCGTGCCGATGGCTTCGTATGAACAGCTTGATGCCGCTATCGATCAACTAGTGAGGTATGACTGGCTGATTTTCACCAGTGTGAACGGTGTCCAATACTTCATGGACCGGTTGCGTGCCCGACAACAAGAGATCGCGAGTCTTCGGCACCTCCAGATCGCGACCATTGGCCCCGCAACGGCACAGGCTGTTGAGGCACTAGGGCTGCGGGTGCATGCCGTGCCTGAAGAGTATCGAGCCGAGGCATTGGTGACGGTCTTGGGCGAGGTCACAGGCAAGCGGATGTTACTACCGCGCGCGGCGCAGGCACGCGCGGTCTTGCCGCAAGAACTACGTGCGCTGGGGGCCCAGGTGGATGAAATCGCTTCCTATCAGACGGTGTTGCCGCAAGCGACCGCGGTACAAGAAGTGCG
>JANMSE010000592.1:0-3816 GCA_031389045.1 Deltaproteobacteria bacterium | reverse complement strand
CTTTCTCGGTCCGTTCCGGCATGGTACTGACACTGCCGGTCATCCTTGTGGCCTCGCTTGTTGCTTCTGCTCCCGCGTCGTCGTGCGCTGCCTGGTCCTTTGGCCTCAGCGGCCCAACGTCCCCGCTCACCGGGAGCCGCCCACACGGGAACTTTCACGTTCAGCAGAGTCGCTCGCGGGCGGCGATGCGGTGCAGTGGATGGTTAGATGACACTCTTTCATTCTCCCACCAGCCTCCCTACGATAACTCGTCCAGGAGCGCCCTGGCGTCTTGCAAATCTTTCGTGTCAAACCCTTCGGTGAACCAGCCGTAGATCTCAGCCAGCATCTGTCGGGCTTCTTCTTTCTTTTCCTGTCTCTGTAAGAGAACACTGAGGCTCATCACCGCCCGCAACTCCGAGGACTTGGCACTCTGGCGGCGGGCAATGTCGATGGCGTGACGAAAACAGCCTTCCGCCTCAGCCTGGTTGTCTCCAGAGCGAGCCAGGAGTAACCACCCCTTCAGCACATACAACCCTGCCTCGCTCACACGCTCTCCATTCCTGTGTACGAGGTCCAGCGCTTCGGCCTGCACGGCAAGCCCTTCTTCTGCTCGCCCCGCTTTCGCATACGCCAGAGCGAGCAAGGCCAAGTAGTATGGCAGCCCCCTCTCTGCCCTCGCGGCGCGAAAGGCGGCCACGCCCTGGCGCAGCTTTGCAATTCCCTCCTCTACTTGTCCTTGCTCAGCGAGCACCCCCCCTTGCATGACAGTTCCCAGCGGCTCCATGGCGAGATATCCCTGCTCGCGAGAGAGCGCGATCATTTCCTCCGTTTGCCTCTGGGTCGCTTGTATCTCCCCGCGCAACTGATGGAGTAGGGCAGCCATTCCAAGGGCCACACACAGGCTGGAAGGCTGAGAGAGCTCTCGGGCCAGGGTGAGCCCGGCATGGCTCCTCTTCAAGGCCTGATCTGGGTAGCCAAGCGACCATAGGAGCAGGGCCTCATTGCAAAGGCCGTTCACCCCAGGGTCAGACCCACCGCAGACAAAGGCATGGGAGTGATGCTGTCGGGGATCGTACAGAGCAATACTTTGCTGCAAGTGCATCCGAGCAGCGATCAACTCTCCGAGAAGGTACAAGGAACCCCCTAGATCGAGGTGGGCCTCCAAGAGAAGAGCAGGATCTTGTACCCTCTGAGCCAGGCCGAGGAGCTGTTCCCCTAGCTCGCGCGCCGTTTGGTGCTTTCCCCGCCCATGATAAAAGCTCCTCAGTCCTGCCAGGACCGTGAAAAGTCGAGGCGTTTCCCCCACGCGCTGACACAGGGATCGAGCCCGGGTATAAACTTTTTCCACTTCCGGGTCCGCAAGCCCTTTGAGGATCATCAAGACTGGACCGAGGGTGAGCTGCAAGTCCAGCTCTTGCTGGGTACGCTCGAGAGTGTCTGGCAAGGTCTTGAGCAACTCTAGCCCTTTGGTGAGGTGACTCATCGCTTCTGCATTAGCCGATCGCTGGCTCGCCTTCTGGCCGGCCTGCTGCCAGTAGGGAATGGCCTGGGCGCTGAGGCCTGCCTCGGTGTAGTGATGGGCCAGCAGCTCGGGTTGGGTCTCGGCAGTCTCCGGAAAGCGCTCCGCTAACACCTGCGCGATCTGCTGGTGATAGTGCTGGCGCGTGCTCTTGAGCAAGGACTGATAGGCCGTATCCTGAATCAGGGCATGCTTAAAGACATAGCGGGCCTGCGGGAACAGCCCGCGCTGATACACCAGCTCCGCCTTGACTAACTGCTGGAGGCCCTGCTGTAAGCTCGCTGCCTCCAGTGGGGAGACGGCCTGCAGGAGCTCATAGCTAAACTCCCGCCCGATGGTCGCCCCGTGCTGGGCCACCTCTTTGGCCGTGCCCAACCGGTCGAGCCGGGCCATTAGGGAATCCTGCAACGTGGACGGAATCGTCAAGGCGGCGAGCGGCCCAGTCAGCTCATAGTGGCTGTTGACGGCCCGCACGACCCCAGACTCCACTACCATCTTGGTCAGCTCTTCCACGAACAGCGGCACCCCATCGGTCTTGCTGGCGATTTGCCGCACCACCTCTGTGGGCAGCGCTTTGCCGCCGGTGACCTGCTCCACCATCACTGCCACGTCAGGCTGCCCCAACCGACTGAGCGTCAATTGACTGACATAGGAAGGGGAGCCCCAGGGTGGGCTGAACTCGGGACGATAGGTGAGCATGGCCAACAGCCGCGTCGTCGGCAGTTGGGCCAGCAGGAGCGTGAGCAATTCCAGCGTGGAGGGATCGGCCCAGTGCACATCTTCCCAGGTGATGTAGGCCGTGTTCTGCTCGGCCTCATCAACCAGCCACCCTACTAAGGCGGCCTGCGTCTTCTCCTTCTGCTTTTCGGGACTCACCGTCAGAGGCGGGTAGCCTGCGGGATGCGGGAGCGAGAGGAGGGCGGCCAACAGGGGCACTGTGTCCGCCTGAGGGAAGCGATAGGGGCTCAGCGTGTGTTGGAGTTTCTCCAGCTTGACGGCGGGCGCATCCTCGCGCGCAAACTGCAGCTGGTGCTGCAAGTGGTCGATGATGGGATACAGCGCACTGTTCCGGTGATAGGGCGAGCAGCGAAACTCCATGTGAGTCGCCCCCTCGTGCGCAAGTTGCTCTTTGAGTTCCTGCATCAGCCGGGATTTGCCAATGCCCGGCTCGCCACTGAGCAATACAACTTGGCCTGCTTCATCCTTGGCTTGCGCCCAGCGCTGCCGCAGTAATCCCAGTTCTGCTTCGCGCCCAACCAGCGGCGTGAGCCCCTTTTGTACGGACACCTCAAAGCGCGTGTGCGCTTCCCCTTCGCCCTGCACGCAATACAGCTCGACAGGAGCCGCGACGTTCTTCAGTTCCTGCGGCCCCATGGCCTCACAGATAAAGAACCCTTGTACGAGCCGATAGGTCGCCTGGCTAATGAACACCGTATCAGGCTCGGCTACTCCTTGTACCCGTGCAGCAAGGTTCGGCGTCTCCCCTAAAGCGAGCCGCTCCGTGCGTTCCCCCGCGCCAATCTCGCCCACTACTACTGGTCCAGTATGAATACCAATCCGCACCTGTAAGGGTGGCGTAAACTCTAGCTGGCTCACAGCCGTCACGACCTCCAGCCCACTGCGCACGGCACGGACCGCATCCTCTTCATGCGCGGTGGGATAGCCAAAGTACACCAGCACGCCATCGCCCAAATATTGGGCAATATGCCCCTCATAGCGCGCGATCACTTGGTGACAGACAGCTTGATAGGTCACCACGCAGGCGTGATAGTCCTCGGGGTCAAGCTGTTGGGAGAGGGTTGTCGACCCGACCAGGTCAATGAACATCACCGTCAACTGACGACGTTCGCCGTCGCTCCGTCGCGCGTCGAGCGCCTGGGGTCGAGCGTCAGAAGAAGCAGGGGAGGGCGCCGTTTCGCCCTTTGGTACTGCGCCCGTCCAGACCAGCACTTTGCCGTCTTCGTCGACCGCGACGCGCTCGGCGCTAATGAGTTCGTCGGTGACTCCTGCCAGCAGCTCCTCGTCCACCTGATAGCGCAGCTTGAGCGACCGATAGGTCACCCGGCCCTTGCTCTGTAACAACTCTCGGACTTGTTCCAATACCTCATCAAAGGTCATGGCCAATCTCCCCTATGACCTGACATCCTGTTCTCTGTCATTCTGTCAGATAGATAGTTGTCTCTGTCATCCAACGCTCAAGCTCACCGGGAGCCGCCCCGCCGTACCCTTTCGGTTTCCGCAGAGTCGCTCGCGGGCGGCGATGCGGTGCAGCGGTGGGTTAGGCGCGGCGGCCCTGTGATCTCGCTCCTGCCTCG
>JANMSE010000550.1:0-2784 GCA_031389045.1 Deltaproteobacteria bacterium | reverse complement strand
CACTTGGTGGTCCTGATGGCGTGAAGCACTGCTGGGAGCGGCAACCCGCCCAGTGGAGCGCGCTCCATCGCCTCGACGCGCTCTTGCGTTCGTTGCAGTGGTACCAGGCGCGCACTGAATAGCAATTTTCATCGAACTTGCTACAGTCCACCCCCAATATTTACTGTTTGTAGGAGGATGTGGATATGTTGTTGACGCGGGAGGAGATGACCTTACACCGTGATGCCCCGCGATTTTCGATGGCAACGGACCGAGACGCCATCCTGCGCGCTCTGAGTCATTTGTTTTACGGAGAAATCGGAGCGGTCAAAATTGGCCAATGGGTGACCAAGGCCCCAGACTTGGAAGGGATGTTGGAGATCGTCAAGCAGACTCGCGACGAAACCCGCCACACCGCCATCTTTCGTCGGCTCTTGCAACAGTACCACGCGGAACCTTCACAAGAAGTGCTGCGTGACATGGACGACCTGCATGTCGCCATCAGTCAGACCTGGGAGGAGATGCTCTTCGAGTCGATGGTGGTCGGGGAAGGACTCGCGCTCGTGTTGATCTATTTCTATCACGATGTGATTGCTGACACTGCCATTCGTCGCGGGCTACAGCGTGTGATTCGTGACGAAGAGAGTCATGTCGAGTACGGCGAGAAGAAGATCATGGAATATCTGGCGCGCAAGCCGGAACTACGGGACCACCTGCTCGCCATGCAAGAGCAGCTCATTCAACACTATTCCGGTGTCATCACTGGGCAGACGCCCGCTGATGGGTTGGAGGAAATGATCGTCCAATTTCCGATGGCGATCATTCAGATGCATGTGATGCGGTTACAGCGGATGGGAATGGTCTGAAGCGTGGAGCGGAAAGCGTGGGCAGCAGCAAGTCCAAAGTCCAAGGTCTCAAGTCCAAGGTCTCAAGTCCAAAGTCTTTCTACTGACTACTTTTCCCCATCTCACGCTTTTCCGTAATCGTAAAACCCTTTCCCCGCCTTGCGCCCCAGGTATCCCGCCGCGACGTAATTGCGCAGCAATGGACACGGGCGATACTTATCGTCGCCGAGGCCGTGATGGAGCCGCTCTAACACGGCGAGACAGGTATCAAGCCCGATTAAATCCGCTAACGCCAGCGGCCCCATCGGTTGGTTCGTGCCCAGCTTCATGCCTTGGTCGATGTCGGTTACGCCACCGACCCCTTCATAGAGCGCGTAAATCGCCTCGTTAATCATCGGCAGCAGGATGCGGTTCACGATGAAGCCCGCATAGTCCTTGGCGAGAATGGTGATCTTGCCCATTTTCTTGGCTAGCGCATCGACGACCTGAAGCGTCTCCTCCGCCGTCGCCAGCCCCCGCACGATCTCCACCAGTTGCATCACCACCGGGGGATTCATGAAGTGCATGCCGATCACTTTGTCCGCGCGTTTGGTCACCGCGCCCAGTTGCGTCAGCGAGATCGACGAGGTGTTGCTGGCGAGAATCACTTCTGGTCGCGCGATCGTATCAAGTTGTTGGAAGATACTCTTCTTGAGTTCGTAGTCTTCCGGCGCGGCTTCGATAATGAGGTCGGCGTCCCGCAGGTCGGTCATGTTCGCTGTACCACGAAACCGGCCCAGGATCGCCCGTTGCTCCTCTTCCGAGAGCTTGCCGCGTTCGGTGAGGCGCACCATGCCGCGATGGAGGTTGTCGAGGGCGCGGTCCACGATCGGTTGGGTGATGTCGTACAGAATAACGGAATATCCGGCTTGGGCGGCGACTTGACCGATCCCGCTGCCCATCTGCCCGGAGCCAACAATGCCAAGCGTGCGCACGTCTTTCATGGTTATGCCGTGAGTTGTTGCTGCTGTTCGAGTTCGTGGATACGAGCGATCACTTGATCCATCAGCCATCCCGGAGTTGACGCCCCGGCGGTGACCCCAATTTCTTGGGCCCCCACGAGCCAGCCGTGCTCTACTTCCCGTGGTTCTTCGATGTGATAGGTGGTCGCCCCTTCTTGTTTGCAGACCGTCGCGAGGTGGCGAGTATTCGAGCTGTTTTTGCCACCCACGACAATCATCACCTGCACTTCTCTTGCTAGGTCGCGCGCCGCATCTTGACGCTCAATCGTCGGATTGCAAATCGTGTTGAAGACTTTCAGCTCTTTACAGCGCGGCGCGAGGTAGGACAGGAACTCGCTCAGCCGTTCGGTCTCTTGCGTCGTTTGGACCACGACTCCGACTTTCTTATTCGCCAGCTTCACCGTGCGTGCATCTTCGGGTCTCTCGACCACCGTGGCATGACCACCCGCATGGCCGATGGTGCCAATAATTTCGGGATGCTTCGCGTTCCCGAAGATGACCAGGTGATAGCCTTCATTGACCAGTTGTTTCGCGCGATTTTGCACCAGCGTCACCAGTGGACAGGTCGCATCAACCACCGTGAGCTTTTTGCTCGCGGCTTGTTGGTACGTTTCGGGGGCCACGCCATGCGTGCGGATAATCACCGTGCCACCCGCTGGCATCTCGTCGAGTGAGTCGATGGTGCTTGCTCCCTTCTCGGCGAGGGATTGCACGACCTGGGGGTTATGAATAATCGGCCCCAGGGTGCGGACCGGAACCTCGTGGTGGGTTTCCGTCGTTTGGATGACCATATCAATGGCACGTTCGACTCCCCAACAGTAGCCAGCATGCACCGCTTTCCGAATGTTTCTCACGCGCTTTCCTCCTGGACCCGTTGCAGCGATCCCGTGGTGCCGGTTTGCGACCCGATCCACAGTTCGCCGCCTTCATACAGTTCTTTTTTCCATATAGGCACGATT
>JANMSE010000494.1:0-6661 GCA_031389045.1 Deltaproteobacteria bacterium | reverse complement strand
CTTAGTCAGCAGCCCTCTTTCTCTTGAAAACGCCGGAGTGGCGGAACAGGCAGACGCACAGGACTTAAAATCCTGAGACTCGCAAGGGTCGTGGGGGTTCGATTCCCCCCTCCGGCATTCAGTTTGACTTCATGATTCTAGTAGATTCCGCGCTAACTCTTCCAGTTCCGCGATGACATCACTTTTCGCGGTGCGGTTGAGCCAGATCGTGGCATGGGTGAAGCCCGCTTTCTTGAGCGTGGCGACTTCATCTTTGGTGCGGAATTTCCCCGGCGCACCGAACACGATCACATCGAGTGATTTTGGGTCACGCCCCGCTCTCTCCGCCAATTCCTTCATTGTCGCGCACCCGCTCTGAATCGCTTCGACCGACAAGCCCGTGGGCAGCCAGCCGTCTCCCCACTCAACGATACGCTTGAAGACATATTTGGATGACCCGCCCAGCAGCACTGGTGGATGTGGTTTGCGGGCAGGTTTAGGAAAGCAACGCACGGCGGGAAAGTTGTAGTATTTGCTGTGGAACTCGGACTCGTCCTTGGTCCATAACTCTTTCATCGCGAGAATGGCGTCGCGCGTCTGCGTCCACCGATGCGCAAAATCCGCCCCCATGATCTCCGACTCTTCCTTGAGCCAGCCCGCGCCAATGCCGAAGATGAAGCGGCCACCAGAGTAGTGGTCCAAGGTGGCGATTTCCTTCGCCATCACCAACGGGTTGCGCTCCGGGACCAAGCAGACCCCAGTACCGAGTTTGATTGTTGTGGTCACCGCCGAGGCGCGCGCAAGTGAGATAAACGGATCGGCGATAATGCCGACCGCTGGGGGAATACGTCCATCCGGCGTCCCTGGATACTTGGACGAATAGTGCACGGGGAGGACCGCATGTTCCGGCACCCAAAAGGACGCGAACCCCAGCTCCTCGGCTTTTTTCGCGACAAGCGCGGGATCCGCCGATTGCGCGGACGGCAACAGAAAAACTCCAATCTCCATAAGAATCCCTCCTTTTTGTTATTCCCGAAGATGCCCGACGGTTACTGCGCCGCAATCCCACCATCGACCGGCATTGGGAGGCCGGTCACAAACGAGGCGGCGTCGGAGCACAACCACACAACGGCGGCGGCAATCTCTTCCGGTTTGCCCACGCGCCCTATTGGTTCCGCCGCCGCCATGCGCTCAGCTCGTCCTGGACGCTGTCCAGTGATGCGATCCAACATCGGTGTCTTAATTACACCCGGACAGACTGCGTTCACACGAATGCCCACTTTTGCATATTCTAATGCCGCGGTTTTGGTGAGACCAACGACCGCATGTTTACTCGCTACGTAAGCAGGCATTTGCGGAACGCCAAGCAATCCAGCGTCCGACGCGGTGTTGACGATCGCGCCGCCGCCCTGCTTGAGCATCTGGGGAATCTGATACTTCATGCACAGCCAAACACCTTTGACGTTAATGGTGATGACGCGATCAAATTCCGCCTCGTCGTAATCGTGGGTTTTCTTCGTTGCCCCTTCGATGCCCGCGTTGTTGTGCGCGCAGTCCAAGCGGCCGTAGGTGGCGACCGTCTTCTGGATCATAGCTTCAACCTCGGCCGCTTTTGCCATATCGGCTTTGACGAAAATGGCGTCTCCTCCCGCGGCCTTGATCATTTGTACCGTTTCTTCCCCACCGGCCACGGTGACATCGGCGACGACGACCTTCGCGCCTTCCTTAGCGAACAACAGCGCGGTGGCGCGTCCAATGCCTGAGCTGCCTCCGGTGACCAATGCGACTTTTCCTTCAACTCGTCCTGCCATTCTCAATCTCCTTCCTTGCTGAGTGTGTGTTGTGATTGTTGTTGTCGGGCCCACTCGCGCACGCCGCGCAGCCAAGTCGAGCGGGTCATTGTTAGTCCATCTTCGAGAAAGCGAGCGATGATTTCGCTCGTCAGGCCGGGAAGTGTCGGACTGTCCGTCTGGGGAAGATATTCCCCATTGACGAGCTTGAAAATCGAAACCTGATTATCGTCGTAGCGCCACACTTCCGGGACGCCGAGGTGCGCATAGATCGGAAACTTATTGAGTGAGGGGCTGGTAATATCAACCTCAATGATCAAATCAGGCGGAGGGTCAACCATGAGATCAACCTCGCGTTTGCTCCGCATCCGCTCGGCGTTAGCGATATAGAAGCAGGTGTCAGGCTCCAGCCCCTTCGCCAAGTCCGCGCGCTTTAACGTGGTTGATCCGGCGTTGAGAAAGTCCAGTTCCCGTTCGTCGGCAATTGTCTCAAATACGGTGGTCAGCCTCCGATTGCTGAGATCGTGAATGAATGACAGCGACATAATCTCCAGCACTCCTTGGTCATACGCAAAATGCGGTGAGCTGCGACCGGCAAAGTCCGCGAGCAAGCTCTCGTATGTCGCCCAACTCACCCCATACAGGATGACATGTTGTCCGCCGTCGCTTGGCGGAGAAGGCGGTGCGACCGAGATCAAAGGGGAGACTGCTGGAGTTGTCTCTGTGGTGCTGTCCATACCTGATCCTCCAATGTTCGTCGGAGGGGATTATATGTGGAGCCAGTGGGCGTTTGCTAGCCTCTACGGTCGGGTCGCTTCCCTTGTCTCTTCCTTCCTCAATGAGATAAGGTGCCCCGGTTGCCTGATTCCAAAGGAGGGTCATACATGCAAGGGCTGGAAGGCGTAAAGGTTCTTGAACTCGGCCATATCGTGTCGGCGGCGTATGCCACGAAACTCATGGCCGATCTAGGCGCGGATGTCATCAAGGTCGAGGAGCCGAGCGGTGATCTCGCTCGGCACCGAGGGCCGTTTCCGGGGGGCGTGAATGACCCCGAAAAGAGTGGGTTGTTTCTCTATCTGAATACCAATAAACGCGGCGTCACACTCGATCTGCCGCGGCAACAACAAACCTTGACCGACCTCGTGTCCTGGGCTGATATTGTTGTTCATAACTATCCACCCGCACGGATGGCGGCGCTCGGTATCGATTACGAGCAATTCCGCGCCATCAATCCGAAACTGGTCTTATGTTCAATCACCCCGTTCGGTCTGACTGGCCCGCATAAAGACTACAACGCCTACGAGTTGAATGTCACCAACGCTGGCGGGTGGGCGTGGCTGAGCCCCGGAGCGTCGGACTATCCAGAGCTGCCACCCCTCAAGGCGTCTGGCCATCAAGCGGATTTTCAGAGTGGGCTGTGCGCGGCGACCGTTGCGCTCGCGGCCTATCACAAAGCGCTAGAGACCGGAGTAGGCGAGCATGTCGATCTTTCCGCTCAATCCTACACCGCCTCGTTTTTGGAACAGAACTTCGTGTACTACACCTACAGTGAGCGCGTGGCCTCACGTTTGGGGAGGCGACAACTCAGTCCGTGGGGCATGTATCCATGCCAAGACGGGCTCATTTTCATCGTGGCTGTCGAGGAGGACCAGTGGCAACGGTTGGTCGAACTGATGGGGAACCCGGAATGGGCGACGATGGAAATTTTCCAAGATCAGCTCAATCGCTCCAAGAATTATGATGTCCTGCGCATCTATCTCGAAGAGTGGACGCAACAGTGGAAAGTCGAGGACCTGTGGCACGCGACGCAAGCGAAACGCATTTGCGTGGCTCCTGTTTTCACCATGAAGCAGATGTCCACGCAGGACCAACTGCATGCGCGGAACTTTTTTGTGGACGTGACGCACCCACGGGCCGGAAAACTGACGCATCTCGGCCAGCCGTATCAACTCCACGAGCCGTGGTGGCAGATTCGCCGCCCCGCGCCATTGCTGGGGGAACACAATTCCGAAGTTTCAAGTTTCAGGTCGCAGGTTTCAAGTTCCCAGCCCCGAACTCCGAACTCCGAACTCCGAACTCCGCGACTTCCCCTCGAAGGTATCCGCGTCGCCGACTTCACCTGGGTGTGGGCGGGACCGTACTGCACCATGCACCTGGCGCATCTGGGGGCGGAGGTCATCAAGATCGAGTCGCAAGCGCGGGTCGATATCACGCGCCGGCTGCCGATCTACCCGAAAGGTATGAAAGGTGGGGTGAATCGCTCCGGGTTGTTTAATCAATGGAGCATCGGCAAGAAAAGTCTGCTGCTCAATTTCAAGAACCCTGAAGCGATCGCCCTCGCCAAAGAACTGATTCAGAAGTGCGATGTGGTGGTGGACAACTTCGCCACCGGCGTCATGGAGGAACTGGGCTTTGGCTACGAGGAACTGAAAAAGATCAAACCGGACATTATCGTCGCGTCGATTTCTGGCTACGGGCATAGCGGCCCACAAAAAAATTACATGGGCTATGGGCCAGCGATGGCACCACTGTCGGGGATGGCCACTCTGACCGGCTATGCGGACGGGTCGCCGCAAGAGGTTGGGCTATCGCTTGGTGATCCTAATGCCGGTATCAATGCCGCGGTCGCGATCTGCGCGGCGTTGGCGGCACGCAAACGAACAGGCCGGGGCCAGTATATTGATGTGTCGTTGTGGGATGCGATGACAGCCACGGTCGCCGAAGGGTGGATGGCATACACGATGAACGGCGTTGAGTTGCCGCGCATTGGCAACCGCGACCCGTGGATGGCTCCGCATGACTGTTATCGTTGCGCGGGGGAGGATGAATGGGTGTCGATTGTCTGCGGTTCCGACGAGGAGTGGCAGGCGCTGTGTCGAGCGATTGAACAGCCGCGACTCGCGACCGATGCCCGCTTCCGCACCGCCCGTGACCGGAAGGCTAATGAGGATGCCCTCGACCAGATACTGACCGAGTGGACGACCGCACGTGATAAATGGGACATCACCCGCACGTTGCAAGCGGCTGGAGTGGCGGCTTTTCCGTCAATGAACAGCAAGGATTTAGCCGAAGACGCGCATCTGAATGCACGCGGCTTCTTCGCCAAACTGCCGCATGCCGAAGTGGGCGAATTGCTGCATACCGGAATTCCCTGGGTGCTGACCAATGCCCCGAATGGGGTGCGGATGTCCGCTCCTCTGCTGGGCGAACACACGGAGGCGATCATGCGTGAGGTGATGGGATACACGGACGCGCACATCGCGAAGCTGAAAGAGGAGAAGGTGTTGTACTGAAGACGGAAAACGTGAAGCGTAACGAGTAAAACGTAAAAGAAGAGACCTTCCCTATTCCGTCTTACGCTTTACGTTTAAGGTCCGACGCGTATCTACGGCTATACCAAATCAGCCATCGTTCATGGCTGGGAAGCGGCCTCAGTGGAAGCCGCGTATGAGTATCAAGGGCAGGCGCTGTATCTTGCCCAGCAAAGCGAGGATTTCACCGAGGGGCGCACTGCCTTTCTGGAAAAGCGCCCACCGCGGTTTCGGGGGCGGTGAGGGGAGAGTTGAATCATGAACGGCCAAAACCGAAAAGACATCAGACCTGGGCTTCAGGTCGAGATCGTCATGAAGCAGGACCAACGCAGTGGGAAGAGAACACGTGGCATCGTCAAGGAGATGCTGACGAGCGCGGCTCATCATTCACGTGGGATTAAAGTGCGCCTGGAGACCGGCGAGGTCGGTAGAGTGCAAGAGATCGTCAATTGAAGATGGGATGCGGGAGTCGGATGTTGCGCGAAGTGGCGATCCATTCCAGAAAGAAGGAGGCTGTCTCATTGCACGCTCGTGCGAGTTCAAGCATAACGGTGGGCGGCCCGCACGACACGTCGCGAGATCGCCATTTTCGAGAAGAAAGTATAACGCAAAAAGGAGGAGCAACGTATGAGACTGAAGCAACCACGAGTGACCCCCATCGACGAATCGCAGTGGAGCGATGCGGTCAAAGAAACCCTCAAACAGATCAAAATTGGCCAAGGTGCGGTGCCCAATATCTTCAAGACCCTCGCGCATCATCCCGACCTGCTGAAGCGCTGGCTGGTGTTTGGCAATCACGTCCTGTTCAAATCGACCATTCCCGCGCGTGAACGCGAACTGGTTATCCTGCGCATCGGCTGGCTGTGTGAGGCCGAATATGAATGGGCGCAACATGTGCGGATTGGCAAACAGGTGAAGCTGACCGATGACGAAGTGCATCGCATTAAAGTCGGGCCGACCGCCGCTGGCTGGAGCGAACAGGACAAGCTGTTACTCGAAGCGACCGATGAGCTGTACAAGGATGCCTTTATTACCGATGCGACGTGGCAAGGACTCAGCAAGCACTACAACACGCAGCAACTGATGGACATTGTCTTTGCCGTTGGGCAGTACAACCTAGTGTCGATGGCCCTCAACACGCTCGGCGTGCAGCTTGATCCTGACCTGAATACGTCATTCGCGAATACGTAAAAGAAAGTAGTCAGTATCCAGTAGTCAGTAGTCAGCATGGGGAACAAGCAATGGCTTGTGACTCCGAACTCCGAACTGAGTGACTGAGGGACTTTTTATGTCAGACCGACTCAAAGGGAAAATCGCTATCGTTGTTGGTGCCGGACAAACTCCTGGTGAGACCATTGGCAATGGCCGCGCGAGTGCCATCCTCTACGCCCGTGAGGGCGCGAAAGTGATGGTTGTCGATCGTCGCCTCGAATCCGCCGAGGACACTTGCCAGATGATCGCGAAAGAGGGCGCTGGTGAGGTGTTCGCCTTTCAAGCCGATGCCACCAACAGCGACGATTGCAAGAAAATGGCCGAAGCGTGCGCTCAGCGCTTTGGCCGCATCGATATTTTGCATAACAA
>JANMSE010000443.1:0-3633 GCA_031389045.1 Deltaproteobacteria bacterium | reverse complement strand
GCGACCGAGCGGTGCGTATTCGTAAAGACGAACGTGGACTCGAATACCTCGAAGTCGATGGCAAGCCCGCCAAGATGACCCGCAACGGCGCGCCCTCAAGCCTTGGGGTCATGGACCAACTCGCCGGTATCAAATACGAACGCACGCCAACCGGGTCGGGCTACGTTGATAATGCCTCGTTTGGTTCGATGGACCCCAAGGAACGGGTGCAACGTTTGGATATTGAAAACATCGAGCGCGTCTTTCTCTACCCTACCCTTGGTTTGCTGTGGGAACCGGAATGTGAAGACCTGGAACTCGCGATGGCGTATGCCCGCGCCTATAACCGGTGGATTGTTGATTTTTGTTCTGACTCGAACGGTCGCTTGCTGCCGATTGCGCACATTCCGTTTGGTATTCCCGAACTCGCCGAACAAGAGTTACGTCGTACCGCAAAAGATGGCGTGAAAGGCTTCTACTCAGCTCCGTTTATCTGGAGTCGGAAAATTCATGGCCATCCCGATCATCACCGGATTTTTGCCGCGGCCCAAGAACTCGGCTTGCCATTTGGCCTCCATCCTTCTTTCGAGCCGCACTGGGCCGCCGCAACGCGGTTTGGCCTTATGACTGGGCGTGACACGGCCTTCTTTCAGAATGTCGCGCTCGGCAACGTTATCCGTGAAGGGTTCACGTCGCTCTTTCAGTATGGCGTCTTTGACAAGTTTCCGCAGTTACAGGTTATTATTCTCGAAATTGGTGCCGGGTGGATTGGCTATTGGCTGGATCGCATGGATGCCGTGTATGGATCGCCGATTGGCAAAAGCGTCCCGCTCAAAGAAAAGCCGAGCTTCTACTTCAAGCGCCAATGCTGGATATCTGGTGACCCCGATGAACGCTCGCTCGCTGGCGTCGTTCCCTTTGTCGGTGAAGATCGTTTCTTCTGGGCGAGTGACTTTCCCCATGCCGATCATCCGCCGAAATACATTCCCAATCTGCTCGAACTCGTGAATCTGCTCCCCGCCTCGGCGCGACCCAAAATTCTGGGACAGAATGTGCTGAAGTGCTATGGATTAAGCTAGGAAACCGACATGCGCATCGGATTGCTCACCGACACCCATCTTCCCAGCACAATTCGTAATCTCTGGGATGAGGTGCGTACCGCGTTCACCGGCGTTGATCTGATTCTGCACGGCGGCGATATTGTCACCCCGCGCATTCTGGATTGGCTGGGAGACATCGCCCCGACATTAGCGGCTCGTGGCAATAACGACGGCGGCTGGGATGACCCTCGCGTTAAAGACATTCACTGGTTTGATATCGAAGGTTGGCGGGTCGCGATGATCCACGACATGGAGCCGGAAGATCGCCCCATCGAAGAACTCAAGCAATACCACTTCAAGGGCGCGCATGCCGACATCATCATCACCGGCCACACGCACTTTGAGCGTCTGGATTATCGTGACGGCGTCCTGCAAATCAACTCGGGCAGTCCAACGCATCCGCACCTGTGGTCCACGCGCTTGGGAACGATTGGGTTGTTGGACCTGGCACCAGGAAAAATCACCGCACGCGTGGTTCGCTTGGGGGAACTTCCTGAGTTGCGCAATCCGGGCAAGGACCTGTTTTTTGAGCGTATCGAACGTTAAGGCTGGAGGACCACATGCCCCTTTCAGGCGTCAAAGTCATCGAAGTTGGACTCAACTTGGCTGGACCGATCGTCGGAGCAATCATGGCTGGGCTCGGCGCGGATGTCATCAAGATCGAGCGCCCGGAAGGTGGGGATGACTCACGAGGCTGGGGGCCACCGTTTCTCCAAGGGAGCTCGCCACTGTTTCATCTGATGAACCGCAACAAACGGTCAGTCGCGGTGGACTTCAAGGACCCCACCGCGATGGCGCGACTACATACGTTGATCGCGGACAGTGATGTCTTCATTCAGAATTTGCGACCTGGCGTCGCCGAAGAGGTGGGACTCGGACCCGCGGCATTGGTGGAACGCAACCCGCGCCTCATTTATTGCTCCATCGCCGCGTTTGGGCATGAAGGGCCGCTCAAAGAGAAACCCGGCTATGAGATTCTGCTGCAAGCCTTCGCGGGCTTGATGAGCACGACCGGTGAGCAAGGCGGTCCACCGTTACGCATGGGCGCTCCGGTGGTCGATTTCGGCACTGGGATGTGGACAACCATTGCCGCGCTTGCGGCATTGCGCCAGCGCGACCGTACAGGTCGCGGGTGCGTGATTCAGACCTCGCTCTTTGAGACGGCACTGTTTTGGGTGTGTAGCGCCTTCGCGGCCTACACTACTAGTGGTCAGGTCCCTGAACGCCACCCAACTGGCAGTCCTCGACAGGTGGCGTTCGGTGCCTTTGAGACCAGTGATGGACCACTCATTGTCGGGGTCGCCAATGACCGCCTGTTCGCTAAACTCACACGCGTGCTTAATCGTCCCGAATGGGGGGACAACCCAGAGTTTCGTACCAGTGCCGGCCGTCTAGCGCATAAAGAGTATCTGCTGGAAGAAATCCGGACGATTTTTCGCACCGCGAGCAAAGAGCAATGGATGGAGCGGCTCGAAGCCGCGGGAATTCCCTGCGCGCCGATCCTGACGATTCCCGAAGTACTGGCGCAACCACAAACGCAGGCACTCAATATCTTTCGTGAACAACCAGGACTTGAGGTGGCGCTCATGCAACTGCCCATGTCGTTTGATGGCGTGCGTGCGGCTTTCACCCAGCATGCCCCGCAGGTGGGGGAGCATACGGAGGAAGTGCTGCGGAAGAAATAGGATGCGTGGAAAACCTTTGTGAAATGGAGAATATCACTATGCAAGAAACCTATACCGCAGTCATTAAACAGAACGGTTCGTGGTGGATTGGATGGATCGAGGAAGTACCCGGGGTGAACTGTCAGGAAAGAACAAAGGAGGAATTAGTGGAAAGCCTGCGAGAAACACTCCGTGAAGCGATAGAGTTCAATCGGCGCGAGGCAAGGGAAGCGGCTGGGGAGAGTTTCGAGGAGACTGGCATCACTCTATGAAATGACCCCCCTTGCTCCAGCGCATTCATATCATTCGATCACAATACCTCCCTCATGCCACTCACCCGCAAAAACAAAATCGTCATTGGCACGGGTCTCGTGCTCGCGCTCTTGTGGTACGACGTGCACCGACGGGAACAAGCACGGGAACAACAAGAGTATGGGGCGGAACGAACCGTTGTTGAGATGAACGAAGAGCAGGAGCATTCCGCTGTTGCAATAGTAGCACCGCAAGACCGTTCATCTGAACCGATTCTGCCCCACGCTGAACGTAAAACTCTCAGTGACTCAACTGCCGAGTTTGACAAAGGCATGAAAGCTTTCTGGGGAGATGGTGTTCCCCAGAGTGCCGTCGAAGCGTTGCGGTGGTTTCGTGCAGCCGCGGACCACGGACACGCCGAAGCACAAAATTACCTGGGCATGCTGTACGGCAGAGGTCGTGGTGTCCAACAGAACTATGAAGAAGCCGCCAAGTGGTATCGTCAAGCAGCAGACCAACGCTATGCACTTGCTCAGTTCAACTTGGGATTTTTTTATCAGAACGGCTGGGGAGTCACAAAAGATGAAGCCGAAGCAGTTCAATGGTACCACAAAGCCGCCGAACAAGGGGACGAATCC
>JANMSE010000383.1:0-4581 GCA_031389045.1 Deltaproteobacteria bacterium | reverse complement strand
CGATTCTCGTAGTCAGCATAGTCGAGTGCGCAGAGCCGCTCGCCGTCAGAGACCAGCAGAATTGTCCCAAGCACCGAATCGAAGCTGTCGATGAAGAGTTTCATGGTTTTGTCCGGTGATGCGCCGCCTCGTCCGAGAAATTGGTTCGTATAACTTGCAGATCAACTCCCGTCGCTCCCCTTTTGAGATCCTTGCACGAGCCATTGCCAACCAGGAGCTTAATGGCACCGCCGCCGAGACGATTCTCCGTCGTCTGGTCGCGCTCTTTCCTGGACGGAAATTCCCAACTCCTGATGATCTCCTCACGGCCAGGGAAGACGACATACGGGGCGTGGGCTTCTCGCGGGTAAAGGTGGCAGCCCTGCGTGACCTCGCGGCAAAGACGTTGGACGGAACTATCCCACTCGCGCGTGTCATTCGTACACTCGACGATGACGCCATTGTCACTCGGCTCACTCAAGTGCGTGGGGTGGGTCGTTGGACTGTGGAGATGTTGTTAATCTTTCAACTAGGGCGACCTGACGTGTTGCCGGTCGACGATCTCGGCATGCGCCACGGGTTTCGCCTCGCCTATGGTTTGACTGACTTACCAAAATCCAAGGAGTTACTATTACACGGCGAACGTTGGTGGCCCTATCGCACTGCGGCGGCGTGGTATCTCTGGCGAGCCGCAGATCGCGCCAAGGCTGTGCAACAGGCGTCAAGAAAAAAGTAGCTAGGCATTGCCTCGTTTCTCTGGCCTTTGGTTATATCACCGTGCCGGCCGGACTTTACGCTCGGCTCCCATCGGTAAGCGAGCAACCCGTTGCCTCTCTGGTGACGAGAATACTTCTAAACTGCAACCCACCGCGCTTAAGACTGTTGGCTAACGCTCGCCCTGTTCCCACTTCATGTCGAACTTGGCGGCCGTGGCTTTCCACCCTTGCGGCGTACGAGTGAAACTGTAGGTATAATCGCCGCCACAACTCCAGCGCGCCGCTTTCCCGTCCGCATCACGGAGGTGAGTCGCTTGGCCAGAGAAAGTGCTAGTCGCTTTGTCGCCATCAATCTTCACGGCGATGTCGCTGAAGTTGTGTTTCGTTTCCCGATAGCGCCCCAAACCTTGGCGCCAGCCGGTCACAATATCATCGGCTTTGAGTCGTGCCGGTTTTCCACCGGCCACGCTGGTGTAATCGAAATCAACCTCATCAGCGAAAAGGGCACGAATGGATTGCCAATCCTTGGCGTCTGCTGCTCGCGCTATTTCAACGACAGCGGCACGAATGCGCTCGTCGTTGGGCATGGCCGCTTCCTTTGCGCCGGGGAAACCGTTGGTGAGCGTATACGGATCGAAATATTCGCGAAAATGGGCGAGTTTGCCATCCGCGTTGAAAGTGAATATGCCAATATAGCGATTGTCGTAGCGCCCGCCGCTCTTCAGCCCAATGCTGCCGTCGTATTCGGCCAGCACGACGCCCGGCTCTTCGGTAGCGACCAAACGGCGCAGCGGGAAGCGCATACCGGTGAAAGCGGTGGGCAAGGGTCCGTATTGTTTCTCAATGGCAGCGCGGCCTTCCAGTCGTTTGGGAAACGCGCCGGGCGCGTACGGCATCTCTTGCACACCATCCTCGGCCCACACTTTGAGAAAACGTGGAATGTCAGCGGCTTCCAATGCGGCGAAGAACTCACGCACACCGTTAAGCGCATCGTTCTGTACCGCGTCCTTATCTGCGTCATTCATCATTGTCTTACGGAAATGCATGGCAACCGCGTCGCTACTGGTCTTGATCGGAGCGGGACGGTCGTAAAAGTCAAACTGCGGTACGTTGTCCAGCCACAATTCTCCCTTCGGGGCTTTCACTGCGGCATAGAACTGATGCGCACCTTGGGGAATAGCCGCGGCCTCACTGTGAACCATGAAGAACGGCTGGGTCAGGCGCGGCGCTGGCGGCATGGCGTCGAAGGAAAGCCAGCCTTCCCAAAAGGCAGGGTCGGCTTCGTTGCGCCAAGCGGGAATCATCCCTCGGTCGGGGTCGGTATAGTACGGCACGCCAAACATGATGGCGCTTTTATCGGTCAGGCTGGCCGCGGGGACAAACGCTTGCTTTTTGCGTTGCTGATAACTGACCTCGGCCTCGCGTCCGGCTTTTATCAGTTTGGCAACGCCTTCGGCATCGCCGTACGTGGCGTCGACAATTTTGCGATCGTGTAGCCAAGGTGCGACCAAAGCGAGTGATTGCAATTCTTTGGTTTGCGTGGCTGCGGTCACCATGTAGCCAGAACTGGCACAAATGCCCAACCCGCCAAGACGCTGACCCGCAACCTCTGGTCGTGTACGCAGAAAAGCGACAGCTGCGCCAATGTCCGCTACTTTCTCCTGGGGGTTTTCCATTTGGCGGCGGCTTCCTCCGCTCTCGCCCCAACCGCGAAAGTCAAAGATCAGCGTGACAAAGCCGCGCTTTGCCATTTCCTGTGCGTAGCGAGCTGCCATCTGCTCCTTTACCGTCATCCATGCGCCTGTCACTACAAGACCGGGCGCGGGCCGTTTCGCAGACACGCTCGCCGGAACATACAGACGCCCGGCGATTTTCTCGCCGCCGCTCGTGAAAGTCACTTCGCTGATGAGCGGAGTTGACGAGGACTCAGGGGCGGCATGAGACAGAGGGACCGTGGCCATTGTCGCGATGGCTGCGGTTGCAGCGATGAAACTGAGCGGCTTTTTTATGCGTGTCATTACAATCTCCTTAAGAACAAAGTTGCGGTTACGGTTTTGCTGGCAATCCCGTCGATTGCCAATGCCCCATTTGCCAGCGATCGTTTCGTCTCACCCACACATTGCTGTAGAGGAACGTGTACGTGCGTTCTTCTCCTTTGAAGACCGCCGTGGGCGTCATCTTCCCAGTGACAATCGCGACATCACCGAACACGCGTACGCGCACATCTTCATGCACGGTGTTTTTCACACGAAGGTCTTCGCTTTTCAGTGGCGCAAGGAATTGTCCCTGGTTATCCACGGTTCCGTTGGAGTGAATGAAGATGAGATCATCGGCCAACAGCGTCTCTAGCGCAGCAATATCAGCGGCAAGAATCGCCTGATGCCGACGATTATCCATCGTTCGGGCCTCGTCTTCGGAAGACGTCGCAAAAGACCTGCTGTTGATCAGCGACAACAAGAGGAAGAGGGCGAGAAGAACCGACCAGCGCCTGTTTCCTTTCATACGATACTCCTGCGTTTTTCTCTTTGCGCAGGATAGGACAGCTAGCCGGCGAGGTCTAGGAAATTCTTGCTCTTACCCACGTACCGGGCTGGCGTGACACCGACTAGGCGTTTGAAATGTCCACCGAAGTGACTCTGATCATAGAAGCCAGTTTCGATGGCCACTTGGGCGACGCGCAAACCCCGAGCCAGCAGATGCTTCGCCTGGGCAATGCGCACCTGCACTTGGTACAGATGTGGAGGAAGGCCGATCTCTTGACGAAAAGCGCGAGCGAGATGGAAAGGACTCAAACCAGCGACGTTCGCGAGTTCTTGCAACGAGATATTGCGGCTCACGTTGTCATGAAGATAGTCCCGCGCTCGCGTGACCTCTGGACGGGCGGTCGGGAATGCACCAGGCACCGGTGGCTCTTGGGTATAACGACGAGTGAGAGACTTGAGTAACTCTAACAGGAAAGAATCCCGTTCGAGCTGTAGGGTAGTCGCCGTTGCCAATGCCTGGTGAGCAGTCAAAAATAATGTGACGATACGAGGGTCGCGGATGACCGGCGTCGGGAAGAACGGTTGACTCATTGAGTGCCCAGACACGTCGGCTGTTGTCCGTTGCAACAAGTCTGGACTGATATACATCATGCGAAACTCGGCGCGGTTCTGACGAAAATCGAGATCACGCGCCGCATGCATTTCGCCGGGATGGAGGATACTCACGCTGCCTGCGGGTACCGGATGAGTGCTGCCGCGATATTCGTACGCCCCTGGAAAATTCAGGCTCAAACCAATCTGATAGTCCGCATGGGCATGTTTGGCTAAAACCTCAGGCGGCCCTGGAGCATACAGATAGTGTTCCAAGACAATGTCCTGAAACTGCCATACTGTTACTTTGTGTTGTGCTTTACCCGTTTCCATTGGTCGTGAATTCTGAAGAGAGGGTATAGGCAAGCGCGACCGCTTCCTATACCCCCCGGAGGCGCGAGCAAAGGCGTTCTTACAACCCGATCATCTTCTTGTAGAGCAGGAGTGTCTGCGCGCGAGTCGCGGTGCGCACGACGGCTTGCTTCCAGAGTGGATAGCGGTCTTTCATACACGTTGCGCAGGGGCGGTACCCAGCGGCAATGGCTGTTGCCTCGTCAGCAAAGAACACGCGGTGTGTGACGTAATAGCCCTTGGCGATCCACAGCAACGCACTCCGACAATCCATGCGGCCATAGCCCTTTTGGCCGCGATGACCGCCGAAGGTCCCTGGGGTAGGACTTTCATACAGCTTTCCGTCTGGCCCCATCAATTTGTAGAGTTTCATGAGTGAGACGCACTCCTTCGTGTTGAAGCAGCCAGCGCTTACGCTCCAGACCACCAGCATAGCCAGTCAACGCTCCATTAGCGCCCAC
>JANMSE010000369.1:0-10323 GCA_031389045.1 Deltaproteobacteria bacterium | reverse complement strand
CCTCATTACCGACTTGGTGATGGAGGGGATGAAGGGGATGGAGGTGTTGCGGCTCGCCAAGCAACGCGATCCGCATCTCGCGGTGGTGATGATTACGGCCTTCGGCACGATCGAAAGCGCGGTCGAAGCGATGCGCTCCGGAGCCTTCTACTATCTCACCAAACCGTTTAAGGGCGCGGATCTCCTCTTTTTGGTGAGCAAGGCGTTGGAAGAAAAGCACCTGCGGACGGAAATCCAACGTCTCCAACGCGAGGTCGAATCGCATTACCATTTCGATCAACTCATTGGCAAAAGCGCGGTGATGCAAGAGGTCTTCGATCTCGTGGAGCGGGTGAAAGATAGTCCGGTGAACATTCTGCTCACCGGGGAGAGTGGGACCGGCAAGGACGTCTTGGCGCGGACGCTGCACTATCAGAGTAGTCGCCGGCACGCGCCGTTCGTGCCGGTCAACTGCGCCGCGATTCCCGAACAACTGCTGGAGAGCGAGTTGTTTGGCTATGTGCGAGGCGCGTTCACCGATGCCCGCAAGGATAAAAAGGGGTTGTTCGTTGAAGCCGACGAGGGCACGCTGTTTCTTGACGAAGTAGGGGAATTACCGTTTCCGCTACAAGCGAAACTTCTGCGAGTGATTGAAGATAAAGAAATTCGCCCGTTGGGAGCGACGAAAGGGGAGAAGGTCGATGTACGGCTGATCGCGGCGACCAACCGCGATTTGCGTGGCGCGGTGGCACACAGTGATTTCCGGCAGGACCTGTTCTATCGGCTCAGTGTGGTGGACATCCATCTGCCGTCGTTGCGGGAGCGACCGGAGGATCTGCCGCTGTTGATTCAACACTTTGTGACACGCTCCGCCATGCCCACGCAAGTGCGGCGACTGAGCGCCGAAGCGCTGCGGCTGCTGTTGAATTATCCGTGGCCCGGCAATGTCCGCGAGTTAGAGAATTCCATTGAACGGGCGCTGGTTCTCTGTCGTGGAGAAGAGATTACTCCCGCCGACCTTCCCCCTCATCTGATGATGAACAGTAAGCCGACGGCGTCAGGTCTCCAGGAGTCCTTGGTGCGGCGTCGAGCGTTGGCCGAGGTCGAGCAGGAGTACATCCTTTTGGCGTTGGAGTTCACCGAGGGCAAAAAGAAGGAAGCCGCGGACCTCCTGGGCATAGATCGCAAGACGCTCTACCGCAAGCTCGAAGAGTACGGCAAACCTGATGCTCGGAGTGAATGAGGAAGGAATCGGAGAAACGCCGATGCTCCCCGTCTCCGATTCCCCGATTCTTTTTTTCTCCTCGGCGACGGCGTGGCCTTCGCTCGCAAGATTCGCTACCGTAGCCGGCAATGATAGAAGACTTCACCTTTGCACTGATTCACGGCCAGCAGTCTGATCCGTTCGCCATCCTTGGCCCCCATATCATTACCACTACGAGTGAGATGGTTGTCGTCGTGCGAGCTTTCTTGCCGATGGCGGAATCCGTCACGCTCCAACCCACCACCACCGAGGTTCTCTCACGACAGATGACGCGATTACATCCTGGCGGGGTGTTCGAGGTGTTGTTCCCTGGTCAGACCGTGGTGTTTCCCTATCAACTCGCGGTTGTGGATCTGAACGGGCAGTGCGTGACGATTGACGATCCCTACCGGTTCCCGTCGACGTTGAGTAATTTCGATTTGTACTTGATGGGAGAGGGGACTCACTATCAACAGTACGAAAAATTTGGCGCACACCGGACAACCATTGACGGTGCCGCTGGCGTCGTCTTTATCGTCTGGGCCCCGAATGCCCGGCGGGTGAGCGTCGTCGGCGATTTCAATCACTGGGATGGCCGCGTGCATGTCATGCGTCATCACCCCAGCAATGGTTTGTGGGAATTGTTCCTCCCCGGAGTCGCTGCGGGTGCGCATTATAAATATGAAATCCTCGCCCAGGACGGCGAATTGCTGGCGCTCAAGGCCGATCCCTACGCGTTCGCGTTTGAGCCGGAGACTCCGCGCACGGCTTCCGTGGTGGCTGACCTGACCTATCGGTGGCGGGACGATGACTGGATGGCCACGCGGGCGCAACGCCAGACCTTGAGCGCGCCGTTGGCGATCTATGAACTCCACCTGGGCTCGTGGAAACGTGTCCCCGAGGAAGGCAATCGTTTTCTCACATATCGTGAACTGGCCCATGCGTTGGTGCCGTATCTGCAAGAGCTGGGGTACACGCACGTCGAGTTACTGCCGGTGATGGAGCACCCCTTTTATGGGTCGTGGGGGTATCAGGTCATTGGCTATTTCGCGCCGACCCGGCGCTATGGGATGCCGACCGACTTCATGTACTTCGTGGACTACCTGCATCAGCACGGGCTTGGCGTGATTCTCGACTGGGTGCCCGCGCACTTTCCGCGTGATCCGCATGGGTTGGTCTATTTCGATGGTACCCACCTGTATGAGCATGCCGACCCGCGCCAAGGGGCGCACCGGGAATGGGGCACGCTGATTTTCAACTATGGCCGCACCGAAGTGGCCAACTTTCTCATCAGTAATGCGTTGTTCTGGCTTGATCGCTATCACCTGGATGGCCTGCGCATTGATGCGGTCGCGTCAATGCTCTACCTCGACTACGCCCGTGAGCCGGGCGACTGGATTCCCAATCGCGACGGCGGGAACGAGAACCTTGAAGCCGTCGCCTTCGTCAAACGGCTCAACGAAGTGGTGTATCAGTATCACCCCGACGTGCTGACGATCGCGGAAGAATCGACCTCGTGGCCAATGGTGTCGCGCCCAACCTACGTGGGTGGGTTGGGGTTTGGGCTCAAGTGGAACATGGGCTGGATGCACGATCTCTTGGACTACATGCACAAGGACCCGGTGCATCGCAAATTTCACCACACCAACTTGACCTTTGGGCTGTTGTACGCCTGGAGCGAGAACTTTGTCTTACCGCTGTCGCATGATGAGGTGGTGTACGGCAAAGGCTCGCTGCACCGCAAAATGCCTGGGGATGATTGGCAAAAGTTCGCGAATCTGCGGCTGTTCTTCGCCTTCATGTATGGGCATCCGGGGAAGAAGCTGCTCTTCATGGGTGGCGAGTTTGGCCAGACCTCGGAGTGGGACCACGAACGGAGTCTGGATTGGCACTTGTTAGAGGCGGGCCCCTATCATCGCGGACTTCAGCGACTCATCCAGGACCTCAACCGACTCTACCGTGAGCAGCCTGCTTTGCACGAGCGAGATGACGAGCCTGACGGTTTCCAGTGGATCGACTGTCACGATGCCGACCAGAGTGTGGTGTCGTTCGAGCGGCGGGCAAAAGATGACAATGATCGGGTGGTGATGGTTTGCAATTTTACGGCGGTGCCACGTCACGACTATCGTGTAGGTGTGCCTACCGATGGCTACTGGGCGGAGCTGTTGAACACCGATGCCGCGCGGTATGGCGGCAGTAACCTGGGCAATGACGGTGGCGTCTGGGCCCAAGCCGAGCCGACGCACGGGCAACCGTACTCGCTGGTTTTGACATTGCCACCGCTGGCGGCGTTGCTGTTGAGCTGTATTGCTAACCCGTGACCCGTAACCGGAAATCCCAAATCCGCAATCCGAACTTTGCTGATGCTACCGGTGCCAATGGCCTGCGGGATCTCGAGATCAGATCCCAAGCGGGCCGCGAGAATCCCCAGGACGAAAAACAGCACCATCGGGGAGAGCAGATTGTCGAGCGCGATGGAGAGCAGGTCGGTCATTTGTTTGTGGTCTCTGTTCCGATGAACACAATTCCGCCAGGACAACGTCTACTTCCCGGAGCAGGCGGTCGGTATCGTCGCCGAGAATTAACACGTGTCCCATCTTCCGCCCCGGTCGGGCTTCATCCTTCCCATACAGATGTAACTGCGCGTTCGGATGGCGGAACACTACGTGCCACGGTGGCACTCCTCCTTCCCACAGCTCTCCCATCAGGTTGACCATGACCGCCGGGCGCAGGAGTGTCGTCTCTCCCAAGGGTAACCCACAGACCCCCCGTAAATGTTGCTCGAATTGCGAGGTGACACATGCCCCAAACGTGTAATGCCCGCTATTGTGCACCCGTGGCGCGATTTCATTGACAAGCAGCGCGCCGTCGGGGAGCAGAAACATCTCCACCGTCATCACGCCGTGATAGTCAAGGGCTTCGGCGAGCGTGCGCGCGAGGGCTTCGGCTCGACGATGAATGGCGTTCGGAATGCGCGCCGGGACCCGGGTGGTGTGCAAAATGTGGTGGCGGTGCACATTCTCGGCGACGGGATAGTAGCGCACCTCGCCGCTGACATTTCGCGCCAAGATGACCGAGACTTCGGCACGAAACGGCACGTACCCTTCCACCACCGCGGGCACCCTCCCGATCGTCGCCCAGGCTGGGAGCAGATCGCGCTCGTCGTTGATCCGCGCTTGCCCTTTTCCATCGTAACCACTGTGGCGGCTCTTGAGGATCGCGGGAAACCCAATCTGTTGGAGAGCCGTGCGCAGACTCCTCTCATCATCGACCGCCGCGTACCGAGCCTGTGGCACTCCATGCGCCGAGAGGAATTGCTTCTGCGTCAAACGATCCTGCACGGTCTCCAAGAGAGAAGCGGAGGGCCGGAGCACGGTCGCCGTGGCGCAATAGCGGAGCGTGGCGATCGGAATATGCTCGGTCTCATACGTCACGACGTGCGCCACGTCCGCGAGTTGCTGGAGGGCATGCGGATCATCGAAGGGCGCGCGGAGGTGAAGGTCCGCGACCTGGCTGGCGGGACAATGGGGCGTGGGGTCAAGAATGCAAACGTTGTACCCCATACGGCGCGCTTCAAGCGACAACATCCGCCCGAGCTGTCCGCCGCCGATAATCCCGATCATGCTGCCTGGAAGAACGCTGGTCATAGGAGCTGCTCCAAAACTTGCTCGGTTTGTCGTTGACGATACGCATGCAACCGCTCACGCAAGGCGGAATCGGAAAGCGCGAGAATCGCCGCCGCCAGCAACGCGGCGTTGGCGGCGCCAGCCTCGCCGATGGCGAGTGTGCCAACGGGGATGCCCTTTGGCATTTGCACGATGGAAAGCAGAGAATCGAGCCCGCGTAAGGCCCGAGATTGGACAGGGACGCCAAGAACCGGCAACGTCGTTTTCGCGGCCGCCATCCCTGGTAAGTGAGCGGCTCCGCCAGCCCCAGCGATAATGACCTGGATGCCGCGCTCCGCCGCGCCACTCACGTACGAGAACAACAAATCCGGGGTCCGGTGCGCGGAGATGATCCGCGTCTCATGGGGAATCGCCAACTCGGTGAGGGTCGCGCTCGCGTGTTGGAGGGTGTCCCAATCGCTCCGGCTTCCCATGATGACGGCGACCCGCGGGGGCGCGGTCGTTGTGGCCTGGTTGCTTGTCATGATTCCTGTACTCGTCCTGTTCGTTGACGTAGGGTGACGTGCTGCCGTGTCATCCCGTGCGTTTTGGCCGACGAACGAAGGTATAGGTCATGCCGTGAATGAAGACAAGTAGATAATATGGCGGTGCTCCATAGGAAAAACAGATGTCTGGATCATTGGATAAGAGAGGAGGATCGTATCAGAACATGGGGGAGCGCCCTGTTGCGCTCATGGCGCAATCTGGTCGATGCGCACGGCCAGCTCGGAGGCTGGCTCGCCCGACACGCGGGTGTGCTTCATAACCCGTGGTTCGCGGTAGTCGAAGGGGCGGGCGCGGTGCAGCACGCAGCGGTTGTCCCACACCACGACGTCGCCGGGTTGCCAGGCATGGCCGTACGTGCGCGGAGCCTGACACGCGAACGTCACCAGACGGTCAAGCAGCTTTTCCGACTCCTCCGGCGCGAGACCAGGAACGCCATAGGCATGACGACCGATGAAGAGGGACTTGCGCCCCGTCACCGGATGGACCTTCACCAAGGGACGTAGCGGCGGCTCGCCGGTGTGAAATCCGTAACTCGATCCGACCGCACCCTTGTGGCCGATGCGCCCCTGCGAATAATACAGCGAGTGATAGGCCGAGAGCTGGGCGATGCGCGCTGTGGTCTCCTCGTCGAGCGCGTCGTAGGCGGCCCGCATATCCGCCCACTCGGTCTGTCCGCCAGCCGAGGGGACGACATGCGCCGACAGGACCGAAGCCTTCGCCGCCAAGGGCATATAGGAACTATCGGTATGCCAGCCTTCGTTGCCACGCATGAGCTGCATGCCGGGCTCCTCGTCCTTCAACAGCGTGCCATCGGCGCGCTGATTGCTGATGGGCACGATCTCGCGGTCGGCCACCAGGTGCTCAATGGTTCCGAAACGGCGTCCGAAGTCGATCTGCGCGGCCTCACTGAGATGTTGGCTGGGGAAGATCAACACGGCATGCACGTGGAAAGCGCGCTCGATGTCAGCCCATCGCGCGTCGTCGAGGGTGGCGAGGTCGACACCAGTGACTGTGGCGCCGAGCGTCGCTCCAGTTGGAGTAATGGTGAGTGTCATGCGTCTCTCTCCTGTATCGATATTGGCAACCTGATTGCCTTGGGAACCTCACAGCAACGGATTCAACGAGACAGAGACCGCGTGCTCGCCCGCCACGCGCCCGGCCAACGTCTGAATCGCGCGTTCAAGATCGCGCAGCGCGAAACTGTGTGTGTGCATCTTCTCGAACGGATACTTATGCGCTTCGATGAGCCGCACCGCACTGCCACAGATGCCGCAGGCTTCGACCCGCATCAATGCGTCATCGGGCCCGATACGCGGCACATCAAACTGCTGCATCTCGAATTGGTTGTCGCTCACTTGGACGACCGCTTGTGCTTTCGCCATGTCGATTCACCCGCCACCCAGCGACTCTCCCAAGTGGCGTGGCCCTCCTTTGCCGCGCAAAGTACAACGTTTTCTCGTAAGGCGGTAGAGGGAAGCAACGAGCGCGTCAACCGATTCGGGGGTGGTTCCGGTTGAACGTGAAAGGACGTAGTGAGGGCGACCACTTTCTCTGGGTAGGTTTTTATGCCAAGAAGAGCAGGATCGTTATTCCCCCGAAGGCGGGAATTCAGGACTCCAGCAAGCTACGAAGCTCCGCGCTTGGGTATCCGCCTGCGCGCGCACGACGGACCGGAGAACCCAAGCGGGTGGACAATCGGAAACCTTGGGCCAAAGAGAAAAACTGCGTATGGTTCACGATGCCTTATTTTTTTCTATGAATCGTATTGCTATTATCTATTTGCCCATGACCAGAGATCGCCGTATATCTAACCGATTCGGCGGGGCCAGAAGGCATCGAAGGGAAGGGGGTATCATTGTGATGTAAAGTGTGAACCGTGGCACGCTGGACAACCAGGAACACCAAACTGACGATTTCCCATAGAATGGAACCATTATGCAAACATCACTAACAGCCTCGTCCATTCCGTTAACAGATTCAGCCATCCCATTGGCGCACACGGTCTCCACCGCCGACCTGTGCGGTCACCTTCACACCACCCCTGACGGGTTGACCACGGCGGAGGCGACTCGGCGGTTGGCGGAGTATGGCCCCAACGAACTGCGCGCCGCCCACCGTGTCTCCCCTTGGACCCTCCTCTTGGCGCAATTCAAGAATGTCCTGATTATTATCCTGCTCACCGCCACCGCGCTGTCCGCCGTCTTGGGGCATGGCGTTGAAGCCATCGCTATCACCGTGATCGTGCTCTTCGCGGTCGTGCTGGGCTTCGTGCAGGAATACCGCGCGGAACGCGCCATTGAGGCACTGCGACAGATGGCCGCGCCAACGGCGACCGTCCTGCGTGATGGGGAGGAGATTGAGCTACCAGCGCGCGATGTCGTGCCGGGCGATATCCTCATCCTGCGCGCCGGGAACGTGGTCGCCGCCGATGCCCGGGTGCTTGAAGCGATCAACTTGCAGACGCAAGAAGCCGCGCTCACGGGCGAATCGCTCCCCGTGGACAAGCATACGGCTCCGCTGGCGAACCCGGACCTCGCGCTGGGGGATCGCAAGAATTTGGTCTACGCCGGAACCGCAGCCACTTATGGTCGGGGACGCGCGATCGTCGCGGCCACGGGGATGAAGACCGAATTCGGCAAGATCGCCGAGTTGCTGCAAACCGTGGAAAGCAGCAAGACTCCGCTCCAAGAGAATCTCGACAAGCTGGGGCATGCGCTCGCGCGGGCCGCGTTCGTGATCGTGTCCATCATCGCCGCGCTCGGACTGTGGCGGGGTCAGCCGTTTGTCGAGGTGCTGGTGTTCGCCATCGCGCTGGCGGTGGCCGTGGTGCCCGAGGCGCTGCCCGCGGTGGTCACTATCTCGCTCGCCCTCGGCGTGCAACGGTTGGTCAAACGTCATGCGTTGATGCGCCGGTTACCGGCGGTGGAGACGCTGGGTAGTACCTCGATAATCTGCTCGGACAAGACGGGCACACTCACCAAGGACGAAATGACGGTGCGGAAACTGTATGTGGCCGAGCAATTCCTGGATGTATCCGGGGCGGGCTACGAGCCGCGCGGGGAGTTTTCTCATAATGGCGTGCGCATTGAACGGTCCGAACCGTTGGAGCATTTGTTACGGGCCGCCGCGCTCGCCTGTGACGCCCAGATTAACAACACCGGCAGTGGTGGTGCCTGGAAGGTCAAAGGCGACCCGACCGAAGGAGCGCTGGTGGTGGCGGCCGAGAAAGCCGGGCTGCGCAAGCCGGAGCTTGATGCCCAGTTCCCGCGGGTGCATGAAATCCCCTTCTCCTCCGAAACCAAGCGCATGACCACCGTGCACACCACCCCGGACGGCGGGGTCGCGTATGCCAAGGGCGCTCCTGAGATCATTCTGGAGTCGTGCGTGTCACAGCGGACGGAGGACGGTGAACGCCGCCTTGACGCCGCAAGTCGCGCCCAGATATTGGATGCCGCCCGCCAGATGGCCAGCGAAGCGCTACGAGTCCTGGCGGTGGCGACCCGGGCGCAAGCGACGCCGCAGAACGCGCAACAGGACATGACGCTCCTGGGCCTGGTGGGAATGATTGACCCACCGCGATCCGAGGCGAAGGCGGCGATCAAGACGTGCGAGGACGCCGGGATTCGCGTGGTGATGATTACCGGGGACCATCCGATCACGGCGCAAGCGGTGGCCCGCGAACTGGGGCTGAGCAAGACCGGGCGTGCGGTCACCGGGGCCGAACTCGAGGCGATGAGTGAAGCCGAGTTCGAGCAGCATGTTGATCACATCGAGGTCTATGCCCGGGTCTCACCCACGCACAAGCTACGGGTGGTCACGGCCATGCAGAAGCAGGGGCACGTGGTGGCGATGACCGGCGACGGCGTCAATGATGCGCCAGCGCTCAAGAAGGCCGACATCGGCGTCGCGATGGGCATCACCGGCACCGACGTGGCCAAGGAGGCTGCGGCCATGACGCTCACCGATGACAACTTCGCGTCCATCGTCGCGGCGGTGGAAGAGGGGCGTGGTATCTTCGGCAATATCAAGAAGTATTTGATGTTCCTGCTGTCGTGTAACGTGGGCGAGATCATCCTGATGGCGGGGGCGACGCTTGTCGGGCTGCCATTGCCACTGACGGCCGTGCAGATTCTCTACGTCAATCTCGCGACCGATGGGCTACCCGCCTTGGCGTTGGCCATCGATCCGCCTGAGCCGGACCTGATGCGGCGCAGCCCGCGCAATCCGCGGTCCGGGATTTTCACGCGACCCGTGATCACGCTGATGCTGGTTGGTGGGGTGTGGTCGGCGCTGGCGAACCTGGGGTTGTTCTCTTGGGCGCTGAACTCTGGGCGCACTTCCGCCGAGGCGATGACGATGACGTTTGTCTTGCTGGTCTTGATCCAATTCATGGCGGCGTACAACTTCCGCTCTGACCGGCTGTCGGTGGTGCATCGTCCCTTCGCCAACCGCTGGCTGAATATGGCCGTGCTCTGGGAAGTGGTACTGCTGGTGCTGGTGATTCATCTTCCGATATTACAGTCGCCGTTCGGTACGGTGAGCTTGGAGGTGTGGGATTGGCTACTTGTGACCGGCGTGGCCGTGACCATCTTACCGGTTCTGGAGTTGACGAAGTGGATGGTCCGGCGCGGCTGGTGCGGGGACCTGAGCTAGTCGCGCGGTGGCGTCCTCGCAAAAGCAGAAACGCCCTAACGTCAAGTACAAAAAAAGGAGACTGGCTATGGAAAGACGACCGAATTATGGAGACCGTTCGCCCGAAGAAATCGTGCAGCAAGTCGTGGACGAGATTCAACGCTGGTTCCAACGATTCCGTGGCGGTGAGAGTAGTGGTGGGAGTGCGGGCGGAAGCCGGATTGGCTCCTTGCTCATTCTTGTCATTGTGCTGGGGATCTGGGGGCTTTCTGGATTCTACCGAGTGGGCCCTGGCGA
>JANMSE010000353.1:0-4843 GCA_031389045.1 Deltaproteobacteria bacterium | reverse complement strand
CACTTTCCTCCCCGAATGTCTAAACGGCGAAGCTAAGCGGTGCGCCGCTTTGTGGCGCGTCCGCTTGAGCGCGTGGTTAGCCGCCCTTTGTCCGCAACCTCTTGCCGAATGACTCGACGGAGCACTGATTCCGTAACAGGGGTCTCAGCCTTCGACAAATAGGCCTTGAGTGCCTCATTCATCATTGTTTGATACCCGGTCCCGGCCCCGTCTGCCCGGGCACGAAACTCGTCCAGGACAGCGTTATCGATGTGAATAGTGATGCGAGTCTTACCCTTCGTCGGGAGCACTGCACCTCGCTTGGCTTTCGTAAAGTCGTATTCAGTTCTCATATTCCTTCATCTCTTGACGTGTAGCACGGCGTGCAGAAATGAGACGGATGTCCCCGCCCCGGATGGTGTACACGACCACCAGAATGTCGCCCGTGATTCCCAGACCGACAGCAACGAACCGATCCTCGGCATCTGCGTCTGGATCGGGGCGGTTTAAGGCGAGAGGGTCGTAGAAAACTCCCTCAGCATCTGCGAAGGAGACACCGTGCTTCTTGAGATTGCTGGCTGCCTTCGCGGGATCGTATTGGAGTCCCATGCGATAGAGTATGCACAATATACATACTTGTCAACTACGACCGCTAACGAGGTTGTAGAAAAAGCATCGTGAGATATTGCTCCTGTCATGAATGCTCTGCAAGATGGGCGCATCGGGATTTCAGCGGAGCAGATGGCGAAATGGCCCGCTACAAGGGCGACTGAACCGGTTCACGCTACGAGGCCAAAAGAAGGTGGACACGCAGTGGAAGCTCTTCTGCCTGGTGCACAACATCGAGAAACTGGCGCATCACGGCTATGCGCAGTGAGAGGAAAGAAATGGGGGAGGATCGCGGGGCTTCGACGTTGAGCCTGTAGCGTCCGAATCAACGCAGACCAGCAACGCCTCCCATTACAACGCTACTGCGAAGGCGCCGAGGGGAATCGCTGTGCGCAAAGAGGGTTTTTCTACAGCCTCAACGCCCCGCATGACCCGCCGCGAAGCGGTCGGCGTCGATGCGGCGGTTAGCGGGCACGTACCCGAGATTGCCAGTAGTAAGGACGTTTCGCATGATGCGCGACAGCAAAGATAACGATTCCGTCTGGCTCCGGCCTGTAGATAAGCGTGAACGGGAATTCCTGCACGAATACGCGGCGAGTATTGGAACGAAACGGAGATCCGGATAGAGGGAACGCAAGTGCACGAGCAGCCGCCTCTTCAACTGCCGCGGTAAAGCGTGTGCCCAATCCGGCTTGGGCTTCACTGTAGTAGATGACCTCGGCAAGAAACTCGAGGCGTGCGGCGGCGATGAACCGCGCGCGGCTCACCGCGCGAGCCGTCTAGCCTCGGCGAACACGCTCTCCGCGGAAAATGTCGGTAGCTCACCGTGCTCAAAGGCAGCAACCCGTTCTTCAATTTCGCTCTCCCAAGCCTGTTCGATCTCTGCGAGCGGCGCGTCACGCAGTGAATCCAGCAGAAAGTCCGCGAGCTTGGCTCGCTCCTCCGGCGACAAGGAGCGGGCCTGTGTTTGAAGTTCCTCGAGCGTATCGGGCATGGCAGAAACCTCCAATTGTCAGCAACATTCTACGCCTGCATCTGTATGGCTGCATCGTGCACGCTAACGAAACAAGTTAATAGAAAGTGACTAGAGAAAGTGACTAGGGGCAGGCCTATATTTTCTAGCGAGTTACGTGGTTTCTGACCTATAAGGTATAGGCCTGACCCTTTTGCTTTAGGCGCTCGTGACGCACAAAGTCGCAGTTACCCGGCCCGCGAACGGCAAGCGCAGTGCCGCTTTTTGCGGGTCCGGTTGAACCAGGCGGTTCGGCGGCCTCCTCCCCAACACACACCAAGACGTTGTCGTCATCTTTAACTTGCAGATAGCACTCAGACTAAATCCCCATAGCATTCTGAAGCGCCATGCGTTGCTGCGAATGCAAGAGAGCTGGGTCCGGGTCGCCAGCAAGTCGCGCAACTGTCCAGTCCGTTGGGTGAGCGAGTAGATGAATGAATGCTCGTAGAGTCCTCCGCACAATGCTTCGAAGAGGTTCATCGTTCTGCACGAGCCCAGATTCCTCGGCGCTAAGGGTGCTTCCGTGCACGATCTTGCTGCGGATTCGATAATACTTACGCAGTGTTTCGAAGATCACACCGCGCTCCTCGTCATTCTGGCCCAGAAGCGAGGAGGTCCGAAAGGCAAGGCGAAACGCAAGTTCGCTGTCAAGCTTCCAAAGAGCTTCCAGTGCGGTGATTGCATCAATGATGCAATCCTCCCCTTGGTGCATCAACCTGTCGTAGATAGAGGTGAAAGACCTGAGAGCTAAGCCGATGTGCCGTGCACTCGTCTGCAACTGATGCTCGACGTCCATAAGGGTACTAATCTGCTCGCGGATCTTTGGAATAATCTCATCGGTGAGCTTGTAATCTGTACCCATGTGCGGAATTGTCCAACCTGCTGAACTCTTCCCGCCAATCCCAACATTGAATACCGCTGGGCGATCTAAGAACATTCGCCCGATGCAAACATCGCCGCTGCCGTGGAGTCGCGTAGCTAGAAGAGCGCGAGCGGCTAGAGAAGTCGCGGCCCCGTCTGACGTTAGAATCAGATTTGCAGCTGATTTCGGCTGATTTGTTACTACGACAAGCACGAACGAACTTGGGTGCCCACCCGCTGACCAATCCTCAGAGAGACGGTCTAGGTCTACCTGATCCCAGTGTAGGGCGCTAATAAGCCAGTCAAATGATCGACCGCGAATCGTGACGCCGTGTCCTAAGTCAACGACATCCCCGTCAAATGTGAAGCTGTTTAGGTTTGCGACAGCGGCGAAAGTCCAGTTCGGGTTTGAAGTCTCTGCTTCTAGTGCTGACCAAATAGCCTCAAAGGCTGTGGGAAGGTCAGTTCCGGCGTCAAGGAGCCTGAAGGTGTTGTACACGAACTGAATCGCCAAGCGTTCTGCGCTCTCGGCTCCGTAGGCCAATGCAACTGATGGGTCTGCCTGCAATGTAGCTACAGCTCCCGCGAATGTTGCGACCTCAATGATCGGCTCATCTCGGGCCGTGTCGTAGTAGGCAATCCCGTAACGAGAGCCAGTAGGTGAAAAGCGGCTCGGAGGGACCACATCACTTGCGCTCCTCACCAGGTCGAGGAGTCCGCGCCGCGTAGCGTCATCAAGCACTGAGGTTTCTCCATTTGTGAACAGAACGTCGAACGTCGTGCTGTGCGGCAGGACAGCCGTGATGGCCATTGCCCTCGCATCGCCCAAATGGCCCGTCCGCAGCAGCTAGGGGTTAGATGGCTTTGGGATCTGCGCCTTGACGAGGCGAATAACTTCTTCGCATTCGTCTGACATCACAGCTGTAAATCCTTGCCAGTTATCAGAAGCCTTCCTGCCAAGAAGCTGATTAACAGTGGCGGCTTCTAGCGAAATGTCGTGCAGCCTGTTGAGGAAAAACACCAAGCTCCAGGTTTCACCATCATCGTCTCTGCCCCAGAGGTTTTCGGCTAGATGTTCATTCCACAGCCAATGCAGTACTACTCCGCATTTGTAGACAACACGTCCTCTGCGAAAGAGAACCAGAGTGTTGTGCGGCGGCATCTTGCCGTACTGGTGAACACGCTCGAACTTGGAACCCCATAGGTACGCGCGACCCGCTGGAAACAGTTCTTCTAGTTTGTTAGCTTGGTCCTCTGGCAATCCGCGTAGATACTTCAGCGCAACGGGCTTAGCGAGAGTCCTTCCCTCGTTGTCGCGGGCGTATTTACTCGACACCTGCTGGAGCACGATGCTTGCCACGGGAGCGCTCTAACGTCCGCGTTGTGGCGCGCTGCAAAAGGCGCGCAGCGCAGAGGCGAAAGCGTCGCTCACCAACGCGCCGTTAGGCACAGCGTGCTCCGGAAACCGAGGTTCAGCGCTTAGCTGCAAGCTTTTCCTCAATGGCCTTCATATATGGCCCACTATGGTCCTGTCGCCAATTGGGAGCCAGTTCGTGAACACGCCGGATCGCCGTTAGAGCATCTGCAAAGTCACCGAGCTGGTAATGGGCTTTCCCTCGAAACCAGTACACGTTTGGGTCCTTCGGGAACTTGCTCTCCCGCTCTTTGACCAGCGCAAGTACTTCCGCTTCTTTGCCTTCATCCAATAGGGTCGACGAGCGTTCCGTGAAGGACGACGAGTCGTCCGCGCGCTCGAAAGAGGATGACATTTCTTGTGTCATCCAAATGAACGTCCCCGCAATCGCAGCAAACGAAAGTGCAAGCAGTGCGGTGAGCCACTTAATCCATCGCAGCTGCCTAAGAATCTGTTCAGATGTGTCCATTGCCCGTCGTCTGTGCTGCTTTAAACTGAATTGAACTTGCTGATGGCCGTGTATTAAAGCACCAGAGGTTCAATTTCGCCACCATGTCCCTGATCTCACACACCCGGGCCATCCGATTGACATCTAACTCCGGTCAGTCGCCCCAATTGCGGGCGTACAGAGAAATAGGTTGCGAGGAATCGGAAAATGCCAAAGTAATGAAGGCGTTGATTCCGGGGTCTCGGAATCCAGGATATCCAGGATAGGCTGCGTGGATTGCAGCGTGCCGATGACGGTCGACTAACCGAACGCCGCCCACAGCATGACCAGCCCCGAGCCCAGCATCAAAGCTTCCATCAACAAGCGGAACTGCTCCGGCTCGAGCTTGAGGACGAATCGCTTGGCGATGAATGCTCCGGCCATGAGGGTCGATCCCGTGATGAGGCCCTTGTAGACGATGTCCAGGGGAAGCATGCCGAATGTTCGGAACGTGGCGGCCTTGCTGAGATAGACCGCGAGG
>JANMSE010000111.1:0-3291 GCA_031389045.1 Deltaproteobacteria bacterium | reverse complement strand
GATTTCTCCAGGGTGGTACGTCTGCTGATGAAACCGGACCACATCTGCTCGAGTAATCCGTTCGAGGGAAGCGACCTCCCCTAACGGAGGACGGCCGTAGGGGCCAGAAGCAAAAAGGTAGCGCAGCAAGAGGGCTTCGGGTGTATCCTCTGTCTCGGCCTGGCGCGTAGCGATCGACGCAGTTCGCGCACGCTCAACCGCTGCTAGAGGAAAGAGGGGGTGCTGAACAACGTCCGCCAGCAGCTCCAGCGCTGGCGCCAAGTCTTCTTTCAAGACTGCCCAGTCGAAGGTGGTGTAGTCGAAGTTTATATCCTCGACGAACTCTCCGCCCACGGTGGCGATCCGCTCGGCGATCTGATCGCTTGGCCATTGACGGGTTCCCTCCTTTAGCAGGCGCGCGGTGAGCGTGGCGACACCTTTTTTGTCCACGGGCTCACTCGTTGTCCCATGCTTCACCAAGAGCGTAAAGGACACCGCGGGGACATCAGCCTTCTCAACTACCAGTAGGGTCATGCCGTTGGGGAGGGTTCCCTTTTCCCAGGTATGGAAAGCGTGAACCGGCAAAGCCCAACAGGACAGCAAGGAAAACCCTAGCACGGCAATACGGAGACGCGTCTGGATCATGGTTGTGCTCCTGTGTGTTTGCGCTCCTGCTCCTGGTGCGCCATACCAGTAACGGCAACGAGGCGGTTTTCCGGAGAGCAGTACGCTGTGATGACGCGCTGCACGTCTGCCGCTGTCACCTTCTGGACGTCATCAGGGTAGTGCTGCGCCTGAGGCAAGGCCCCAAGCATCGCGTATTGCGCCAGCCGTGTGGCGCGCGCACTCAATCCACGCTCGAGATAGAAGTCGAGCAACAGGCGTTTTTTGGCTTCTTTCAGTTCCCCAGACCGGAGACCGTCTTCACGCAAATGCCAGAGGACATCGTCTACCGCTTCTCCAGTCAGCGGGAAGTCGATGCGTGGCCCCATGGCCACCTTGATGTAGAGGAGCCCCGGATCGAGTACATGTGGATCGTATTCGACGTCGACCTCCTCAGCGAGATCCTGCGCGTACAAAAGCGCCGGGAGTCTGGCGTTGCTGCTACCAGCCAACAACGTAGTCACCACTTCGAGTGCCGCTCGGTCTGGATTGCTAAACGGTGGCGTGTGATATGCCGCAACCAGGCGCGGGGCGGCGTATGGAGCCATGAGCAGCCTGCGCTCGCCGCTCTGGGCTGGCTCCACAAAACGCGGCGGCGCGGGTTGCGTCCGCGTGGGAACGGAGCCAAAAAACTCTTGTATCGTCGCCACAAGTTCCTGACGCTGCACATCGCCGACTACAACAACCACGGCATTGGCCGGCGTGTAGTACGTCGTAAACTGTGCGCGCACGTCGTCGAGTGTGATCTGCGCCAACGTTTCTGGCCAACCCAACGTGGGAAAGCGATACGGATGGAGACGGTAGGCGACAGTGTCCACTTCTTCAAGGAAGTTGCGCCAGGTGTCTCCTTCGACAAGCTGGCGGCGTTCTCTGGCCACAATGGTTTTCTCATGTTCAAGATCTTCACCGCTGGCATCCAGCTTTTTCATCCGCTCCGCTTCAATCCCGAGCGTTGCTTTCAGCTCGCCTCGGACTATCCTGGAGCTGTAACACGTAGTGTCATGATTCGTGGTCGCATGCGCTCGCCCGCTGCGTTCAGTACCATCAGCCCCCTCGGCAGGCGGGGAGCCGCGCCCGCGAAAGGTGAGATGCTCCAGCAAGTGGCTGAGGCCCTGCTTCCCGGGCGGGTCATTGCGCGCCCCTACGCGATAGCACATCTCCAGGGCCACAAGCGGATGCCAGTGGTCCTCCACGACAATCACGGTCAACCCATTATCGAGCAAGTGTTCGGTCATACCCTTGTCCAGCGCGGCACAAGCGGACCCGCCCGCAAGGAGAATTGCGAGCGTCCCTGCCAGCAACTCTCTGTGAAAGCGCCCGTGGAACCATGCCCGGACGTTCGTCTTCCCGCTTTGCTTCATGCTTTCTTCCTCAATCGCTCCATACACACGCTCTTCCTCCTCTCACACCTTGATACCGTCGCGCCGGAGTTCGTCGCGACTCGCCAAGCTCGCCACGGTGCCTTTGGAGTGCCGATACCATCCCGGATCACGATCATAACGTTCGAGGTGCTCGCGCACCTTGAGTACGGTGAGTAGTCCGCCCATCGTGATGTAGTCGAACGGTCCCGCACCGCCGCGCATCGGGATGCTATTCGGCGGCGCCTTCAGATGGCCACTTTCGATATGACTGCCGTGCTCGGCCATGCCGTCATTGCCCATTGTCATGTATCCGGGCAACAACTGTTGCGCCTGTGTGTCTCCACCGCCTGGCTTCACACCGATCATGTTTGGAAACTTGTCCCCCATCTGGTTCATCACATGATGGGTCATGTGGCAGTGCATTGCCCAAACGCCAGGCTCGTCAGCAACGAAGTCGATGGTCCGCGACTGACCGATGGCGACTAGCACGGACGTCTCCAACTGCTGTGCCGACGCGGGGATCTGTCCGCCATCCGTCTCTGTCACGCGAAACTGATAGCCGTGGAGATGAATCGGATGATGGCTCATGGCGGTAACATTGGCGACGCGGATGCGCACCCGATCTCCAAGCTGCGCCACCATCGGCTGAGTGCCGGGAAAAGCCTTCGCGTTGAACGTAAAAATATTGAAATCGGTCATCTCATTTGGATTGGGGCGCGAGGTGCCGACATCGATCCGCCATTCGGACAGCATGAACGCGAAATCCCGGTCCGGTCGCTCGGCCTTCGGTCGCCGCGGGTGGATCACAAACAGTCCTGTCGTACCGAGCGCCATCTGCGTCATCTCGTCGTGGTGCGAGTGATACATGTGCGTCCCGTGCTGGCGGAGGGTGAACTCGTAGCGGAACGTCTCGCCCGGCCGGATAACGCGCTGGTTGAGGCCAGCGACCCCATCCATGCCGTTGGGCAGCAGGAGGCCGTGCCAGTGGACGCTGGTGCCGGCGGGCAGCTTGTTCGTCACATAGATGCGTACCCGATCGCCCTCGACCGCCTCAATCGTCGGGCCGTGGACGCGACCGTTGTAACCCCAGCACTTGGCCCTGAGACCGGGTGCGAACTCGTGCTCCACCTCCTCGGCAACGAGGTGATAGACCTTCGCGCCGTTCACGATCTTCCATGGCAGCGGTACATTGTTGGGCGTGACGACCGGGGTGTAGTCCTTCCCCGGCTCGCCGGGCGGTAGGGTGGACTTTGGATCGCTACGTTCAAGGAGCGGCTTGTCCCTCTCC
>JANMSE010000312.1:0-2365 GCA_031389045.1 Deltaproteobacteria bacterium | reverse complement strand
GACCAAACTATTTGAGTAGCGGTAATCCGACTTCAATCGTCCGCAGACTTGGCGCACCCATGCCATGTGCATCGCAGATGTAAGCACACCAAAATGGAACACCGAAGCACCCGGAACAAACTGCACCGTGTTGCTGCAAATGACTTCTTTGGATACGAATGCGATGGGTGGCAAGCCCCCATTCTTTGATCCAAGTGGCATGAGAGTTTTGGTTCAGGGTTTCAGGTTTTCCGCGCTGGCGTGCGCAGGGAGGGGCGTAGCCCCGACCGAAGCGCGCCAGCGCGCGGCGAACACTGCCGGCGCCAGATATTCCAGCGACGAGTGCGGCCTGGCCTCGTTGTAATCCCGCCGCCACCCGGTGGCCAGGACTTGTGCCTCCAACAGGGAGGCAAATTCTTCGCGGTTCAAATGCTCGTCCCGCAACCGGCTGTTGAACGACTCCACATACGCGTTCTCCCACGGACTGCCTGGCGCGATATACAGCGGCCCCACCGCCTGCGCCTTCAGCCAGTCCTGCACGGCTTGGGCCACAAACTCCGGCCCATTATCACTGCGCAGATGCGCGGGAGATCCCCGCTGGGCGATCAATCCTGCCAGCACCACGATGACCTCCCTGGCCCGGAAATTTCGTCGCACTTCCAGCGCCAGACACTCCCGCGTGAACTCATCCACCACGCACAAAAACTTCAAGCGCCGACCGTCCATCGTCTGGTCGCTCACGAAGTCGTAGCTCCACACTTCGTTCGGCTTCGTGGCCATCCGGCGTTGACTGCCGTTCTCGGTCGTGCCCAAGCGCCGTTGCTTGCACTGTCGGCGCGGCACTTTCAGCCCTTCCTCACGCCAAAGTCGTTGCACCCGCTTGGGGTTCACCCGCAGCCCTTCCTGGCGCAACTGGCCGCAGGCCGTGCGATACCCCGCCCGCGGACGTTGCCGGCTGAACTCGTTGAGCCGTTCCCGCAACCGGGCTTCCGCCGCGTCCGGCTCGGGCGTGTGGCGTTGGGTGGCGCGCGGTTGTCCCACCACTTTACAGGCCCGGCGCTGGCTCAACTCCAGCGCGTGCTGGAGATGTCCCACCGCCGTTCGCTTGCGCGCCGGGCCTACCATTTTCCCTCCAGCAACTCTTTCAGCGCGACCTTGTCCAGCGACAGATCGGCCACCAGCTTCTTGAGCTTCGTATTTTCCTCTTTCAAGGCTTTGAGTTCTTTGACCGTGTTCACGTCAGCCCCGCCGTATTGCTCCTGCCAGCGGTGATAGGTCGCCGGGCTAATCGCCAGACTCTTGCAGACTTCCTCGATCTTTTTGCCCCCAGCCAACTCCGTGGCCGCTTGGTGGAGCTTAGTGACAATTTGTTCGGGACTGTGACGGGTTCGTTTCATGTTATTTGAGTTCCGGGCGGCGCGGAGCGCCGCCCAATCCTCACATAACACCAGGGTCAGTTTAAGGGGAGCTTTACACCGCCCCCAGCAGGGCCGGGGGTTTGACCCGCTCCATCACTTGAGCTTCTTGACGAGCACCTTGGAATTGCGGCCGCTGTGATCGTAGCGCTCGCGGCGCTTGGCCGGCAGATCGTCGGGCGTGCCCTCGGCAAAGCCCACCTTCGACTGGAAGTAGGTGAACGACTGCGTGCTTAATACGAGCAGTTCGACCATGCCCAACTCCCGCGCTCGGTTTTCGATGAACTGGATCAGCTTGCGGCCGATGCCCTGGTTCTCGTGTGACGGGCTGACGTAGAGAAACGCGAGCTCGCCTTTGCTGGCGTCGGGGTAGGCGTGTAGCGCGATGCAACCGACCACGTTGCGGTCGATCTCGTAAATGAAGTAATCCCCGATCTGCTTCTCCATGTCGGCCCGCGTGCGGCGCACCAGCTCTTCGCTCTGCATCGACTTCTTCGTGAGTTGAATGATCTGGCGGATGTCTGCCTTTCTCGCGGGGCGAATCTGCGTGTACTCGTTCGCGTAGATCAACGTGCCGATGCCTTCATTTGAAAACACTTCGTTCAACAGCCCTTCATCGACCATGCCGTTGATCACGTGAACTCGCGGAATGCCTTCCTGACAGGCTTGCACCGCATGGGCGGCCTTGGACTGGAGCAACGGCGGGATGTCGGCCTTGCGCGTCTTGACGACGGCCGCAAGATCCGCGGCGAGAATCTGGCGGACGAGCTGCCCGGCGATCGCGATGCCGTCGTGCGGCGTCACGAAGATCACCTTGGCTGCCTTCAGCGCGATGGCGAGCGTGGTCGCGATTGGATCGGAGTTCACGCGATAGGTCTTGCCCTCGCCGTCGAAGCCCAGCGGCGCGACCACCGGAATGACGCCCTGCCCGAGCAGCGCCTGGAACAATTCGACATCCACTTTTTCGACCT
>JANMSE010000290.1:0-18107 GCA_031389045.1 Deltaproteobacteria bacterium | reverse complement strand
TTTATAGCGTGCGGACGTGATTGCCCCAGTAGCTTTCCCAGCGTTCAAGTTTGCTGGGCACCCATAAGCCGCCAACGTGCCAGCTCTGCACGACTTGCGCTCCCTTCGGGCCACGAATCTTGCCGACGAAGCGGCGTGGGGTCGGCAACATCTTTAACATCTCCGACCGGATGCGGCTGAATTCTTCCATATCGGGCGAGCCGTAGAACTTGTACGAGCGGTACGGACTGTCTTCTCCATATCTCTGGATGAATTCCGGGGATTCGGTGGGCTGGTACTGCGGCGCGTCCCAATCATAGAGGCTCCAGTAGACGCACATACCACCGGTGATGCCTTGTTGATCAACAAACTCCACTTCCTGACTCACGATCTCTTCCGTGTAGACGGGGCTCAGTTCACGCTTGCCCTCACGGAAGACCTCGAAATAGTGATGAAAGGCATACTCTTCCACATGCTTTCCTTGCGTGGGGTCCCACACATCAAAGGGCAAGCTAATCACTTTGCGCCGGGTGCCGTCGTCGGGCAGTTCTACTCTCTGGCTTGCGGTCTGGATCGCATTGCCTCCCTCGTCAAGCGTCGTACCACCCATACCGCGCACGAGGACTCCGCCACGGGGCATTGCACGTGTCTCACGGTGGGCGTCCCAATTCGCCTGTTGGCCCAGTGGTGTCCAGGTGTAGTGAATGTTGACGAGTTCGATCCCTGGCTAGGTATCGACGTAGCTCCGCTTAATATAAAACGACATGACAACCTCCTCATTTTTTGGCGGTTAGGGTTATTGGGCGGCGTGCTGGACACGTGCGGCTTCTGGTTGCGCACTTTGCCCGCTCATCTCTTTGTTCATGCTTAACTGACGAAGAAGATCCCAGGAGAAGCGCCGGGCGAGCCCATCAGGCCAGGCGATCACCATTCCTTCTTGATCCCAGACGACGATGCCTTCTTGCGTAGGTGATTTCATCTGCTTCCTCATTTCTAACATGGTGTCTCCTTTATGCCGCAGGTCGCTGGCTTCACGATACTGCGGATGCGCGCTCGGCGAGCACGGTGTCGATGAGTGGGAGTAACTGGGTCCCGAAGTCGGCCTTGGTGACAAAACTGTCTGCTCCAGCAGCCTGCGCCGCGGTGCGGTAATGGGCGAGATTGTGTGAAGTCAGGACGACGACGCGCGGAGGGTTCGGCTGGGCCTTGATGTGCCGAGTCGCGTCGAGCCCGTTCATGCCCGGCATCGCGACATCCATCAGCACGAGGTCTGGCCGCACCGCAGACACCAGATCGAGCGCTTCGTGCCCTGAGGTTGCCTGCCCAACGATATTGATCCGGGAATCGGGCGTTAACGCGCGAGTGACCGCGTAGAGGAAGGTAGGACTATCGTCCACCAGCAGGATGCGTAGCGCGTTGGTTTCGGTGCTCTTCATGCGTAGGAATGTACGTCATGTCGGAGAATCCAGCCAGTCGAAAAACCCCGCGAAGTAGAAGGAGGAGAACTTGCAAAATGACTAGAGGGGAAACCCTCTAATTCTCATTGAAGCATTAAGTCATTGAGTCATCGGGTGATCGGGTCATCGGGCGATTGAGGAATCGAAAGATTAAGGAATCCGAGTGTTTACTTCTTCAATGACTCAATGGCTCAATAGCCCTATCGATCCGGTGGAATCAACCCAATGCGGATGGCGTAGCGGACCAAGCCGACCACATCATGAATATCGAGTTGGTTCATCAATCGTGAGCGATGTCCCTCAATCGTCTTCTCGCTCCGATGGAGTAAGGCCGCGATCTCCTTAGTGGTGCGTCCTTCGGCGATCAACTGCAGGATCTCCCGTTGCCGAGCGGTCAGGACATCCATGGGTGCGGGCTCGTGTTCATCACTACCAGTGTGATATGCCCGTCGCCCCCGATAGGCGGTAAGGAGATGCTTCGATGCCGCCTGGTCCATGTACGTATCGCCCCGCGCGACGGTGCGCACGGCTTGTTCCAGTTCGTTCGCGGCGGCGTCTTTCAAGAGATACCCGACGGCGCCGGCGCGCACGGCCTGCATGACATACTGCTCGTTGAGGTGCATCGACACGATAATCACTTTCGTGCGGGGACACGCGGCCACCACCTGAGCCGTCGCCTCCAAGCCGTTGAGGCCGCTCATGGTGATGTCCATCAGCACGATATCTGGCTGTAAGTGTGTACTGAGCCGCACCGCCTCGCGCCCATCGGCGACTTCGCCAACGACCGCGACGCCCTCCATGTGTTCGAGCAGCATGCGCACGCCGGCACGAAACAACGCATGATCGTCGGCGAGCAGTACGCGAATCGGTGTGGCGGTCATGATTCACTCCTCGTGCGGCACCGCGATTTCATACGTTCTCCTGACCCTCAGGCGGTGGTCGTGTGAGCAGAAGCGAGTGAGGGTGGGTCGAGACGAGGGGAGGCGTGTAGGGGAAAGCGCACGCGAATCTCCGTTCCCTGGGTCGGGCTGGAGGTGATCGCGAAGTCGCCTCCAGCGAGCTCGACCCGCTCGCGCATGCTCAAGAGTCCAAAACTTTCCCCTTGGAGAACGCGCTCCTGCGCCGCCCGCACGTCGAAGCCCACGCCGTCATCGTGAATCACAAGGTGTAGCTCCTCTGCTTGTTGCTGTAGCGCAACGCGCACCCGCCGCGCTTGCGTATGACGCGCGATGTTGGTCAGCGCTTCTTGCACGACACGGAAGCACACGATCTCGACGGTGGGATCGAGGCGCAGGTCGGGAGGCGTGGCGACGAACTGACCGTCAAACCCGACGCGCTGCGCTTGTCGGTCGATGTACCATTCCAGGGCGGCCACCAGTCCCAGGTCGTCAAGAAGGGACGGACGCAGATCGACCGACAACGTGCGCACTTGCTGAATGGTCTGATCGACCACCTCGAGGCTCTCGGCCAACCGTGTCGCCCCCTCTTGGGGATAGCGCTGCGCGGTTTGCAAGTTGATTTTGATCGCCTGCAGGGACTGGCCCAGTTCATCATGGAGTTCGCGCGCGATGGCACGCCGTTCGTTTTCCTGGGCTTCCAGCAGGCGACGAGACAACAACTGTAACGTGACTTCCGAGCGCTTGCGTTCCGCTTCACGCTGTCCGAGTGCTTTGGCCATCTCGTCGAAGGCGGTGGCCAGTTGCGCGAGTTCTCCTTGTCCGTGTGGGAGTTCCGTGCGTGCCGCCGCCAAGTCTCCGGCTTGTAGCCGGTGGGTGGCGCGCACGAGCGCGGTGACGGGACGGAGCACAAAGACCGTGCTGCCGATCCACGCGGCAATGACCACGCACAGGGTGATCACTCCCAGCGTGAGCAGACTACGCAACAATCGTCGCTGAACAGCGGCGAAGGCGACCTCGCTGGGAATGCCGACGCTCACCACTAACCCGACCGCGGCGGCCTCGTCTCGTACCTGGGCGTAGGCGTACACGCGCTGGATGCCGTCCACGCCGCGCAATTCCGCGGTTCCTTCCTGATGCGTCAGCATGGCGCGAATCAGCGGCGAGTCCGGTAAGGCTTGTCCGAGCCAGCGCTCCGCGTCAGGGGAGCGAGCGATAATCGTGCCGTTGCGGTCCACCGCGGTCACGGTTGAGCCTGGGGGCAGTTGGGCCTGCGCCGCAAGGTGGTTGAGACGGTCAAGATCAATTGACGCCGCCATGACTTTTTGGAGCTGGCCGGCGTCATTGAAGAGGGGATACCCGAGGATCAAGGCGAAGGTGCCGGTGGCCTGGCTTTTTTGATATTCACCCACAGTGAATTTTTGGGTGGCGATGGTCCGCTGGAACCATGCATAGGAGCTGGTGTTGACTGGTTGGGTGAGGGGCACCCCACTGCAGAATAACTCGCCATTGGCGCGGATGACTCCTAAGTTTCCATACGTCGGATAGTGTTTGAGGAGGGTCGCAAACAACGCACCGCAGCCGGTCGGATCTTCGTCGCGGACGACGGGCAGGTAGGACAGGGCATCGAGCAATTGGTGCGCGCCTTGGATTAATCGCGCTTGTTCACTGGCGGCAAGGCGGGCGAGGCCGAGGATACTGTCCTGGGCTTGGGCCGCCGCTAACCGGTGTTGTTCTAAGTTCACATAAAAGATGAGACCGAGCACCGGTAACACGGCGAGGGCGATGAGGAGTAACAACCGGGACCGAAGGCTGGCGAAAATCCGCGTTTGCATGGCGTACCCTTACGTCCACTCTTGTCGAGGGTCAAGAGGAACGAGCGCGGTGGCACGCATTTCTCTGACAAAGATTGCTCCGCCCACGGTGTCGTGGTATGACCACCGAAAGGAAGACTTCTTCATGTCGTATGACGAAAACGCGGTTTCACCTGGTTCGCGGAATGTCTTGTACCATCGGCGGTTTCTGACCTGCCCGGCATGCGGGTGGGTGCACTATGTCATGACTTCAGAGGAGAAAGCCGTCAATGACCGATTCCTCTTCCGCTATCAGTTGACTGACAAAGAACGGTTCCTGTATGAATCGGCCTACCGCCAGTGTTTGCGGTGTGAAGCGCCGGCGGATGATTTTCGCGCGGCCGAGGAAGCCGATATCGCTCGCGCCGCGGGCCATATGGTCACGCCGGTCTACGTTGAAGCTGAGGTGGGGACCCAATAATCCGCGCTTTCGCGCCAGCGAATTTCCCGACTTTGGTCACCTTAGGAGAAAGCCATGAATAGCGAAGAAAAATCCGATGGGTCCGCAAACACTACCGCGCCTTCGCTGAGCGAAATTCTGGATACCCACGCAAAAGTCGAATCCCAAGTCGGAGAGATCTATATCAATTTCGCGACTGCCTTTGGACAAAACCCCGACCTGCGCACGCTGTGGAGCGCGATGGCACTTGAAGAAGGCGGACACGCGGCGCTACTGCGCGCGGTCAACAAGGGGTTGCTTTCCGGCGTGTTCCAAGCCAAATCGTTTCTGCTGCCCCATGATGTCCTCGACTCGTTGGTGACACGCGTGGCGGACTACCATCGTCAGACCACGGAAAATCCCTCTTTGGACACCGCCTTGCGCATTACCTGGGAACTCGAGTGTTCGGAACTCGATTTCATGCGCGAGCTGTTAGTGTCCTCTAGTAATCTGGCTGATTTAGGGTTTCCCACCAACGTGGAAAGTAAAGACAAACACCTGGGCCGTCTGCGCGAAGTGATCCAGCAATATACCACGGATGACAGTTTGCGACGCGAAGTGAAGTTCCTGTCCACGGAGCGGTTCCCGGGCTGAGGAAGAAAGGAAGTGAAGGGGTATGGAAACCGGACGTGAAGAAGCGGCTCCGACTTTTCCCACGTGGCGCCGACGATTGGAACAAGCCAAGGCGAGGGAACTCCCCGACGAAGTCGCGCGTTTTGCCCAAGTCCTGAAAGCCGTGGGAACACCAATGATCGACGGCTCCGCGGTCCATTTTGTCTACTACGACGCTGACGCGCGACAAGTCGCCGCTACGGGGGAGTTCAATCAGTGGGACCGTCGGGGGACGCCCCTGCTCCCACTGGGCAACACGGGCATCTTTTACCGCACCATGGATTTCCAAGGGCCCGTGCGCGTCGAATATAAGCTGATTGTCGATGGCGAATGGGTCACTGATCCGTTCTGTCCCAACAACATTGATAATGGGATTGGCGAGAAAAATTCTTATTTCGTCGTCGGCGATCTCCGCGATCCGCCAGAACTCGAAGTGAGCGCCAGCGTCCCGCGTGGGCGGGTGCAAGAGTTCGAGTTTGAGAGTGAGGTGCTCCACAACCGGCGGCGCGTCTATGTGTATATGCCGGCCAATTATCAGGAGCAGGTGAACGATGGCTTTCCAGTGCTCTATGTCCATGATGGCGGGGAATATCTCACCCGGGCCCGGTTGCCCACGATCTTGGATAACCTGATTCACAATCAAGAGATTCCGCCCCTCATGGCGGTGATGGTCGACCCTATCGACCGGCTTCGCGAATACTTGGCCAATGAAGAGTACGCGCGCTTCACGGAGACGGAGCTGATTCCTCATATCGACAAAACCTACCGGACACTGGCGCGACGCGAAGGCCGCGGGGTCATCGGCGCGTCCCTGGGCGGATTGATCTCCACGTACCTCGGGTTATCGCGACCCCATTTGTTTTCCAAAGTGGGTGGACAGTCGAGCGCGCTGTTCTTGCTGGACGGCGAACGCGGCTCCTCGCTGGTCAACGATTTGCTCAAGCGGTTCGGGGTCTCGCGCAATTCTTGGGGAAACGCGAAAGGACTCGCGGCGCTGGTGGCGGAGCTGCGGACCCCCATTGCCTTTTATTTTGACGTGGGGAAATACGAACCCCAATTTATTCCCGCCCACCAGCGCCTCGTCCCACTGCTGGAAGCGCAAGGGTGTCCGTGCCTCTATCAGGAGTTGATCGGCGGACATAACTGGACAAGCTGGCGGGCGCATCTCAAGGACTTGTTGACCTTTCTGTGGGGGGAAGCGGAAACCGTGGCGCACGACAGCGTCTCTCGGGCTCGGGACAACGCGGAACCAGTCACGCAAGAACCCGCCGCGCAAGAACCCGCCGCGCGGGAAGCCGCCGCGCTGTCCGCTGAGCTGGACCGTCGCTTCGTGCGCTTCTTTAATGGGTGGGAGATGTTCTTTCGCGATAATACACAGGCGAGGATGTGGTCACCGGCTGTCGAGAGCATCCGCGAGAGCGACCGAGTGATTTTCCACATTGCTCTGCCTGATGTTGATCCCAGGGCCATTGGCCTCTTACTCCTGGGGCATCAGCTCATTCTGAAAGGGGTGCGCACGACGGGTCAAGCGGCGGCAAACGGAGACTCCTCCCCCTCAGCGCAGGAGGTGGAGTGGTTTGAGCACAGCCTTCCTGTCCCTGAAGGGACGACGGCGGATCTGATAACTGCCTGTTATTGTGATGGTCGCTTGGAGATATCTGTTCCCACGCCACCAGGAATCGTCGCTCGGCGGATTCCCATCGAGGTGAAATGAGCGCCACCACCCGGTCTTCCGGGCCACGTATCTATAACGTCTTCCCGTTACTGGCGGGACCGTTGCCGCGGTGGACGCCGCACCTTGAGCGGGCGCACCGGTTAGGGTTTGATTGGGTCTTTACCAACGCGTTCCATTACGCGGGGTATCCTGGCAGCCTCTACTCCGTCAAGGATTACTATGCCATTGATCCACGGTTGGTGGATGCTACCGATTGAGCGGCGAGAGAGTGGCAACGCCAAGGTCGTTGCTTTGGTGAAATCGTCGCGCGACGGAAAAGAGAAAGCCTTGCTGTTATTCAACATCGACGGGCAGCGGGCACAGTCTTGCCAACTGGCGTCCCTGGGACATGTCTTTGCTGGCCTGTCGCGGGTGCGCGATGTCTCTCCCGATGGGCAACTCCAGCACACGCCGGATTTTCAGAGTGGACACCTCAGACCTTCGGGAGGGCATGTCATTCTCGGACGGTAGTCAGCATTCATCCGTAGTCAGTAGAAAAAAGGGAAAGACAGGCTTTAGGCTGAAGGCCACAGAAAGAGAAGAAGGAACGTCCGTCACCGCCACCTTGGGTGGCTCCTGTCCGAGGAACAACAACCGCTTTGAGCGGTTCACGTCCTGACTTCAGTTAGACAATAGGGCAGCGAGGGGTGATTGGTGTTTGAACGAATCTTGAAGCGTATACGAGAGAAGGCCCGGCTCCGTGAGTACGTGGTGACGCATCATGCAAGGAAAGAGATGCGAGAAGATGGGTTTACACTCTATGATGTTGAGCGCGGCATCTTCAGCGGCGATATCCTGGAACGTCAGAAAGATCACCAAACTGGCGAGTGGAAGTACTGTGTCAGAGGAGAAACATTTGATGATCGGGAAATTGAAATTGTGGTCAAATTAAGCCCAACTGGAAAACTTGTTTTTATGACCGTTTATGTCCCGTAGACGACGGAGGAGTTTCTATGATCTGTGACGTTTGTGGCAAAGAAGGTGCAATCACTCGGAAGGTAACCGAAACGTTTGGCAAGGGCAAAAAGATTCTGATCATAGAGAACATTCCGATGGTGAAGTGTCCTCACTGCCGCGAGAGCTACTTCCATGCTGAGACCTTACATGAAATCGAGCGGATCAAGCAGCATCGGAAGAGTCTCGCTGTGCAGCGGTCTGTAGAAGTGGCGGCCTTTGCCTAATCAGAAAGTCGGGAGGAGCACTGCCCACCCTACAAACTTTGAACGGTAAACCTTGAACTTATGAACATCTGGCCAGGCCAACCATATCCGCTAGGCGCTACCTGGGATGGAGCGGGCGTCAATTTCGCGCTGTTTTCGCAAAATGCGACCGCCGTGGACTTATGTCTGTTCGCTGGATCGGAGGGCAACCAGGAGACCGCGCGCATTCGCCTGCCAGAACATACGGATCAAGTCTGGCACGCGTATGTGCCGGGCCTCCGTCCAGGACAGCTCTACGGCTATCGCGTGTACGGTCCGTACGACCCACGCGCGGGCCATCGCTTCAACCCCGCCAAGTTGCTCGTGGACCCCTACGCGAAAGCGTTCGCTGGGACTATTCGTTGGAGTGAGTCGCTGTTCGGCTACAGTGTTGGGCACCCGGAGAGTGACCTGGCACGCGATGATCGCGACAGTGCCGCCGGCATGCCGAAGTGCGTGGTTGTCGATCCGACGTTCAACTGGGGGAACGATGCGCATCCGCGGACTCCCTGGCACAAAACGATTATCTATGAACTGCATGTGAAAGGATTCACCGCGCGTCACCCCGATGTGCCCAAGCGGCTCCAAGGCACCTACGCGGGGTTGACGTGCCCCGAAGTCATCGACTACCTCCACTCATTGGGCATTACCGCCGTTGAGTTGCTCCCGGTGCATCAGTTCGTGGTGGACAAGCATTTGCTGGATCAGGGGCTCACCAACTACTGGGGCTATAACTCGATCGGGTTCTTCGCGCCTGAAGCAGGCTATGCCGGACGTGGCATCGTGGGGCAACAGGTGGCGGAGTTCAAAGCGATGGTCAAGACTCTCCACGCGGAAGGGATCGAGGTGATTTTGGATGTGGTCTACAACCACACCGGAGAAGGAAGTCATTTAGGACCAACGCTCTGCTTCCGTGGCATCGACAATGCCGCGTACTATCGCCTGGTGGCGGAGAATCCGCGCTATTACATGGACTACACCGGCTGCGGCAACACGCTGGACATGACGCACCCTCGCACCTTGCAGCTTATGATGGATAGTCTGCGCTACTGGGTGCTGGAGATGCATGTCGATGGATTCCGGTTTGACCTCGCCTCGGCGTTAGCACGAGAACTCCATGCGGTAGACCGGCTCGGGGCGTTTTTCGATATTATCCATCAGGATCCGGTCATTTCCCAAGTCAAACTCATCGCTGAACCGTGGGACCTCGGCGAGGGCGGCTATCAAGTGGGCAACTTCCCCGTCCTGTGGGCGGAATGGAATGCGGAATATCGCGACACGATGCGCCGCTTTTGGAAAGGCGATGGGGGATTGGCGGGCACGGTCGCGTATCGCTTGACCGGCAGCAGCGATCTCTATGAAGAGGGCGGGCGACGGCCGCACGCCAGTATCAATTTCATCACCGCCCATGATGGCTTCACTCTTCGTGATGTCGTGAGCTACAACGAGAAACATAACACCGCCAATGGCGAAGAGAACCGCGATGGCCACAATGCCAATCTGAGCTGGAATTGTGGGGAAGAGGGCGAGAGCACCGATCCCGCGATCCTCGCACTGCGCGCACGGCAGCAACGGAATTTTCTCGCGACGCTGATCTTGTCACAAGGGGTCCCCATGCTGCAGGCGGGCGATGAGATCGGGCGGACGCAACAGGGCAACAACAACGCCTACTGCCAAGACAATGCCCTCTCCTGGGTGGATTGGCGCCTCGACCACCAGCAACAAAACCTGTTGACCTTCACCAAATTGCTGATTCGCCTGTTTCACCAGCACCCGGTGTTACGCCGCCGAAAGTTCTTTCAAGGCCGCCGCATCCGCGGGTCCGAAGTGAAGGACCTCACCTGGTTGCGCCCGGATGGACAAGAAATGACCGAGGACGATTGGCACAACTGGCACACGCGTGGCCTCGCGCTGCGGCTCGCCGGTGATGCCATTGAGGAAGTTGATACCCGTGGGCAGCGTATTCGTGATGAGACCTTATTGATCTTGCTGAATGGCCACCATGAAGCGCTTTCATTTGTGCTGCCACTCCACCGCGAGGAAGGACACTGGGAGTTGATACTGGATACGAGAGAAGCCACGGGGCGGCGATCTCAACGAGTGATACGGGCGAGAAAACCGTATGGCCTAGAGGCTCGTTCGCTCGCGATCTTTCGTCTCGCCACGTAGGCTGGAAGAAGCGAAGCGTTGCCGACGATGGCCAGTTCACGATTGGTCCTCGCATTGCGCGAAAGTGATAGTCGTGGTACGGAGGGGCCTGCCAGCGGTAGGAACATGGAGACAAACAAGTTTGCCCCCGGTATTCGAAGAGGAACACGCGAAAGGAGAAGGGTATGTCATTCTACATTAAACGGAGCTACGTCGATAACGAGCCCGACATTGATCTGGTCAACATCCACTATACCTGGACGTCACTCGGACAACCGCCTGATTGGGAAGCCCATCGTGAGACTCGCGCCATGCCCCGTGGCGGCGTGTTGGTGCGCGGTATGGGGGGAACGACCGTGGCCGAATCCGGAGACTATGTGCAGTCAGCCTCTGAGCGTGTGGAACTGCCGGATGACGGCGTCCGCCGCAAAGTGATCCGCTTACCCAAGGCAATCCAGGATCCGTCCACCCCCGCCGGGTACACGGAGAACTATTCTTTTCATCACTACTATGAGGTGTTTCGTAGTGGCAAACGCGAGCAGAGTTCCCTCTACACCGAGGAGATCATCAGCAAAGAAGTCGAATACGTCGACTTTCAAGGCAACCTCGGCGGCATGTGTATTTTCTGGAGCCTCTACGACTGGGATTCCCCGCAGTATCAACCAACGGAAGTACGCGAGTTCATTGAGCGCTATGGCGAGGACGACACCCATCGGTCCCATAAATTCTACGGAACCGAGGACAAAGAGAATTTCTCGCGTATCCGCTCGGAAAAACTCAGCTCGTTAACGTTGCCCCGTCGTTTCGTCGGTAAAATCTACGGCCCCAAGGGATCCGAGGTCCACCAGCGCTGGCATGTCGGAGGCCTATGGACCCCCAATCGCGACGAACGGTGGGAAGACTACTGGGGATATGTCGTGCATACGCTTTAACCGAAAGAAACAGGGGGAAAAGGCGAAACGGGAAATAAGAACGGGGGAAATGGGTCAAAGGGGAAATGGGTAAAGGGGACGAAAGACGTATTTTCTGCCCTTCCGTTTCCCCTCTTCACCATTTCCCCTTTTCGCCCGATCCGATTTTATATATTTCCCGTTTCCCCATTTACCCGTTTCCCCCATTATCTTATTCCGCACCAATCATCAGCACTGTGCGATCAGTGAATTAAGGAGAGAGAAGAAATGATGTACACCCGCCTCTTCTATGGCACGATTCAAACCGGCAAGGAGCAGGAAGCCCTGGCCATTATGAGCGAATTCGTCGATCGGATCCAAAACGAACCTGGCTGCCTGCTTGGGCAAGTCCTGCAAAACGGCCACGAAATCGTGGGCATCAGTTCGTGGGAAAGCAAGGAGGCGCTCGCCGCCTATGCGGATGGAGACATCGCGCGTGAGCTGTTCACCCGCATGACGCTCCTGTTGATGGGGCGGCCGACAGCCCGGAGTTATGAGATCAAGCGGAATCGCGCAAAACCAGCGGTGACACAGACCGTGTAAGGAGGTGGACGGTGTTTCAGTTGACGAAAACCTGGGTCGACCAGGAACCTGGGATTGAGATGGTCGAGATCCGCTATACGTGGTCAGTCGTAGGCGAAGCGGCGAAATGGAATGGGCAAGAGGAGGCTGAGGTCATGTCGGTGGTGGCGAACACCACGCCGCGGCTCCGCCAAGGCGTGATCGAGATTCCGCGCTACCTCGACAATAAGGATGCTTATCAACTGCACTATCGCTTTGTGTTCGTACGAGGGGGACGAGAGGAGTTTTCTCCCATCTTCACCGAGGAGATTGTCGCGCGGGAGGTTCCGTACGTCGATACGGTGGGACGGATCACCGAGGTGCGGCTGCTCTGGAGCGTCAATGGTTGGGCAGCACAGAACTGGACACAAGCCAAACTCGAGGGCCTGAACCTCACAACCAATGAGACGCGGGCTGGGCATGATCGCGAGGGCGAGGGGATTGCTGACGATGCGATGTACGAATTGATTCGTACGGTGTCGTTACCCCGCCGCTATGTCGCCAAAGTATGGGGTCCGCGTGGCGCGACGGTTGAGTACACCTACCAATTGCTCCGTACCAATTCGCCTATTCCCGATGATGATTTTGAAATGTGGGATAATAACAATAGCGAGAACTATCGTGTGGTCTTACCGTAAGTACCGTCTCTGAAGAGCTACAACCGGTGAGAATTGCCGTTGAGGTGAAAGAGGCGACGCGCGTTGTCGCCTAACACCTGACGGGCGACCTCGGGGCCGAGTTCCCGCACGAGTGGCACCAAGCCTTCATTGTAGGTTTCCTTGCCTTCGATGTTGGGAGGATGGCGGCAATAGTGGTGCGGACCATCGACCGACGCATCAGAACCGAAGAGCATGCGTGCGGTGTTCGTCTCTTCCACAAGCTGTAACACCTCACGCCAACCACACCACGAGCTTTCGAGATACAGATTCGATTGCTCGCGTACATGCAGTGCCGCGCGGCGGCGTCCTTCCGTTGGTCCTAGATAGGTGTGGTAGAGAATCACCGGCACCGTCGGGAACCGTTCCGCGAGGCGACGGATATGATCGGGATCCGCTTCTCCTGGCGCGCTATGACACGCCACAGGGCAACCCACCTCGGCGGCGATTTCGAGATAGCGGTCGAGGTCGTGATCATCGGCGCGATAGTCATCGACGGTGGGGTGGAGTTTGAGACCAATAAAACCGTCAGCGAGACGAGCGCGGACTTCCTCCATCGTGGTCTCACCTGGTCGTACCCACACCAAGGGAAACAAATTATTCGCGAGTCCTTTCAAGCGATCCAGCGCCCGATTCTCGAACCATGAGACAATGCCGTACCCAATGCCAGCCGACGCCATTGCCGTGCGCAGGCTTGAAAGGCCCAGTTCCCCCGAGCCGCGCCCGCTGACGTGCATGTGCGCGTCGAGTGGTTCAAAATCGATCCACAGTCGGTAATCGGCGTCCAGATTATTATCCCAGCGGCTGCCGTCGGTGACGACACACTCAAGGGAAATATGCCCGGCGACAGAAAGGGGTTCGGTCACTGCCAGTCCTGATTCGATCGGTTCAAGTTTGGTTTCGTGGACTGGTTCTTGCCAGCCATCAAACCCGTAATGGAGCCGGAGGTCGTTACCCTCCAGCGGGCCGCGATAGGCGACACGCAATTGCGTGTTCTCGTTCTGTCCACTCTTTATCCACTGTATCATTTGTATCATTGGCGATTGCATGAAAGTTGTGTCCGTGGCTGGTTAGGTCTGGCGACTATTGAAGCTGAGGGCGTTGATATTCAGATGAGACGTGTTGGCGAAAGGTGTCTCACCGTGGTTATTTTTTCACAAGTGCAGGGGAAAGGGAACGGTCGGCGGTGGCATCGGCTGGCAACTCCTCAGAGGCACTCGCCACCGGTTGCGCGTCCGCACGCGTGTGCAGTTCCTCGGTATACAGTGGAGAATAATGGCGGTGGCCATCTTGGAAGACCTCGAAGTAGTGGTACAAGAGATAGCGATCAGTCGGGGCACCGCTCTCAGGATCAACAATTGTTTGGGGGAGCTTGAGGATTTTTCTGCGTAACCGGAGCGCCGTCGAAACAGCACTCTCGGTTGTCCTCATGGCGGTTTCACCGCTTGGGCGCGCGGGCGGTTGCACCACCAACGGCATAAACCGTGTCACCCGCTGATTGTCCCAATCCGGGACGCCCCCAAGAGGGGTCCATAAGTAATGAATGTTCACGCCTTCAATATCCTCGGCGTAGTCATAGTATTCTTTAATTTCGTAGTGCCAAGTCATCGGGGAATCAATCATGGTGGGTATTGGGGGCAGTGATGGCGTTATGCGTCGGAACAGCAGGGGGCACGGCACGCCGGCCCCCTGCGAGTTTGTTACGCCGCGAAAATTTCATCGAAGAAGTTGCGCATCGCCAGCCACGAGCGCTCGTCGGCTGACTTGTTGTAGGCAATCCCTGGATTGCCGACGCTTGCGGCATTCGGATTGGTGAAACTGTGCACCGTGCCCCCATAGCTGATGAGCTGCCAGTCGGCCCCGGCTTTGGTCATCTCTTCGATGAAACCACTGAACTGCTCCGCCGTAATAAAGGGGTCCTCAGCGCCATGGCATACCAATATCTTCACCGCGGTCTTTCCGGCCTCGGCGGGGGCTTGTGTCCCAAGCCCCCCATGGAAAGAGACCACGCCTTTCACCGGCGCGCCGTCACGGGCTAATTCCAGGGCGAAGGTTCCACCCATGCAATAGCCAATGACCGCTAAGCGGCTGGCATCGACTTGTGGGAGCGAGGCGAGTGTATCAAGGGCGGCGCGGCCACGGGCACGAAATTTCACGGGATCAGCCATCAGCGGTGTGGCTAACTTGATCGCTTCCTGGAGGTCCGCGGTCTCGAAGCCGTCGCCATAGGGGTCTCCGGCTAACGCGACATAGCCCAGTGCGGCGAGCCGTGCGGCTCGGTTCTTGGCGTTGACCCCAAGTCCGAAAGCTTCTGGCATGACCAAAACGCCTGGTCTCTTATTCGTGGTCTGGTCGTCGTAGGCCAAATATCCTTTGAGCGTCACATCTCCGTCGCGATACTCAAGATTCTCTGTCTTCATTGTCTTCCTCCTTATGTCGAGATCATCCTAACGTCGTGTGCTCTTTTGACAGTCCGGGTTTCATAAGTCAACAGTGATTGCGTTTCGCACCTAATCTGGATGGAGAACATCGGCGATAACGTGAAGGAAATGGGTGACAAGGTCAAAGCCGGGAAGATTAAGCAGGCGAAAGTGAATGCCCAGGCCATTGCGCTTCACTCGCTGCGCATCGCTGACCTCTTTCCGCAAGGCAGTACGTCGGAGACCTCACGCGCCAAAGCGGAAATCTGGCAGAAGTGGGACGAGTTCGTGAAAGCCTCGGACACGTTTCGCGCTGAAGTGGACCAATTCGCGATGGTTGCCGCGGAGGGGAAAGAGGCGGAAGCGAAGGAGCAAATCAAGAAGGTCTTTGGTGGCTGTAAGAGCTGTCACGACAGTTTCCATACGCCGGAAAAGGATGAAAAGAAATAAGCGAAGAGTCCGGCGTAGCGACGTGCTTGTGGTCTTTCGTTCCGTCCGTTAGCGACGGAGCGAAGACCCGAGAGGTTCCGATCAACGAGCACCTGATTGCGAAGAAGCTCTCGCTATCAGGTGGAGCGTTCCCCTTTTCCTGGGGCTATGACGCTATTCGGACTTGAGCGTGGTCAGCAGTCGCACCAAGCGGTGGATGTCTGTGTAGGGTTGTTCGCCGTGGCGTGCTGAGTGGATGGTGCCGAGATACTCAGCGCGCGGCGTGGCGACATCCAGTAACTCACGTGTTGCCTCGAAGTGCCCGCTCTGTCCTTTGTCGTAGCCAGAGAGGTACTGGCGCAGCCGCTGGTACACTTCGGTGCGGTGTAGCGGAGTGCGCACATCTTGAAAGTGCAGCAACAGCCATAGCTCGAAGCAGGGCACCGAAGCCATCGCTTGGAACACCACTGGCTGCTTGAGATCGTTGCGCATTTTTCCATCCAACCTCGCGGCCTTCTCCAGCGCGTCGACGTAGGTGGAGTGGTCGTCACGGTCGAATACGGCATAGACCCGTTCAAACGCGCGCGGCTGGATGTTTCTCGTCGCGTCGCCGGAGGTAAACAGTTGTTCGGCATACTCAACGACTTGCAGCGGTTGGGTACCCGTCAGACCGGGGCGAACTTGCACGTTCGCGGTATGCAGGCGATAGTGCGCACGGATTTCGTTGAAGTACAGCGGCTCGGTCTTGCTGCCCTCGGACACGATGAGGATGCGCTCATAGCCTGCGCGTCGGGCCTTCTTGCGGGCGAGTTTCGCGGCTTGTCGAACCTTGGGCTGATTGTCTTTTCCCATCCCCAGCCGATCTTAATCCGCAAGTTGAGCCGATTTGGCTGGCGGCACGAGGTCGCTGAAAAATGGGATCGCGCCGTAACGGCCAGCAAGATAGCCACGTTCCAGCGCTTCCTTTTTGCGCACGCTGAAATCGGTCAATGGATACAGTCGGGTAGCCTGATCGGCGTCTTTTTCCGTGAACCAGATTTGATCGCGGCGGAACAGTGTGTGGTCCAGCAACGAGATGTCGTGCGTGGTAAAAATAAGTTGCGCGCCGTTTGGGTTGAGGGTGTTGTTGTGGAACATGCTCACTAGCCGGCGCACCAGCAGGGGATGCAGGCTGCTGTCAAGTTCATCGACAACCAGCACGCCGCCGTTTTTGAGCACTTCGAGTACGGGTGCTGCCAGTGCGTACAGGTGCTGAGTCCCGGCTGATTCGTCGTGCAGTTCAAATCGCGCTACGCCTTTCGCCGTTTCATGCACGAACTGGGGCACGAGCATCTCGCGCTCTTCGCCGCTGGTCTGCATTGCTGCGCCCACGGGAGTCAGCTTGATTTCGTGCACAAAACTCTTACGCGGCATGGCGACTATGTCGCTGATACTAATGTCGGCTGACGCCAAAAAATCGCGCACGGAGTCCTTACCCGTCTGACTGTTGAGCAGCGCGGTGGTGAAGTTCGGCGCGATCATCAGCCCGGCGCCGAGGTGTCTGGTGCGTTCAACGATACCGGTAAACACTGGGCGCAGGAGTTCGCTATTGAGCTGAACGGCGGTAGACAGAAACAGGGCATTCGGGCGGGTGGATTCCTGCCACAGCTTGCGCGGGCCGGTCAGGTGAGCGCTGAACTCGTAGTGGTGCATCCCATCCTTGACATCGAATCGCCGATGGAACCATTGCTGCGGTTTGGGCGTGCGATAGACCAGCAGCCATTCGTCGATAATTCTTTCGGGCGTGAGGGAAAAACCGTACTGATAGCGGATACCCGACTCGATAAGGGTGATCTCGAATTCGCTAGGCTGTTGGCTGGTCGCGGCATCCAGCCGAAACGGCTGTACGCTGTAGGCTTGCCCTAACTGCGCGACTGTGGCGGACTCTGCGATCCCCGCACGCATGAAGGCCATGGCCCGCAACAAATTGGATTTGCCGCTCGCATTCGGGCCGTAAATAACCGCGGATCGAACGACACTGCCTAATGACTTGATGCCGATGGGGGTGAGGTTCGTTTCGGATAATTCCGTATCCTTGGAGGCGATCAAGCTCAGCACTTGTTCGTCACGTATGGAGCGGTAGTTCTTGACACGAAATTCAATCAACATGATTTTAATGCCATTGATTTGCTGAATAATGGTATTTATTGCATAAATAGCGCAAATTTTTAATCAATAGAAGGGGTAAAATAATCTATGAAATCAGCGAGATTCCGAGGTGCTGCGATGTTCAACGATACAACTCCTCATCCTTCAGCGGTTTCTCTGGCAAGCGAATCTGCGGATAAAGAGAAGGGATACCGTTGCGGCCCAGGAACAGAAAATCGACGGGAATGAACGGCATCGGTACTTCAACTCCGACATACGTGCTCCGCTGGTCGTTGCCAAATGAGACGCGCGTGCCCAGGATTTCTTTCGGCAACGTGCCGCGCAGATCAATGTGTGAGCCGGAGAGCCCTCCGGAGAGATAGGGGAGCATCTTCCAGCCAGCGCTTTCATGCTGCTCACCAGAACTTTTGAGTGTCAGGTCCGCGGCTTCCGCCCCTTGCGCGAGCATCGCTAACCCACGATCTCCACGTGTCGCTGCTTCGTCGTAGCCTTTCTCGCGAAAGCGTCGCCAGAATTGTTGCCATCGCTCATCCGAGATGGCGTAGACCTTGGTTCGTGGGCCGGTGTCGCTTTGCAAGCGGAACGCGATTTCGCTGTTAGGCAGTACCGTGATGCCCTCATCCGTCAACTCGACGTTATCCGGGTC
>JANMSE010000285.1:0-6080 GCA_031389045.1 Deltaproteobacteria bacterium | reverse complement strand
TCAAAAAGAAATCGCTCAGGTTGGCACCATCTCCGCCAACAACGACGCGACCATTGGTGAGATCATCGCCGAAGCTATGAACAAAGTCGGCAAGGAAGGCGTCATCACCGTTGAAGAAGCCAAAGGGCTGGAGACCAACCTTGATGTCGTTGAGGGGATGCAGTTCGACCGTGGGTATCTCTCTCCGTATTTCGTGACCGATCCCGAACGGATGGAATGCGCGTACGATGACGTGTACATGCTCATCAACGAAAAGAAAATTTCCGGCATGAAGGACCTGCTTCCCGTTTTGGAGCAAGTCGCCAAGAGTGGTCGTCCGCTGATCATCATCGCGGAAGACATCGAAGGCGAGGCCCTCGCGACCCTGGTGGTCAATAAGATTCGTGGCACATTGCAATGCGTGGCCGTGAAAGCCCCTGGGTTTGGTGACCGTCGCAAAGCGATGTTGGAAGACATCGCCATTCTGACGGGTGGACGCGTGATCGCCGAAGAACTTGGGGAGAAGCTTGAAAACCTCACCCTGGCGAACTTAGGCCGCGCGAAACGCATCGTCGTGGATAAAGACAACTGCACCGTGGTTGACGGCGCTGGGAAGAAGGCCGACATCCAAGGCCGTATTAGCCAAATTCGTGCGCAGATCGGAGAAACGACGTCCGATTACGACCGTGAGAAGCTGCAAGAACGGTTGGCGAAAATGATCGGCGGCGTGGCGATTATTAAAGTTGGCGCGGCCACCGAAATCGAAATGAAAGAGAAGAAGGCCCGCGTGGAAGATGCCTTGCATGCGACCCGCGCGGCGGTGGAAGAAGGGATCGTTCCTGGTGGTGGCGTAGCCCTCATTCGCGCCTCCAGCGCATTGGCGAAAGTCGATGCCAACGAGGAAGAGATGGTTGGTGTTGGCATCATACGCAAGGCGCTTCAAGAACCGTGCCGGTGGATTTCCACCAACGCCGGTGAAGAAGGGTCGATCGTGCTCGACAAGATTCGTAATGGCAAAGGTCCGTTTGGCTTCAACGCGGCCACCGGCGAGTACGAAGACCTGATTAAAGCCGGCATTATCGATCCGACCAAGGTCGTGCGGACCGCGCTCCAGAATGCGGCCTCGGTTGCTGGCTTGCTGCTCACGACCGAAGCGACGATCGCCGATAAACCCGACGAGAAGGGTGGTGGAGGTATGCCTTCGATGCCTCCAGGCGGTATGGGCGGCATGGGTGGTATGGGCGGTATGATGTAGTCTGTCCTCCCGTTCACGTCCAGTCTGATGAAGGAAACGGCCCCGCCAGGGTAACTTGGCGGGGCCGTTTTTTTGTTGCGGCTACTTCGGCAATCCCGTGATCCGAATCCCCGCTGAATGCACTTTGTTGAGAATGTTCAAGCGAATCAGCAACGCGGTGATCGGTTCAATCTGACGAGCAGCTTCGATTGGTCCGACATTGACAGAGCGAATCCCCTTGCCGAGTTTGTCGATCAGTTTCATCACCGTGGGTCGCGCGTCCTTATGACCACAGACAAGCACATCACAGTCAATCTCCGCGTTCACATCGCGGAGTAAATGGGCGGAAATGTTCTGCAACGCGCAAACGACCTGCACGTCTGGTCCCAGCACTTGTTGGGCTTCTTCACTGGCCGACCCTGCCGCTGGCATGATGACCCGGCGAGCGTTTTCGGGATCAAGCGGAACCGACACTTCAACGAAAATTTTTCCTTTGAGTTGTTCCTTCACGCTCTCCAAGGTCGCGACATGCGCGGAGTAGGGGACGGTCAGCACCGCGATAGCCGCTTCAGCCGCCGCCGTGACATTGTCGGTCCCTTTCAAGAGTTCCTTGCCGAGTTCTTGGTTCAACTCGACGGCGGTTTTTTCCCCTTTCTCTTTTTGTCGTGAGCCAATGATGACCGTTTCGCCCGCGAGTGCCCAGCGTAAAGCCAACCCCGGTCCTTGTTCTCCCGTGCCGCCTAAAATTGCGATTTTCATTCTTGCTGTTCCTCCTTACCGCACCGATGCCTTGATATACTTTCGTGTGACCGGCGACAGATCGTTCGGATCAACCATCACTTCGATAATCACGAACGATGGAATCTTGCCCGCCTCGACTAACGCTGCTCGTAACTCTCCCACGGTATTGACCTTGAACCCAGTGCCGCCCCACGCTTCGGCGAGTGTGGCATACGGCCATGACGGAAGATTCAGCAGATCCTGTCGTTCCGTGACCGGGCGAAAAATCCCCCACCCACTATTGTTCATCAGGACGACAATGGGGTTGAGTTTGTACCGTGGGGCATGAGAGAGTTCGGGCCCAGTCATCTGAAAAGCGCCATCGCCACACAGGACAATCGGACGCACCCCGGTGCCGATTTGGGCGCCGATCGCACCGGGAACCCCAAAGCCCATGGAAGCGTAATAACCTTGCGCCAAGTAGCTGCCGCGCTGGTCCACTTTAATGTCGAGCCCCGCGAACAGCATGTCGCCCGCCTCGGCGACGACCATATAGCCCTTTTTCCCATGGAGAAATTTATTCACCTCCCACAGCATATCCGAGACCTGGATGGTCCGTTGGTCCCCTCGTGGTTGTGGGGGGAGATTGTCGCAATAGGTGACTTTCTCATGATGCGTTTTCAGGGGAGCCCGCAGCAGCGCTTTCACATAATCACGCACGGTGACGTTGGTGTAGGTGTGATAGCTAATATCGACTTTGTTCTGCACCGCCCAAATCGATTTGTCCTTGGGAAGTTGCGGGAGCCGTGCCCCCAGGTTCATGTCGGTGAGGAGGGTGCCAAGATTGAGCACCAGGTCGGCGGCATCGACCCGCTTGCGAATGGGGGGCGGTGAAATCTGGCCGATGTTGACGCCCATGTATTGCGGGTGATCCATGGGAAACGCCCCTTTGGCCAGGACCGTGCTCATGCACGGGGCGCCCATCTTTTCGACGAGATCAACGACGTCATTCGTGAGTTTGTAGCGGAACGTCTCGATGCCAACGATCACCGCCGGTTTCCGAGCCCGGTTGAATCGTTCGGTGGTCTCTCGGACGGCTTCGTTGACTTTACGTGCATCGGAGTGCGCGAACGACAATTTGCCGTCCCATTCCAGAATCTCCTTGGGTACTTCGATTTTGCGGTCCACCATATCTTGATGGATTTCGATATAGCCGGGTTGTTGGTGCAGCCAGATATTGCGTACGACCTCATCAATATCCGTGGCGGCGGTCCGTGGGTCCGTGATGACTTTGGCGGCGCAGGTAATCTCTTGGAAGATGCGATGCTGTGACTCGATTTCCTTGGCCTGATGATGAATCAACACGCCGAGCTTGCGTTTTTCTTCCCCAGGTCCGCCACTGATGACCAGAATAGGGACGCGCTCCGAGAAGGACCCAGCCACGGGATTGACAACGTTGAGTCCGCCCGCGCCATAGGTGACACAGAGGACCCCAAGCTGCCCGGTCGCGCGGGCATAGCCATCGACGGCGAATCCTGCTCCCGGTTCGTGGGAGAAGGTTATGATTTGCATGCCACGTGGCCTGCCGAATTTCATGAACAGTTGAATGACGAGATCACCCGGAATGCCAAAGAGATGGGTCACTCCGAGCTTCTGCAAGTACGCGACGAGATAGTCGCCAAGCTGCATGTGTGTTTTCATAGGCCCTACCTGCCCCGTGTCCGTTGTCGATGTTCTCGCGTGAGCGGCGGGGATTAGCCAAAAAACTGTTCAACGCTGCCAGAGATGACGGCGACGTCCCGAATTCCATTATTGCGAAAGACGCGGAAGAGGAGCGTATCGCCGGCTCGTTTGGTCCACACTTGCTCATAGAACTTGCGACGATCCGAGACATCCAGATTATCGACGGCCAGCACGACATCGCCAGACTTCAATCCCGCGGCATCGCCTGGCCCACCAGGCAGCAGGCCCGCGATCACCAGGTGGTCCCGGAGGGTATACGAATACATCCCAATCCACGCGCGGGATGGTTGCGAGACACGTCGTCCGTAGCGAAGGAGTTCGTCTTTATGCTGAAGAAAATGTTCGACGGGAATGGCTAAGGAAAAGCGTCCGACCTCATTGAGATTGAGGGAGGTGACCCCCACCATGCGCCCTTTCATGTCGAACATCGGCCCCCCACCAGGGCCGGGATTCATCGCCGTGCAGATCAGGGCGCGGTCCGTGGCGTATTCCCAGTAGGCATCAAAAGGCGCGGCGGACATGATGGCACCGCCACTGACCCGTCTGCCGCCATCTTCACCAGAGCTGGCCACCATAAAGACTTCGTCGCCTGGAGTGAGGTCTATGGAAGAGCTGAGAGGAGCGGGAGGAAAGCTTCCCCCCGAAATTTTCAGGACCGCGATTCCCGTCGTGAAGTCTTGCGCGGCAATCTCCGCTTCATGCTGGGTATTGTCGAGGAGGAGCACCTGAATGGAGGTTGCCCCAATGACGATATAGTTGACAGTCAGGATGTACCCGGTCGGGTCAATGATAGCTCCTGACCCCATCCGCTCCGTCCCTAACAACATGGCCGAATGATGCTGCTGCGGAACCGAGGCCTGAATACTGACAGTGGCAGGGACGACTTGCTCAATAAGTTTCACTGATGCGTTCACGATACTCTCTCTCGTCAGGGAAAATTTGACCAAGGCTATGCACTCGTTTCCCTGAAAGCAACCCCACGCAGGTATAAATCCTTGTGATTGTTATTTTTTTGCCAAAGAGTGTTGTGATTTTGGCGCGTATTTTCCCAAAGTCAAGCGCGCGAGGGTGTTACTGTCAAGTGACACAGCGGCCTGTTTTTTCAGGAAAATCAAGAGGTTTTTCGCTTGTAGGGTGGAAAGTGGAGAGAATCGCTCTATGGGTGAAGAGTTGGCCTCTATATTGCTTATACGAAAGCCAGAAGAAAGGAGTGGGGCTGAGGATGACAACTTTTATCGACAATATGTTCCTCTCGTTACACTGGACGGACTTACTCTCGTCAAACCAATTTTTCTCGGATCGCGTCCCCGCTGGGGAAGCCGCGAACGAATTGGTCCTCAAATGGGCGGTCTTTACCGATGGGCTCCAGCGGTACTCGACCTTGGCCGCGGACCCGGATTCGCACCTCACCGAAGAGTTCCAGGAAGAAGAGGCCTGGCTCTTGGATGATGATCGCGAATGGCCCTTTTCCTTTGTCAATCTGAGCGAGACCTTCGGGTTCCAAACCGCTTCACTGCGCGTGTCATTGTTAGCACGGAAAGAAGCCTGTCGCGCTAACGACGTAGCCGCTGAAGAGAAACGGAAAACCCTGCGGAGCTTTCCACAAATGTGACGATCGACGACAACACTTCGTGCCCCACGCCAGGCGGACGTTTCCCTCCTTTTCGTCCGTCTGGCGTTTTTTTGTCTTGGCAGGCCAGCGTGAATCTTATAGGCTCTTCCGCCGGAGGGAGAGATGGATACAACAATTGACGGTCTGCGACTTCATTATGAACAAGAGGGACAAGGCTCCGACCTCGTTCTGATCCACGGCCTTGGCGGGAGTCTGCATGAGTGGGATTCCTTCATGCCAGAGCTATCTCGTGCCCATCGTGTCCTGCGCTGGGATGTCCGAGGATTCGGGCAATCGGATAAACCAGCCGGACCGTATACCCCACCACTGTTCGCGCGCGATTTAGCCGGACTCGTGCGCGCCTTGGGTATTTCCAAAACCCATGTGGCTGGGATTTCCATGGGTGGTGTCATCGCCCAACGCTTTGCCCTCGACTATCCAGAGTTGGTGTCGTCCCTCACGTTGATCAGCACATCGAGTGAGGTCAGTGAAGCGGCGCGGGCGGCATGGGAAAAAACCGCCACTCTCATTGAACAGCGTGGGTTCTCCTCCAACACGGAAGCCGCCCAGCGTGTGTTCGCGCCGAGCTTCGCCAAAAGTTCTCCACACGCCATACAGGCGATGGCTGAACGCACCGCGACCAACGATCCACGTGCGTATGCCGCCGCCGCTCGCGCTATCGGCTCCTACAACTGGACCGCGGAATTGGGTCGCATTCAGTCGCCGACGCTGATTCTCCAAGGACGTGAAGACGTGCTCACACCGCCAGGCGGGTCCGTCAAGCTCAGTCGG
>JANMSE010000217.1:0-2801 GCA_031389045.1 Deltaproteobacteria bacterium | reverse complement strand
GGCCGTTCTTCAACGATGAGAGGATCAGCTTATTGTCACCCCATATCAGTTTGTTGGTCCAGCCTTTGAGCTGTCGGCCACGCGCGTCTAGGTCGAACAGCGTCATTTGTATGCGTGTGTCTTTCTCGGCACGCGGTTCGTCCACCTGCTCGATCACCTGAAAGGGCAGGACGATGTTGCTGACCTCGTTGGTCTTGCCGTTCCAGACCAGTTCGACCTCGCGCTTGTCCTCAAAGAGCAGGAAACGAAACTTGTCCGGCAGCGGTTTGTCCGCCTCCAGAAAACGGATGATTTCCTGTTGTTCTTGTTCAGTCAGTCGTGGCACGAATGGCCTCTTCTTCTCGGTGTTCTACCTGGTGTCAGACCGAGAGGCGTGGGAAAATATAATAGACTTTATCGGGATTAGCATTTTTTCAGCTGTACCGCGATTTTCACAACGCGGGTGCCCTGAGCCCCGGAGGGGCGTGAGAGGCTAGCCCACGGCGCCAGCCGTGGGAAATTAAGCGCCACCTTCAGACCTAAAGCCCCGGAGGGGCGACAGAATACCGACGCCTCAGATTCTGTCGCCCCTCCGGGGCTTGAGGTCTGAGGATGGTTCTCGATTTCCCACGGCTGGCGCCGTGGGCTAACCTCTCACGCCCCTCCGGGGCAATGGCATTAAGTTAAGCAACCGTGTCATTGCGAGCAGCGAAGCAATCTTTGTTTTGTTGGAGATTGCTTCGTCGTCCGACTCCTCGCAATGACAGTCTCCCCCTTAACTTAATGCCATTGCCCTCCGGGGCTCAAGGCACTCGTGTTGCGAAAATCGCGGGACCGCCGGAAAAAATACTAATCCCGATAATGTCTAATGGATATCTTCGGATGTTCGTGTCGCGTACGGTAGTGGGCATCGTGAATGCGCCCCTTCCCTCCGCTAGTTGTCTAGTCCAGCCACTCTGGTAAACTCCCCGCCGCAAAGCCTGAGCCCATCACGCTTCTCAACGCCTTCACGAGAAAAAGGAGTCTCCATGAACGTCGTCTCTCTTTGTCTGATGTTCCTCAGTGCGAGTATTGCCGTGCACTGGGGAGCGCCAACGATAAGCGTGGCCGCCGAACTTCGGAGCTGGAAAGCGCTGTCCGAACTATCCGAAGAGGAACGGCGCGCTATCGACCCGCGTACCGACACCCCACGGGATGCGACAATCTCCTACCTGCCTGCCGAGCCCTATCCCTTCACGCCGCCCTATACCGCCGAGGAAATGGGATTCCGGTCGATGGAGTTCCCTCACATGGCGCGGTGGAACCATGTGCAGATCGAGGACTTTGGTTCCATTATGCCGACTGGCTATCTCTCCAGTGGCAAAATCATCGTGCTGGCCATTCACGACCAACCCGAAGGACTTGAGGGGTATCTGCGCGCCAAACCGGGTGCGGTCTTTACCCGTTGGCTGACCCAAGATACCGCGCCGCCAGAGAACCTGGGCAACCAATTACTGATGATTCATCATCGCACGGATCAAACGGAGACGACCAAAACCGACATGTTTGGCTACTCTCCCGTGCTTCGGCGCGTGCGTCGGTTCCCGCAACCTCGTCGCCAGGATCGCTTTCCCGATCAACCCATCACGTATGATGATTTCCTGGGGCGTGACGCTTGGGAATTCACTTGGCGGGTGATTGGCACTGACGTGCTGACCGAGACCGTGCGGTTTCCCACCACGCGGCAGACGATCACGTTGACTTCCACCGATGGACAGCTCAAGGATGTCCCCGCGAAAAGTCTCAAACTGATGGGCGATGAGTATCCCTTCTACACAGCGGATGGTGGAGTGCCGTGTTATGTCGTGGAAGCGAAGGTCAAGACGGACTGGCTCTCGGATTATTACGCGCCGCGCATTCTCTACTGGCTCGACCAGCAGCATTTCTATCCGCTGCGCACGGAAATATACGGGCCGCAGGGTGATCTTGTTTCCCTGGAATCGCGCATCGCCGCGCTCTACAATCCGGCGCTGAAAGAGCGGGGCTACCACAATCTCATCACCGTGTGGTGGAACGCGCAGCTTGATTTTCTCGCTTTTTCCGTGCACGACGGCCATCAAACGCGGCAATGGACCGAGAAGGATCAAGAGACCTACTTCAATCCTGACTTCATGCGCCGCGTGTGGTTTCCCGTCCCCATGAAAACCCAAGCCACCGTACGCAAACCGGAAGACGGATTTCTCCGCCCGCACCTTGATCGCGAGAAGTTCCCCGACGAGCGCAAACTCATCATCGCGCCCGAAGTCGAGGCGCGCGTGCAGGCACAAGACGCCGCTGGACGCTTGGTGTTCACCGAAACGGTCGTCAGCGCGCAACCACAACAGTAATCAATCAGCAGTCATCAATCAGAACGGTCGTCACTGTCACGAATGACGTTGACACTTGTCTTGCGTAGCGTAAAGGAAGGAACGTATGCGGAGATGGATGAAAATGAGGGTCGAGTCACGCGCGTGGTGGTCCAGTGGCGCATGGCTGTTTCTCCTCGTGATGTGTACCCCAACTGAGAGTAGAAGCGCGGGGCTCAGCGATGCCTGGTCCAACTTTGACCGCACTGTGTCGATCTTTGATCCGGTGGGTGAGAATGTTAGTCAACCGATCGAGAAAGCCATTCCGGCCCTGACGTTCAAGGGCTTTTTTCGTCAGTGGTCGGACATCAATCTGCATCGCAACCAGAAAGTCGGGTTTCGCAACAAGGACTTCCGGTTCATGCAATTGCAGAACTTGCTGGAAATCGAGCTGCACTATCAGTTCACGGATAACCTGGAACTGACCAGCGTCAATCA
>JANMSE010000189.1:0-2588 GCA_031389045.1 Deltaproteobacteria bacterium | reverse complement strand
GCCACGCGTCGTGGCTCCTCCGGGTCGAGGGTTGCCACGCGCCCGTGGGACACCGCGCAGAAGCGGCAATTGCGCGTGCACACCTCGCCCATCAACATGAACGTCGCCGTCCCATGTCCCCAACATTCGCCGATATTCGGGCACTGCGCTTCTTGGCAGACGGTGTTGAGCTTGAACGCTGAAACAATCGCCTTGGTCTTGGTATAGCCTGGCCCGCCAGGCATCCGCACTTTGATCCAGTCAGGATGCCGACGCTGAAGAACGGGTTCGGGGTTCGGGGTTCGGGGTTCGGAGTCTACGAATGTGTCGGTAAAGCCGTCGGCCATGTCATCTCCTTGTATCCGAAATAGCGAGCAAACGTCGCCGCCATCAGAGATTTGATGGCAAGCATATCCACGGGCGTATGCAGCAACTCGGCCATTGAGGTCATCCGCACGCCAACGAGTCCACAGGGCACGATGTCGGCGAAGTACGAAAGGTCGGTTGTCACGTTGAGAGCGAAGCCGTGGTACGCCACCCACCGGCGAACGCCGACCCCAATCGACGCGATTTTTTTCTCGTTGACCCACACCCCAGTTTTACCCGCCTCGCGATGCGCCGCGATACCATACGTCGCCAACACTTCAATCAACACTGCTTCCAGTCCACGAAGGTACAGATGCACGTCTCGTCCATGGTTCGTGAGGTCGATCAGTGGATACCCCACGAGCTGACCCGGGCCGTGGAACGTGACCTCCCCTCCCCGGCTGACGCGATGGACAGGAACATCACGTGGGGTGAGAAGATTTTTCTCCTCCGCGCCGCGCCCTAACGTGAACACCGGCGGATGTTCAACCAGCAACAGCGTATCCTCCCCCACCCGCTCACATCGTCGATGCAGCAACTCCTCCTGCATGGCCAGCGCGCACGTATATTCGAGACAGCCGAGGTCGAAACAATGGAGAACCATCGGGGTAATGACGCGTTAAAAGTTGATCCCTCGGCCCTCGGCATTCAGCGCAGCTTCCATGATGGCCTCGGACATCGTGGGATGGGCGTGCACGGTGCCCGCGATTTCCGTCGTCGTCGCTTCCAGCGTGCGCGCGAGGCAAATTTCCGCGATGAGGTCAGTCGCTCCGTGGCCGATAATATGGCAGCCCAGAATCTCGCCATACTCCTTATCCACCACCAATTTCACAAACCCTTCTTCATGGCCCGCCGCGATCGCTTTGCCGGAGGCGAGGAAAGGAAATTTGCCGACCTTCACCTCATGGCCTTTTTCCCTTGCTTGCTCCTCGGTGAGACCCATCACCGCCACTTCGGGTTGCGCATACACACAGGCCGGGATGTACGCATGGTCGATCCCCTTCTCGCGTTTCCCGGCCATGCATTCCACGGCCACGAGGCCTTCCTCGGACGCGGCATGGGCAAGCAATGGCGGACCGTTGATGTCACCAATCGCATACACGGTGTCACAAGTCGTCCGCATCCATTCATCAACCTTGATGTAGCCACGATGCAACTCAACACCCAGCGCTTCCAGTCCGAGTCCCGCGCTCAGCGGCGCGCGGCCAACGGCCACGAGCACCTTATTCGCCGTGCGTCGTTTCAGATCACCCTCGCTCTCAAGCACGAGTTCCACCCGACCGGGAAACTTCTCGACCCCGTGGTACTTCGTCCCGGTCAACACCTCGATCCCTTTTTTCTTGAACGCCTTCTCCAGTTCGCGCGCCACTTCAATATCCACACCAGGAAGCAGTTGTTTCTCCATTTCGACCACGGTCACGCGACACCCAAAGGCACTATAAATATAGGCGAACTCAACGCCGACCGCCCCGCCCCCGATAATCACGATCGCATCGGGCATCTCAGTATCAACCAACGCCTCATAACTGGTGAGAATCTGCTTGCCGTCCACTTCCAACCCCGGCAACGTCCGTTCCTTTGAACCGGTCGCGATGAAGATACGGTCAGCCTCAACCTGCTGCGTGCCTTTTCCAGGCGTCTCAATCACCACGCGGTTCTTACTCTCAAGCCGACCCGTGCCAGCAATGAGTGGGACGCGATTCTTCTTGAGTAAAAATTCAACACCCTTGGCTAAGCGATCCGCAACCTCGCGCGAACGCTTGATGACCTGCGCGTAATCAACCGAGAGACCATTGACCTTGATCCCGTGCCGTTCACTCTCTTTCATATTCTCGTAGAGTTCCGCCGAGGTCAGTAACGCTTTCGAGGGAATGCACCCCCAGTTGAGACACACGCCACCTGGGCGGTCTTTCTCAATCACCGCACTCTTGAGCCCAAGCTGGGCTGCCCGAATCGCCGCGACATAGCCCCCAGGGCCGGCCCCAATCACCACCAGATCGTATCGTTCCATGTTGTCCTCTACACCATCAGTCCGACGGGATTCTCCAAGAGTTGCTTTAATTCAGCGAGAAATTGACCACCGGTCATCCCGTCGAGAATGCGGTGGTCACACGACAGGGTTGCCATCATCGTGTGAGCAACGGCCAGTTGTCCGTTCCGCACCACCGCGCGCTCTTTGATCGCTCCGGTCGCTAAAATTGCCCCCTGCGGTGGATTGATAATGGCGGTGAAATGCTCAATCG
>JANMSE010000108.1:0-8460 GCA_031389045.1 Deltaproteobacteria bacterium | reverse complement strand
GGGCAGCCTTTCCACCACAGCCATCCGCTGTGGCAAATCGCTAAAAATGCCCACTGCCAGTTTCGGACTGTCAGGGTCGGCCAAAAACATCCCGATCTCGACCGATAACTCAAAACGTCCGTCACCCATATAATCAATGATCCCAGCCGCCGCTTGGCCACGCAGCCACTCACGTATCCACCGTTCATGGAGCTCGGTCTTGGCGGCCAATTCCTCGCTGGTCAGCGGCCCGGCCTGATGCATCGCTCGATAGAGTCCCAGGCTATCGCCGAGATAAATCATCGCCGAGACGCCCATCCCTTTCAGATAGCCAAAAATGCGCTCGCCGCTGGCTTTGACTTTTGCCGGGTCGATAGGACGTGTTTCACTTCCCATAGCTCAACTCCTTCATAGTGAAAAATATTTTCGTAAAAATGGCGAATTTCATGCCGCTTCTTCATTCTTCTTGCGTGCTCGGGAGCGCTTCTCTCGTGTACTAGGGGAAAGAACAACCAAGATTCCTGTTTCCTCCTGAAGTTGTGTACTCACTTTCGCCATTTCGTCCCCAGCCTCTAAGTTCTCTTCATCCGTGCAGAACTCAGCGCTCACATAAAGGATACGCTCTCGATCGATCACACTGGCATCGCGTATGGCATCTGGATACGCAGCCTCCAATTCCTTGAGAAATTTGGCTAGCGCCTCAACACTCTTCGGGCTTCCATCAATGGAGACATGAACACTCACAAGTTTTCCTCCACTTTCGACTGAACTGTTTGAACAAAATTTTCCGCCTTCGCAAGACCTCTCCTGGCAACCGTTTCACTGATCCTTTTCAGTTTGTAATCCGCCTCATTCCTACGACCAACGAGATCGCTATGAACCGCGGCTAGGTCACTGCCAAAAACTTTCCGTTCCCGAATTAAGCGCCGGTTAAATTCGGCCTGTGCAAAATCATGATCCCAATATTCAAGACGAAGCTCGGTGAAGAACAACAAGGCCGCAATCTCAGCATGAAACACTGCATAGTACGCCCGGCTAACACACGGGTCGTACTCTTTGTGCGCAAAAGCTAGTCGAGCAACGCGCAAGTTGCTCTGAGCTTTAGCGAGAAAAATTGTCCAGTCCATTGAAAAGCTCAGCGTCGGGTGGGTCACGACCCACCCGACATATACTCGCTATTTGTTATTCGGTCGTGACGAAGGAAAATCACTCAATCCCCCTCACCCTAACCCTCTCCCAGCCGGGCAATGGCATTAAGTTAAGCCGAAAGGCGCTGCTTGTAGCAAACCGGGGGTTTCAGTCCCCGGCAAGGGGTGGCGTGGGGGTGATTTCTCCTGCGACAAAAACTTCCTTAACTTAATGCTATTGCCCCGCCGGGAGAGGGAATTTCGGAACCCACGAACTTAATGCCATTGCCTATCCGAGAGAGGGAACTTTAGCCCGCCACGCTGGGGTTCCCGGTGGTCATCCCAGGCTACCCTTCGATAGTTTTTTTACTTTTGACTTTTGCGCTTTGACTTTTGCTTTTTGACTTTCCTACTTCTCTTACATCCCACTAATCAACTCAAGAATGGTCCCGTCGGGGTCCTTGAAGCACACCACGCCGATCTTCGCGCCGCCGGGACCGTCGATCTTCTTGAGTGGTGCCACGAATTCCACTTTCTTGGCTTTCAGTTCTTCGTAGGTTTTATCAATGTCATCCACGGTAAAAGCGATGCGGCAGATACCGACATTGTTGAGGGTCGGGTATGGCTGCCCTTGGGTAGGAGGATCAAGGAATTGCACCAAATCAAGCACGGGCGCATTGGCATCATCTCCCAAGCGCATGAACACGCCGCGCAGCTTCTTCGCCTTGAGTCCCAACGCATCGCCCACGCTGGGATCATCAAGTGTAAAATCGCTGACCTTGTTGAAACCGATATCCTGATAGAAGCGAATCGAGCGCTCCATATCCCGCACGCACACGTTGACATGAAAAAGTCGCTGTAACATGAGAGTCCCTCCTTTGTAAGCTGTTAGCTCTTAGCTCTTGGCCAAACGAGGAGGGGCACGGCGCACCGTACCCCTCCTACTGACTACTGGCTACTGACTACTGCTTATGCCTGCCCCGACCGCAGCACCTGCCCAGGCATCGCGCCGGTATGCTTGCCACCATCGAACAACACCGAGCCGTTAACGACCGTGTAGCGCACGCCTTGGGCAGGCATCACTAGACGTTTTCCTCCACCTGGCAGGTCGTTGACCATTTCGCCACGCTTCTTCGATCCAATAGTTTTCAGATCGAAAATAGCGAAGTCCGCCGCCAGACCTTTCTTCAGCGTCCCCCGCTGGGTCATGCCGTAGAACGCAGCGGGTTCTGACGTGAGCCGTTTCACCGCATGTTCAAGTGTCATCACTTGTCGGTCACGTACCCACGTTCCCAGCATGTAGGTGCAATAGCCCGCATCGCACAGCATATCGACATGGGCGCCGCCGTCCGACAACCCAACCATCACGCGCGGGTCGGTAATGAGTTCAGGAATGCGATCTTCGTTGGCGTTAAACAGTTCGTAGGTGTAGAGCAGGTTGAGATCGTCTTCGATGGCGAGGTCTAGGAAGGTATCAAGGGCGTCCTTCCCTCGTTGCTGAGCGATTTGCGCCACCGACTTGCCGACCAATGATTTCATCGTCGGATTCGTCACTTCGTGAATGACGCACCGCTCCCATTTACCGCCGAATACTTTCGGCGCTTCCATCTCCTTGCGGAAGCCCGCGCGGAATTTCTCGTCACGGTAGAACTGCTTCTGCTCTTCCACCGGTCGTTGGAACGCGGGGGTCCAGCACGGCAGATTGGCGAAGATGAACGGGCTCTTGAGGTCGATCTGAATAATCAACGGGCGGCAGGTCACTTGCGCGACCGCACCTTTCTTAATGAGCGGGGCCGTCGCCCGTAAGGTTTCCTGGCACGCCTCGGGCATATCGTCACGGTTCAACAGGGCCAGCCAGGTCACTGGCCGGGTACTCTCAGTGAGCAACATATCCAGTAACGCGTACTCCCCCTCGTCGACGATGGAGACGGAATTCGACAACGCCAGCTCGATTGAGCCTTTGCCCAATTCTCTGAGGGCGTTGCTGTAGGCTTTGAGCTCATCGCGGCTCGCATTCCGGCAGGCAATCGGGCGACCTTTGTACCCGATGTGCTGCGCGACATTGGTGGTCGAGAAGCCAAACGCTCCGACTGCCACGGCTTCCTTAATCAGCGCCTTGATCTGCGCGGTCTCTTGTGGCGTCGCGGCGCGATCCATGGATTCCTCGCCCATCACAAAGTGACGGAACGGGGTGAGCGGGGCCATGAAGCCGAGATTGATGCCACTACCACGCTTGGCGGCGGCGTTCAGGTATTCAGGAAAGGTCTCCCAATCCCAGGTGATCCCTTTGGTTAACACATCGAACGGAATGGCTTCCACATTCACCAAATCCCAGGCGGCGACTTCATGGGCTTCCGGCTTACACGGAGCGATACCAACACCACAGTTTCCCATGACGAGACTCGTCACGCCATGCAAGGACGAGGAAGAAATGATGGGATCCCAGCAAATCTGGGCATCATAATGAGTGTGCGGATCAATAAATCCGGGAGAGACGATCAAATCCGACGCGTCAATCACCTGCTTGGCACCGTCGGTAATTTTCCCGATCTCCACGATCTTGCCATTGGCGACCGCGACATCCGCTCGGTATTGTGGTGCTCCAGTTCCGTCCACCACCGTCCCGTTTTTAATAAGTAAATCGTACGACATAGCTGAGAACCTCCTTCGTTAATGGGTGCTAGGGGTTGGGTGCTGGGTGTTAGGGGATAAAACCATAAAGAGCCCCTTTTTCCCCCAGCCCCGAACCCCTAGCACCCAGCACCTAAATGATTCCTTCTTTCTCCAAGTCCACTCGTTCCTGTTTTGTTAGCTTGAGCAGCTCACCATACACATACTCGCTATCTTCACCATAACAAGGCGCTGCCCGCTCCGTTGGCCCACCTTGGTTCACCGTGCCGTTGGTGAAATGAAACGGCACATCCTTGACCGGCCAGACACCAATTTCACTATGGGGCAGTGGGATGAGCCATTTCAGGTGCTTGAGTTGTGGGTCGCTTTCAATGCGGTCCTGGGCTGTCTGGCAGACTCCGGCGGGGACGCCCGCTTGTTGCAACCGCGCTTGTAGCGCGAATGGCTCTTGGTCTTTTGTCCAGGCGGTCACCAACGCATCCAATTCATCCTGATGCTGGACTCGTGCCGAGAGTGTCGCGAATCGCTCGTGTTGCGCCCAAGCTGGATTGCCCATTTGTTGCACCAACGCGCGCCACTCGTCTTCGTTCATCACCGCGATGGCGATCCATCGGTCCGCTCCGATACACCGATACGCCCCATGCGGAGCCGCCGGTTTGGCCACCGACCGATTGCCCGTGCGTTGCGAGGGTCGGCCATTCACCAAGGAGTCGAGGATCGCGGTCCCGGTCATGTAAATTCCAGGCTCGACTTGCGAGCAATCGATGTACTGCCCTTTGCCGGTGCGCTTCTTGTAGTAGAGGGCACAGAGCATGGTGATCGCGCAGTAGTACGCGCCGCTCCAGTCCATATAGGAAAAGCCCCATCCGGCGGGAGGATGTGGGGCCGGCAAGCCGGACTGTTCAGTGAGCCCACTCGCCGCCTGTGCAATCGGCCCATACGAGGCGAATTTCACATACGGACCTTTGTAGCCCCAACCAGGTTGCTGCATGTAGATGATGTCGTCCTTGATGGACTTCAACGTCTCGTAGCCGAGTCCCCATTTGCGCATGGTCTCGGCGGTAAAGGCTTCGACGACGACATCGCTAAGTCCCACCAGTCGTTTGAACAGCTCGCGCCCTTTGGGGTGGCCCATGTTCAGACTGATGCCGCGTTTGCCCGCGTTGACGTCGTTGAAAAAGCCAGCGCGGTTGACGCTTTTCACCCCGGCGGCACTGAGTCCGGTCAAATCCATCGCTCCGGCTTTTTCCGCTTTTTCATCTTTCAGCGGCGCGAACGGCGGCATGTAGCGCAGAAAGTCCAAGCGGTCCTTCCACTCAATACGAATCACCTCCGCGCCCAAGCTCGCCATCAGTCGCGGCCCGCCAGCGCCCGCCAATAACCAGGTTAAGTCAGCGATGCGAACACCTTCCAATGGTCTCACAGTATTACTCCATTCAGCTACGCTACATTGATTGAGTGATCGGGTCATCGGGTGATCGGGTCATTGTTTTCTTTCTTCAATGACCCAATGGCTCAATGACCCAATGGCTCAATTAGACAATCCCCTTCTCTTTCAACCGCGCCAGCTCGTCCACGTTCAATCCGCACTGCCCGCGAAACACTTCGTCGTTGTGCTCTCCAACCAACGGCGCACGCGGTCCCGTTCTCCATGACACGTCATGCGGCAACATCGGCGCGCCGATATACGACAATCGTTCCCCTACCTCCGGGTGTTCCACCGCGGTGAACGTAGCGCGTCCCTGCCATTGCTCGTCGAGCAGATTCTCCTCAGGCAAGCGAATCGGCGCCCACGGGATGCCCAGGTTTTGACCTTCTCTCCATATTTCTTCCATGTCGAAGGCCGCGACGCACTCAGCTTGCCTATCGGCGAAGTGCTTCGCGAACGCCAACCCTTTGCGATTATTTGGGTCTTGATAGCGATCCTCGGTCAGGTCGCCCGCGTATCCCTTTTCATCAAGAATCTTCACCAGGGTTTCATAGCCACCAGGAAAGGGATTCGGAAGAATCATGGAGTAGCGACCATCCTTGGTGGGGAACTGCACTTCGGCGCCGACCACTGGCTGCGCGTGGCGTCCGGTCTGTCGGTAACAAGCAGTTTGGTTATAGATCCAAAACGGCACATCGGCTTCCGTGCAGACACTCACCGCTTGATGAATCGGCACATCAATCATTTCACCGACACCGGTCGTCTCTCGGCCAATCAATGCGCCGACGGTGGCGATAAACGCCTGGTTACCGGTGATGTGGTAGGCATGCCACATCTGCGGAGCGATGGGCGGAGTATCGTAGGTGCCATCTTCCTTCGGGCTATAACCGCAGCACATCATCTGTCCACCAAGAGCCAGGTGGACGAGGTCGTTGGCCTTGTAATCACGCCACGGCCCGCTCTGACCAAAGGGGGTCAGCAGCACGTAGATGAGTCGCGGGTTAATTTTCTGGAGCGCCGCCCAATCGAGCCCCAGTTTTTCCAGAGTGCCGAGTGGGAGGGTATCGAGCAGAACATCGCTCTCGGCGATCAATTTCTTGAGGAGGTCGGTGCCCGCTGGAGTATGAATGTCGAGCGTCGCGCCGCGTTTGCCGAAGTTATAGTGCCAAAAATAGAGGCTGCGGTCTGGGTGAGACTCATCATGGTAGAAGGGACCGAGCGAGCGAGTGGAGTTCCCGCCTGGCGGCTCGATTTTCAGCACATCGGCCCCGGCCCCCGCGAGCAGTTTTCCGCAAAACTCGCCTTTCTCGTCGGCGAGTTCGAGCACTTTTACGTCAAAGAGAAATCCATTCATAACTCAGTTCCGCAATTCTTCATTCTTCATTTTCAATTCTTCATTGTCCCCAAGTTTCTCCCCAGGAAGGAGGGCTTCGGCAGCCCTCCCCTCCTTCTCCCTGGGGTCCCCGAGCCACTTACGCAATCACCGAAGTGCTTGCGCAGCAGCCTACCCGGCAGTGCACCCGAACCTGTCCTCAGACGTGAGCGGTGTCGTCTGACCGAGAAACGTGTATTTGGAGTTTCGCGTTTCAAGTTTCGCGTGAGGACGAGCCTCATCCTCCTTCTTTTACGAAAGCGCCCCTCGCAGTTGAACCGGTATCCCTTTTTCCTCGTGGGGGACGGAAACAACTTGGCTCAGCGCCAGGCTGGTATCCCCCTCGACCACGCCCAACGCGATGATTTTGAGGGACGCCAAATAGTCATCAAGTTTAGCGAAGCGCCGTAACGCCCAGTGGCGCACGGCCCACGACTGGGCCAACACAATGAGACAGTGCGCCTTGAGATCGATATCGCCCGGCGGAAAGGCGCCTTGCTCGACACCGTAGGCAATGATCTCTTCCAGAAAACGTTGAATGCGCTCCTCGCCCTCGAACAAGCGCCGCCGCTCCGCCGCGGTCAGGGACTTCATTTCTTGGTAGCCCAGGACGACATACTTCCGCATATCATCCGACAGGCGGACATGGCGTTCGTAGGCGAGGAGAAAGAGCTGTTTGGGATCAGCGCCCTCACGCTTGAGTCGATCGAATTCCGCCCATTGCTCCTGGAGCGCCGCTTCGGTACGCGACTGCACGTGGGAGAACAAAAAGAACAGAATCTCTTCTTTACTAGTGAAATAATTGAAGACCGAGCCAACACTGAGGCCCGCTTTCTGGGCGATCTCGCGGACACTGGTGTTATGGTAGCCGCTACTGAGAAACAGACTCGCGGCGGCGGAGGCAATACGCTCCTTCCCTTCCAGTAACCGCTTCTCGTCGGTTACTTGCGAGGTAGGTTTGCGTTTTTTACGCAGGAACGGAGTCTTCACGCGCCGGTGCCTTTCTGTTCCAAACTAATAGCGTCCTGAGTGAATGTTCAGTCTACGCCTCATACGCCACCCGGCTGCAAGTTGTCAAGGGAATTGCCGATTGCCACCCCATTGCGGATTTGGGATTTGGGATTTGGGAAGGGTCAGGGAACGAATGGGAGAATGGGAGAATGGGAGAATGGGAGAATGGGAAAGGTGCGCAAAGCGCACCCTACTTCGATTTCCCCATTTTTGCCTTTTGATTTTTGCCTTTTGCCTTTTGATTTGCCTTTTCCTAGGGCCGCATCATCCGCCCCGGCAGCCCCCCCTGATACACCCCTTCAGTGACGACGACTTCTCCATTCACAATCGTATGCACAACGCCCAGAGCCCGTTCGATCAAGCGCGGCTTGCCACCTGGAAGATCATTCACCCACTCCGGCGCCTGTACCCCAACCGTCGTGGGATCAAACAGCACCAAGTCAGCATCTTTCCCGACAGCCAGAATGCCCTTTTGCGTATGCCCAAGAAATGCAGCCGGTTCCGAGGTCAGCCGCCTCACGCCTTGCTCTAACGTCAGCGCCTGTCGTTTCCGTACCCATTCGCCAAGCAGATAGGTGGGCACACCGGCGTCGCAATGCTGATCCACATGCGCCCCGGCATCCGAGAGACCAATCAACACATCAGGATGCGTAATCAGCTCGCGCACCTCGTCGGCATTGGTGTTAATCACCGACAGTGTGATGCCCATCTCCAGCTCTTCATCAATCGCCAGGTCCAGAATCGTATCAATCGGGTCCCGTTCCCACAGCGCCGCGATCTCCGCGATGCTCTTGTTGAGGTAGCGTCGGTTATGCTCCTTCTCGACTCGGACCACGTGCACCCGGTCCCATTGATTGGTGAAAATCGCGCCACCGACTTTGAGGTCGCGACGAAATGCCTCACGAAAAGTC
>JANMSE010000105.1:0-13010 GCA_031389045.1 Deltaproteobacteria bacterium | reverse complement strand
ATGCGGGCTTGCTCTTCTGGGGCGATCTCGATTATCGTGGTGCGTGGCATAGAAGCTCCTCCCTGCTGGCTTCAACCGTCTCACAACTCTTGATGTATCAGGGAGTGCGCTTCTGTGCCAATCTTTTGTGGTCTGATTTAGAGCACGGCTATACGTCCCCTGATTGGGCGCTAGAAGATCGGGGGCAGATTGACGACGGCTTCTTGCCGACCCAACAGCAGGATGATTCCTTTGCCGATACGCGCCAGTTTTTTCTCAATGCGCTGACCAATCCCGTCGAGGACGAGCGCGAGCGCGCCTGGGGCCGGACGTTTCAAGGCTTAGGACAGGTCATTCATCATCTTGAGGATATGACCCAGCCGCAGCACGTGCGCAATGACATGCATGTCGTCAGCGGTCTCAACCCCCCTTACGATCCGTGTACGGGCGACCCGAGTTGGTACGAGGACTACACGGAGAGCGACGGACTCCCGTTCCTCTTCTACGGCGGGTATCCCCCTGTATATGGCGACGCAGATACCACAACCTTCAATACGCCCCGACGCTTTTGGGACACCGAGGACGGCAAAGGCATTGCCGAGTATACCAACCGCAACTTTGTGTCTGCCGGCACCAACTTTGATCAACCCAATGCCCTGGAGCATCCGTTGCCAGAAACTGGCGCGGAGTGGGCGGAAGACAAGACCGCGCTCTGCCAAGAGATTAGTCAAGAAAATAACATCCCCCTACCGACTGGTTTTGCAGGACAGGCCCTCCCTTGTCTGATGACCTTTAACAGCACGTATGTCGGCGATTCGTACCGCCCCGGCCGTACCGCGCTGAACAAACGGACCTCGACGCACTCACTTTTCACGGCTGACCTCCGGGCCTTCAATGAAAATGGAATCCAGAGCTACACCCTCAATAAGTTCAACTTCTTCGAAGCCTATCAATTCCTCATCCCCCGCGCGGTCGGCTACAGCGCGGGGCTCATCAACTACTTCTTCCGGGGCAAGATAGATATGGTGTCCGACCCAGCCCCCGACAACCGAGGTGGGTTCTTGATCACCAACCTCGGCACCGAAGACATGGAGGGAACCTTCACGCTGTACTACGACGACGCGGAGGGGCAGCGGCATCCCGCCGTGCAGGACAGTATGCACCGTCCGGTCTCCTGGCCGACCACCGGTCCCGCTGGCCACGGGGTCATCCTGCGGGCAGGCGAGTCGATGCCCGTCCCCACCTTTCCCTTTCCCCCCGACGGTAAACCCGAACAGGCTGGGGACCGTGTCTTGGTGTTCACTGGGCGTGTGGGCCAAGAAGCTCCTGTCGATGGGTCGATTGGCGCGGTCGTGGCGCGGGTGATTCCGCCCTCACCGTTCTTGTTGAATGTTGACGGCGTCCACTATCGCTCCACTCATCTCGACCAGGGCTGGCAGGTGCTCAATACGTCTGGGGTCTACTTCAGTCACGGCGTGTACATTGATGAGCGTCTCTTGTTTGTGAATGGGTGGTCCGCTCAGCCGTACAGGATATGGGTCTCCCAGGATGGAGGGCGGAGCTTGGCCGGGTTGAGCTTGCCGGGGTCGGAGTACCTCTCCGACGTAGAACACCTGGGCGGCAATGAGATGTTAGCCATCGGACGGTCGACATCGGGGCAGGTCCGTTACCATACCCTGGATTTAGGGGAGACGTGGTCCGTGCTCGAAACGCAGACCTGTAGTTGGTGTGGGTGGAATGACGACGAAGTGACGTATAGCGGCCAGCGCACTCTCTTGGTGAATATGGCGTCAGGGAGCATGTCGGATGGGCTCTTCCAATCGACCGATCTGGGAAGTACTTGGACCAATGTGGACCCTATTTTGGATGGACACTCGCTGCCCCACATAGGTCTGTGGGATGGTCCGGCGGATTGGAATATTGACGGAATGGCTTGGAATCACATTGAGGGACCCGGCAGTGTCATTCTCGCCTACGGCAGGTTATACACGTCCGGCGGCAGCGGTTTTTCCAATGGGTATGGCTTGTGGAAGTCGGGTGATGGGGGAAGGACCTGGCGGCACATCGCGATCTCGCCCGACATCGGCACTGACATTGACCCGTACATTACCTCCCTTGCGCTGGACCATCAGGGAAATGCGCTTATCGAAGCCTCCCATAGTCTGTATCGGTCCACGGATGCGGGGGAGACATGGAAGCTGGCTACTCCGCCTACCGCCAGTGGTTATCTCCAAGGTCTCATGTACTTGGGTAGTCACCTGCCACCGCCCCAGCGGCCCCACCCGTAGGCAGCGCTCCCTGCCGGGAGCGGGAACCTGGAAGCAGCCTCACTACCTCAATCAGCCAGTCATAAAGCAGAGCTTCGCCATCCATAATGAAATCAAAGACTCCGGGACCTTATTTCTGAACAGTCCACATGACATGGGGACACTTCGTAACCAAGAGCAAGAAATCCCCCCGAGCCCCCTTTCGTAAAGAGGGCCGCGCGGAGTGCGGGGGGATTTTGCTCCGCCCTGTGCCACTCGCTTATGATTCGATTTCGTCTCATGGGATGTCTCTCAAGGTGCGCAGCACGCCGAGGCGCGGGTCCTCTTGTTTACGCGCGGCGCGGGTTTCGACCAGCGCGCCGCAGACGAGCGGAAACGCGCAGGGTTGACAGGTCTGAGGGGTTTGCGGGAAACAGCCGGCGCGCAGACTGCCCACCAACGCCGTCACGATGGTCCGCAATTCGGCTTCCGCTTCCGCCCAGGTGTCCTCGGTGAAGAACGGTTGTTGGGACTGCTCCGCGCGATTGACGTACACATAGTCCGCCCCAGTCCACTGCAAGTCGGAACGCAGGCCACGCGCCGCGTACAGATACAAGGGAAGCTGCAAGGCCGTGCCGTTCGCGAAGCGGCCACGCACCGGTTTTCCGCTTTTGTAATCGAGAATCCGCGCGCGTTGGGCATCGGCGGATACATCAATACGATCAATGCGTCCACGCAAGTGGATCACCTGCTCGTCGTCCAACCGCAACCGCACGACGCCAGATGGGAGCATCGTCGTCGCCTCGCTGTTGATACCGAACGGCGCCTCGAATGCCGCCGGGAGAAAATCTTGGCCATTCTCGATTTCCCAACTCAGCAACCGTCCGAGTTGTTCGAGCAGCCGTTCTTGTTCGACTTCCCAGACCACTGGCAACCCGGTCACCTGCGTCCCCGCGAACGTGAAAAATCGCGCACGGGCAACTGTCTCCAGTATCCGCGCCAATTCGCGGGGGTCTTGCGTCGCCAGCGGGACCCGGTTTTCCTCTTGGAGCCGCAGGAAAAAGGCATGAAGAATCTCATGCACCAGCATGCCACGCCCGCGCGGTGGCAGCGTGAGCAGCAGTTCCGGGTCTTCTTGGGGCGACACGCCTAAGACCGTATTCAGGAAATAGCGGAAGGGGCATCGTGCATACGTCTCTAACGCACTGGCGGAGAGCGTCATTCCCCTGGGAAAGAGCCGCTGCTGGACAGCAGCACGTGTTGTGTCATCCTCAATCATGCCATCAAAAGAGGTGAGGCGCGCAGCATGCGAGCGTCCGTGGAGCGCCGCGTATGCCTGAGAAAAAAATGGGATCGCCAGCGGCAGGTAGCCCAGCGGCCTCACGTCTGTCCGGGCGCGGGCCTGTTCGATACTGGCGAGGTGAAATTCACTGGTGTCGAGCGCGCGTTGCGGAGGCCCGTGATAGAGCGGGGTCAAGGGAATCGTCTCGCTCCAGTCCAGCAGATCGGTGTGAGTGGCATATCCGCCACTCAGCGCCTCGACGACACGTAGGAGGTAGGACGATGGGGAGTGCGCTTGTCCACTCGCGTTGTCGAGCCGCGGATAGGTCAGCAGCAGCCGTTCCGTGGCGCCGTGGAGCGTGCGGGTGAACAACAGTCGTTCGGCTTCCCCTTGGCGATACCGTTGTGGCAGATCGCACAGCAACACCTCCGCCAGATGTTGCCGTTCCGCGTCCAGCAAAAACGGGTCTTGCCGCACCGGATGGGGGAACTGCCCTTCGATCAGCCCCGGCACAATGACCGCGCGAAACGGCAGTCCGGACACGGTAGCGAGGTCACTCACGAACACCCCAGATTGCGTGTCCGGCTCCGTCACTTCTGGTGTGGTAAGCAAGACCTCGGTGAGCGCCGCGCTCCACTCATGAAGCGACAACGACTCCGTGAGCATCGTCAACTGACGAAGCCGCGTAAACAGTTCGCACACCTGATCTCGTAGCGGAGAAAGCGCGCTATATGTGGAGAATAATCGCAGGGTCTGTTCCGCCCAGCCCGGCCAGGAATTATGCGCGGGGAGGAGTTGGGCATCAGTGATGAACCGCTCCATGAACAGCACCAACGCCTGAAGGATCTGGGGCTCCGTGGCGGTGGCGTCATCCAGGTCAGGCGTGGTCTCCTGTGCGACAGTTGTGGTGAGGCGCGCAAGTCGTTCGCGCCATTCGTTCGCGCCGCGAGCGATTCCCGCTTGCAACGAGAGCGTGTCCCAGCGCGCGGGCAGAGCATGAGCGGCGTATGCTCCCAACAACTCAGCAAAGGGAGGGCGAGCCACACTCAGAAGCTCGAAGACGCGTGCACGAGAGAAATCTTCCACCAAGACTTGGCAGAGCAATCGCACGACTTGTCCAGCTTGTGTATGCAGCAGCGCGCGCGGCGGCATCGCGGCGCAGGGGATGCCCCATTCGGCGAACGTTTCCCGGAACAGCGGGCCGTAGGTCACTGGGTCCGGTAGCGCCACGGCGATGTCCGTGAAGTGCCATCCACGTTCGCGGACCAAGTCAAAGATCATACGGCCAATCTCACGGGCTTCGCGGTTCTCTCCTGGCACTGAAAGGATATGGACGGAGTGATCCAATTGCGGAGGTGTCTCGGTGGGCCACAGCGGCACGCTCTCGAAAAACCGTCGTTGCAGATGCGCGAGATTGGTCTTGTGAACGACCGGATCGCTGAGCGCGGACTGCTGAAACCCCAGACTGGTCAGCCACCCCAGCGTTGGTGCGGTGTATTCGTAGGCAGTCCCCGCGCGCCACGGAAAAAAGACCAAAGCATCACGTTCCGCTATCGCGGTTTCGACCACACGGCGCTGCAACGAAGTGAAATCGGTGACGCCATAGAGAAAGAAAGTCGTAGGCTCAGTCCGCGCGCGCAGAAGCCGCACGGCGCGTGTGAGCACGTCTTCCTCATCATAAAGCGCATGCGCGTCCAAGAAGCGTTCGTACCCATCATATAAGGCATGGAGGCTGTCGATCTTCTGGCGATAGACGCCGGTCAAATGGGCTTGCTCCAAAAAGCGGCGCAGGTCTTGAGGGCGGACTTCCGCGTGTTTGAGTTCGGTGAACGTCGCAAGCAGCCCACGAGCAAAGCCCGGTTGGCGCACGAGTGGGGCGAAATAATTGCTCGACTGCTCCTCGGCCAAGAGTTGTCGCAAGATGCGACGCGCGGCGAACAGCGGCAGCGGTTGCCAACCTTCTTGGAGAAAAGACCATTCGGCGATGTCACGGGCAAAGGTTGACCAAGTGAGAAACGAGACCCCAAGCATACCGTGGCCAGCGTCGAGCACGAGCTGTCGCAGATGCGAGGCGAGGGCTTCATGCGGGACGAGGATGACGACCGGCGCGAGGGGGTCTACCTGCTTGAACGTGTGCAGCGTGGAGACAAAAGCCTGTTGCAGGACCTGAAGGGAATCACTGACGAGCAAGCGCCGTTGCGACATGGTCTCCGCGTAGTGGGTTTCGTCGGGGTTTGCAAGGACCATTTCAGTCATAAGCAACTGGGGGGTGTTCGCCAGCCGCCCGAAGAACCCGACGCAAGTTGAGTAACTCAGTGCGATTCAACCGCAAATCTTCCACCGTTGCACGTCCGGTGGCCGTGCGTCCGATAATAAGGAGGGTATCTTCGTTCCAAACGAAGTGTTGCAACCACCGTTGGCGACGTGGATTGAAAAGTCGAAGAGCACGTCCAGTGTGAGGATCCTGGGCATGCGTCTTAATGGATTTGTACGCGTTGCACCAAGAGCATGACCACGCCAGATTCTCAATGCTCGCCTTTCCGCCGAATTTGCGCGGCTGGATGTGATCGCAGTGGAAAGCTGCGTTGGTAAATCGCGCGGGGAAACGACAGTACTCGCAAAGATCATGGGCTCGTTCCCGAACCTGGCGGCGCAGTTCTGCGGGGACAGCCTCACGCGGCATCTTTGATGTCCGGCAAGCCCAGTTCTTTCATCAAATTGCGTAACGTCGTACCGCGTTTCTGAGCCAGCGCAAGTAACGCTTTCAGGCGTTTGACGTTACGCGCTTCCAACTGCTGAAGCAGCGACTGGTACTCAGCGAATTCTCTCTCGGTGAGGTCCGCATGTTCACGTTTGCGGCGCAAGCGTTCATAGCGTCTCTGGTCAGCGGCTGGGAGTCGCGCATTCTCTTCAATACACGCCAGGAGCTGTGATTCTTCGTGCATGCGTGTGTCATTCCGTTTTTGCCATTGAGCGAACTCTCGCTCGAATTCGTGCAGTTCGGCGAGAGGCATCTGCTTCACCGCGGCAAGGAGATGTTCGACGGTGAGTTGAACTGGCGCGTGCACGATAGGCATGGTGAGGTTCCTTATTTGCTGTGGTGCTTGTGTTACCGCGTCAGGGGCTGGAGTGCAAGCCGCGCCGTGAGGTTTCTGACCTTCTATCGCACAAGAATCTCGTCAGAGAAGTAGGGTGGGTTGAGACCAACCTTACAAGGCTCCACCGAGTTTGGACCCCTCCCGCGAGCGCAAAATAAGGCCGGTCTACCGGCAAAGGCCGCTCCGCAGTGTGATCGTCTCACGATGTTATAGCGGTAGCGTGGAACCCGGCGGCAATCCGGGGAATGGTGCTCTTGGATTCCGTTGTACACCAGCCGGGCGAAGTGCACTTATGCCGCGAGCTGTGCCAAGCGCTTGAGGGTATCTGGGAATTTCCGGGTGAGCAGAATCAGCATTGCGGCCTGCTTGTTCGGCCTTGCTCGTCCTTGTTCCCATTTCTCCAGGGTGCGCTCCTTGACGCACAATTGGCGCGCGAAGACACGGCGAGACACATTCAATCGTTCCCGTGTTTCGCGAATGAGTTGCGCATCGACTTCCGGCGGGGATGGTTCTTCAATCTTGTACGTACGCGGCATGATTTTCCCCTCTCGGTGCGCTTTTATCACCGCGACTCCTTCCATGAGTTCACCGAAAATATCCCGTTTGCCTGACGGTGCGACGGATCGTTTCTTGATTGCCATCGTGCTCCCTTTTCTCCTTCATCTCAGTGTGGGTTGACCACGTGCCTTCTTCGCTACGGCGATCAAGAACATCTGCAAGCCGAGGTACTCCTCATCTTCCATGTAGGCAGGAAGAAGACGCGTAAAGGCTGGCGCTCCGAAACGGAGAATCGGAGACGGGGAGAATCGGAGCCAGCGAAGCAACATCGGAGCAGCGAAGAGGGAGAGAATTGGGGAAGAACGAGTCTCTGCCTTCCTTCGCCGATTCCCCGATTCCCTGTTTCTTCCCCAGAAGAAGCCTTTCTCAAGGCCATCGAGATTGCCCGTCGCCAACAAGCCAAGTCGCTTGAACTGCGCGCCACAACCAGCTTGGCGCGATTATGGCAGCAGCAGGGCAAGCAGAAACAAGCTCACGGGATGTTAGCCGGCGTCTACAACTGGTTCACCGAAGGGTTTGACACGAAGGACTTGCAAGAGGCGAAGACGCTGATTGAGGAATTGCGTCAGTGAGTCATCGGGACATTGGGGCAGTGCGTGATTGCGGCAGTGAGTGATTGAGATGTCTCCCGTTCCCCCTTGTGATAAGAGCAAAATCCAGAAACGGTTGATTCGCGCCGAATGACTAATAGGAGTGACGCTTATGAGCAAAGACTATGTGACGCGGATTGATGGTGCGTATCGCATCACGGGCACGCGGATATCGCTCGACTCCGTGGTGTATGCGTTCCTCAACGGCCAGACGCCGGAGAGCATGGTCGAGAGTTTTTCCCTTCTCACTTTGGAACAGGTGTACGGCGCGATTACCTTTTATCTTGCTCACCGCCCCGATATCGACGCCTACCTGAAGCAAGGAGAGGAAGAATTCGCCGCGCTTCGCCAGACCGCACGCGCGGCAGACCCCAGGTTCTATCAAAAGCTGGCTCGCATACGACAGCAGCAGCGAGGCACTGCTCATGAAGATACGGTTTCAAGCTGATGCCGATTTCAATCAGATTATCCTACGGGCGGTTATCCGACGGGAGCCAAGTATTGACTTCCTGACTGCGGAGGGGATGAATCTCGTTGGCCTCACCGACCCCGAAGTCTTGGCGGTGGCGGCTGGAGCCGGGCGTGTCCTCGTCTCGCACGACCAGAAAACCATGCCGAGACACTTCGCTGAGTTCATCGCGCGCACACGCAGCCCCGGTCTCCTTCTCGTTCCGCAATCCTTTCCTATCGCCGCGGCTATGGAAGATATCCTGTTGATTTGGTGCGCTTCGGAGGCGTAGAAATGGGTCAATCGTATTCGCTATCTTCCACTCTAATCCTTGACGGTAAAGAGGTGGTGACCAAGCCGGAGTTACTCAAGGAAGTCTGGAAGACGAGGCAAAGCAAAAGGCAAAAATCAAAAATAGAAACCAGTCCCCAACCCCTTTCTTTTGACCAGTCTCTCGCTTCCAATTTCACTCCTCAATCATCTCCACATTCGCCCGTGGAATGACGACATCCTGCCCGTCCGGCAGGGTCGCGACTAACACCCGTGCTTCACTCTCAGTGGGAATCCGCTGCAACTCCGACGGCAGCGCTTTCACCCGTGCTAAAACCCCGAAGTAGGGCTCGCGAATGATACGGATCGTGTCCCCGACATTGATACCCCCTCCGATGACCTTGGACTTTGGACCTTGGATTTTGGACCCGTCGTCGTCCGCCGAAGCGAACGGAATAATCACTTCCGGTCGGATGACGCCAGCACGAATCTGGGTCGCCCCACTACAGGAGGCTTTCTGTCCGACGTGGGACGAGAGTAACTCGAACGTGCGCGTGGCCATCGGGATAGTGCCGAAGCCTTCCGTGATAATCAGCGTGAACCCAATGCGCTCGGTCCCGGTGATGGCCACCCCCAGGTCATAGCCCAGCAACTCCTTGAGGTCGCGGTCGTGCACGCCACCCACCACCAACGCCCGCACCCCCAGTTCGCGTGCCCGAACAAATGTCTCCTTGTGCGCGAGTGATCCACCAATAACAATTTGGCCCACATGTTCTGGCCGCAGGTGCGCGGCGGTCAGCTCTTCATCCGGCTGTTGCACGGCGATGGCCAGCGTCCCGGTGGTTTCGCCCCCGACGCCGAAGATGCCTTGAATGAACGCGCAGTAGGATTCGACCACCACGCCTTGTCGTGGGGTGACCTCGACAATCGTCCCGTCGATATAGGCGGCGAGGCGGATCATGGTCGGCGGCTCGCGCAAAAACACTTGCCCCGTGACATGCGAGATATTCTCAATGGTGCCGGTAATCGGTGACGGGACCTGCACCTGGAACCACTTCAGCAACGGTTTGTTCTCGGCGATCGGTTCACCCTTGCTGACGGCCTCGCCTTCGCGTTTGCGCATGTAGGAGAGGATTTCGTCGGGTGCGATGCTCAACTGATTGACGACATTGATGGGGTACACCTTGCCCGGCAACGCCGTGCGCGCGACTTCGGTCGTGGCGGTAACGAGATCACCGTGCGCCACCACCACCTCACCCGCGATCGGCAAGAGTCGCCGCCGCCGGATGACGGTATCGGGAGTGACGCGGAGGCCGGGGGTGTAGGAATGTGCCATAGCTTCAGGTTCGGGTTTCAGGTTTCAGGTTTCAGGTTTCAGGTTAGGAGTGAAACAGGACCGCGATCCAGTTTGTCCCCTTTTCTACTTGGTCACTCGAAACTCGAAACTCGCGACTCTTCCCTGGGGTACAATTCCACCGCCGTTGCCCATGCCTGCAACTGCCGGACGCGCATGTGCTCGTCGTTCGCGATTGCGATTGGTCGCCCGCGCGCATCAAGCACGAGGCCAACGACGCCACCTTTGACTTTGCCCACCAGCTTCTTGCCTTTCCCCCCGCCAAAGTCAAACCCTTTGACGGGAGTCAGTTCAATACTCGCTTCTTGCCCACTCGGTAATGGCACCAGACGAATCTCGCCACAGGCGAGAGTGTCCGTCAGCACGCGCTCGTCAGGAAAAAGCAGACGATACGAAAAACAAGGCTCACCCAGCTTCCCCACGCCCATTGGCGCGACACATGTGCCCAGTGGAACAAGACAGTCTTTGACAAACACTTCCGTCGCCGCTTGCTCGTGCACGGTTGAGAGTACCCCCAGATGGGGCATCATAAAAATACTATCCACCGCCAGTTGGGTAAGGCCCAGCGGCGCGTAGGCGTCGATCATCATCAGCATCGACTGCACCCGCCGGGGGGCGTGCGACAGAATCCCGCCACTGCCGATAATCAGGTCCAGCGCCAGCATGTCGATCAGACTCGCGCCCGACGTGCTCTGGGAGAATGCATCCGACACCGAGCGCTCTTGTTGCACGCCTTTCAAGCCTACCGCTAATTCCTTGTGTTGCTCCAACGCCAACCGCAGCGCTTCGCGGGCAATGGCCTGTTCGACCTGGAGGTCGGTGACCGTCTGTGGAATCGTGGTCGGACGAATCATCTTGTTCTTGATCTGGTTGCGCAGCGTCTGCTCATCAAAAGCGAACGGCAACCAGCGGCGGATGTTGTCGAGCCCGGCTTCGGCGACCACGTTGGCGATGCTGTAACTCATGCCCAGGTTCGCGCTCACCGTGCGATTGAAAATTTCGTGGAACACGGAGAAGACATCGGTCGTCGCGCCGCCAATATCAACCCCGATGACATTGAGCCCCTCGCGCCGGGCCACGGTCTCGATAATCATGCCGACCGCCGCCGGGGTGGGAATGATCGGTGCACCGGTCCAAGAGATCAGCTTCTTGTAGCCCGGCGCTTGGGCCATCACATGTTCGAGAAAGAGGTCATGGATGCGGTGACGCGCGGGCATCAGGTTTTCCTGCTCTAGCACCGGACGGATATTCTCGGCGATTGATAACGCGGTGGTGTCGCCTAACAGACGCTGCACCTGGCCGCGCGCCTCCTTATTGCCCGCGAAGATCACTGGCAGTTGATAGCCAATCCCCAAGCGCGGTCTGGGGTCCGCCGCCGCGATGTATTCGGCGATCTCCACCACGTGTGAGACGGTCCCACCGTCGGTGCCCCCAGCGAGGAGGAGCATGTCCGGTCTGAGTTGGCGAATGCGCTCGATCTTTTCATAACTCGGACGGCCATCATTGGCGGCGAGCGTATCCATGACAATCGCCCCCGCGCCCAAGGCGCACCGTTGCGCGCTTTCGGCGCTCATGGATTTGACCACACCGGCGACCATGATCTGCAAGCCACCCCCGGCACTACTGGTCGAAATATAGATGTCCACGCCGGTGGTGCCGGTGGCGGGGGTGATGATGTGTTCACCATCGAGAATGTGGCGACCGGACAACTCCTCGACTTCTTGAATGGCATTGAGCACGCCACGGGTGACATCCTCGAACGGCGCTTCGACGGTGGTGGGGGCTTCACCGCGATAGGTCTGGCGATACTCGTCCCCCAGTTTCTCGATGAGGATGGCCTTCGTGGTGGTACTGCCACAGTCGGTGGCGAGGATGACACGCAAGTCTTGAGGATTCATGGCAAGTTTACGTTGTAAGAATGAAAAACTGATCGCTCTGCACCAGGATGCGGGTTCCGACCTCAGCCATGTGTTCTGAAAGTGTCATCCATTGTTCCTCGTCTTCAAGCGGAGGGAGCTTCACTAAGTAGCTTCCTTCTCCATATTCCGGCCACGGCACGATCTGGCACCGTTTCGCACCTTCGGGATAGACCCGTTCGAGTTCAGCAAGATAATCAGCGAGTGCATCACGCATCTCTGAGGGAAGTTTTTTACGAAGGCTCGCTCTTCGAGCCATAATGTCCTCCTAGTCGAGTGGTAACCGCAGTCAGGAAAGCGTCGGCCAAGGCAAGACTTGCTTTGGCTGTCTGACGACTAATACTTGTCGGAGCGTAATCCGCTCTATGTCTCCACTCGATAAGCGTGAGTAGTGTCCTTCCATTCTCTCCGGAGAAAACTTTACGGCGCATGACGAGACGACGGTTAAACTCAGCCTGGGTGGCCTTGTGGCTCCATTCGCCAGCCTGTGGGCGAAAGTCGGTAAGCTCCAGGAGTGCGGCAATAGCTCCTTGGAAAACGGCATAATAACATCGGCTGACACAAGAATCGAAAGCCTTTTTCTCTAGACATGCAAGGGCACCGGCATAACTACTTTGGGCTTTTTCCAGGTACTCCGCCGAGTTCTTCATAACATCCACGACAAAGCGAAATGAGAAGGCCGAGCACTTAGGCCGGAGTCCCCGACCGTTCCTGAATCAGGACAATGAGCCGATCGAGGCTCTCTCGCCGTTCCAGTATACCCGCGAGACGTTCCAGCTCACTTGCGTCGCAGACCAGCTCAAGAAACGGCGCCAACCCGTGCAGCACTTGGCTGCCAAGGAAATTAAGTGGACCAAGCGATTCAAGAAATAAAGCGGCCGGGTCCGCCATTCCCCGGTTGACGATGCCAGTAGCGACTTTCTCCAGCAGGGCAAGTTCCTCCTGCGTCCAGTCTTTCTCGATAGGGTGCAGCGCGAACGCGTGCGCGAATTCATGTCGCAATCGGCTCCAGAGATTCACGCGGCTCTCTATCGCAAATTTGTCCGTTCTGGGCAAGGCCACGGTGAGAGGTGCCATAGGCAACTTGCCTGCTTATGCCGGAGAATCACTGTGTGCTTCCGGTGGGCGTGCGTTTGCGACGTGTAAAGCTGTTTGTGTGGCTGTTTCACCCGCCATGAAAGCGGGGATGAAACCTACTGTGCCACCAGTAGTCCCCTACCGAGCCAGGCGATCGTGGTAACGCGATGGTCTGAAGCGCTCGGGACAATG
>JANMSE010000104.1:0-4932 GCA_031389045.1 Deltaproteobacteria bacterium | reverse complement strand
GTCAAAGACATGATCGTGTCTGGCGGGGAGAATGTCTACCCGCGCGTCATTGAAGAAGTGCTGTTCCAGCACCCCGCGATTGCTGATGCCGCGGTGATCGGGGTGCCGGATGAGCGGTGGGGAGAGACGGTCAAGGCCATTGTGGTCCTGCACCAAGGAATGAAGGCCACGGCTGAGGAGATTATGGAATACTGTCGGGGGAAACTGGGTGGGTTTGAACGGCCCCGGTCGGTAGAGTTTGTTGAGACACTACCCCGCAACCCGAGTGGCAAGGTGCTCAAGCGTGTGCTGCGTGAGCCGTACTGGGCAGGTCAGCAACGGCGCGTGGCTGGAGCCTAGAGGAATAGAGTGTAAGAACACCCGCTAACCAGGCGCTGCACCGCATCGCCGCCACGTTGCGGATCTGGAGAAGCCGAAAGGTCGCGTTTTGGCGGCTCGCGGTGAGCTTGGGGCGTTAGGCCGTGTGGAAAGTGGAGGGTTATATGGAGTCGAATGGAAAATCACCTGCAGAGAATCCCTATATTGTTCCGGTGATATTGTTAATACTGATCCCAGTTTTTCTTTCTCTTTTACCTCAAGCTCAATCCAATAGTGCAATCTTCTTTCTAAGAGTTTTAGCAGCTCTTGGAGGCGGCCTTGTTGGAAACTATATCTCTGGACAAATTGGTTTCGACGGTTTAGGAGCACGCGCTACGGGTGCCCTCGCCGTTTTCTTAATTATCTTCCTGCTGAACCCTCCAGACTTGGTTAAGTCTCTGAAAATAGAGACAATCACCTGCACTGAAAATGAGACGAAATGTAAAGAAGGAAAGGTAATTAGTTGTCTCATTGCGGGTGAGGATAAAGATGGACCTGTCAAGAACGATCATCCTCTCAGCATGGGGAATGGATTCGTACGATACGACCCGGCTTGGATTCCCAGCTCAGTCATTGACTTCGGTGAATGGAAAAATACAGAATGTGAAAAAGAAGGGACTGGGTGGCATATCGTTTGGGGGTCATGTGGAAAGGGTACGGGTACTAAATTCAAACGTTGTACGCAGGTGACGGCGGAGGTCCTACGATAACGCATGAGCTACATAACTCTCCTCCAGATTCGCTTGTGGAATCGTCACTCGGACCGAGTCGCTCTTGTGTTTAGCGGAGTCTCTTCTTTTTTTCAGGACAGCCAATCTCAAGGACTTCAGACAAAGAACGTCTCAGCAAGGGAACGTAGGCAAACACACAGTGTTATCTACCAACTAGATCTATGAGGCCTAACCCGCCGCGCCACCGCATCGCCGCCACGTTGCGATTCTGCTAAACCTGAAAGGGCGTGGTGTGGCGGCTCGCGGTGCGCTGGGGCGTTAGGCGTTGACGGACGGACGACGACCGCTTGAACACTCGCGCAGATCATCAGGATGGAACGGTGCAGTGACGGCCGTGGTTCCGTGCGGATGGGTTATTCAATGTGACCATGATGTTGAAGGATCAGGGGCGTGGGTTCACGCATAAAGGAGGAATCGGATGCCAACGGTCTGGGAAAACTCTTATGTCGATCGGCTTCAGTTCGGCCCAAAAGGTAAGACGCAGAAAGTAGTGGACGATGTCCGTCGAGCGATCGAACCATTAATTCTGCCAGACGCCGCAAAGATTCTCGCCGCGATCGCGACCGACGTTATGACGGCCGTCCAAAGGCGCAATCAACGGGCGGACGTCAATGACGCCTGCGCCGCGCTGCGGACGGCAATTGCATTGCTTGAAGCAGTCGATCCGAATCTCGATGGGTAGTGGAGTGCTTGGACTCAGCAATAATTTCACGGGGAATCGCACTGGTGCTCGGCGCCGCGTGAATACGACGCCTAACCCCGCAGTGCAGCGGACGTGCGCAAGAGCAGCGCGCGCCGCTGACTGCGAACGTTAGGAACGCTTGAAGGAGAGACGATGGGGAACTCTGGGAAAGCGGGAAAAGGCTGGAGAAACCCGGCCCTCCAGCGCATCGCGGCCCGGTGGCGGATGTGAAAAAGCCGAATGGCAACGTCTGGGCCGCTCGCACTGAGGGCTGACGTTCGGCATGACAGCTACTATGAACAACGACAAGCATCTTTCCCTTGAAGGCGCGAAACTTCTGAAAGACTGGAGCGCCTGGATGGTCACGGTCGAGCTAGCGATAGTTGCATTTGTTGGATCTGGCTATCTCAGAAATTGCAGCCAATTACCGGGATGGAGTCAAGCGGTAGTTGTTTTCTTCGGCCTATCAATTGCAGCCGCAGCATGGATATTGAGCGCCCTTCCGTGGATTATCCTGAATCTTGATGTGCAAGGCTTTGAGAATTTCTACCAGGCCCCTTTGTCAAGCGTGATAGTTCTTCGACGAGTGCCCGTCTGGGTAATGGCCGTTGCACAGCATATATTTTTCGCCCTTGGTCTTATAGCTTTGGTGTTGGGTATCGTGGGGATTTTTGCCTAACCCACCCGTGCCGCGGACGCGGTCCCGGTGGCGGTTCTGAACAAACCTGAACGGTAGCAGTCGGGGCTGTGCCGCTGAGTGGGCGCGCGTTAGGCCATGAGGGCATCAAATCACGAACTAAGAAACGAAGCCTGCGAGCGCTCCCGCGTCGCGTGGCGCAATCAAGAAAGGGAAGCACGCCATGAGCACGATCACTACGCAGCATCCCTACCACCCGATCATCTACGTCCGCGGCTTCGCAGCCACGCAGGGCGAGATCGAAGAGACGGTGGCCGACCCTTACATGGGTTTCAATATCGGCTCGACCAAGTCGCGTGTGGCTTGGACTGGCGACGTTACTCGGTTCTATTTTGAGTCGCCATTGGTGCGCTTGATGAGCGATCATAAGTACGAGGACGTCTTCGTGGACGGTGACGACCTAGTGGCGGCAGCTCGCGCCGACCATCCCGTCCCGTACCGTTGCATCGTCATCTACCGCTACTACGACGAGGCTTCGAAGGACTTTGGGGATGGCAAGGGCACGCCGCCCATCGAGCATTTTGCGAGGGGACTGGATAAGCTGATCCTGCGGCTGCGCGACAAGGTTTGCGCCAACCCGGACAACCAGATGCTGCCCGCAGACTTCCGCGTGCACCTCGTGGCCCATTCCATGGGCGGGTTGGTCTGCCGTGCCTTCCTACAGAATTCGAACCTAGTGCTCTGTCACACTTCTAATTTAGGGTGAGGGTGTCTCGACACTCCCGTTTTACTTGATGAAATCGCAGGGGCTACCCTAATTCTTAAGTGTGACAGAGCACTAGGCTCGGCGGAGGCGCGCGGGGCGGTGGACAAGCTCTTTACCTACGCCACGCCGCACAACGGCATTGACATGCGCATCGTGCGTAACGTGCCGGGCTGGCTCTCTTTTGGCGACGTCAACAATTTCAATCGAGAGAAGATGGCCGAATATCTCGATTTGCCCAAAGGTGACGATGTCTCGGTGGTAAAGAACTTCCCGCCGGAGCGCATCTTCAACCTAATCGGCACCAACCCGCGCGATTATACCGTGGCGGGCGGCATCTCGGCTTGGGCGGCGGGCGACGCGAGTGACGGGCTGGTGCGTATCGAGAACGCCACCACGCACGGACCAGGTCCAGACAGCAACGACGTGAGTTCGCCCCGCGCGTTTGTGAACCGCAGCCACTCGGGCCACTACGGCATCGTGAATTCCGAGGAGGGCTACCAAAACCTCACCCGCTTTCTGTTCGGCGCGCTGCGCGTGGACGGCATCCTGGACATCGACGACATTACGCTGCCGGTGGAGGTGCACAAGGCGCACGAAGACGGCAAGATGGTGCGCGCATCGTACCAGTTCGAGATCGCAGTCAGCGTGCGTGGCTGTCAGTGGCAGATGACGCGCCGCGAGGTGCGCGAGAACTCCGCAATCTTCCGTACCTACGGCGAGTTGTTCCCGGGGGAGGACGGCACCGAGCGCTTGCCCGACCGCTCCAAGAGCCCGCACTTATTCTCCGTGTTCCTCGATCCGAATAAAAGCGTCAAGACCTCGAAGTCGGTCAGCTTCGCGTTCGACCTCAAGGTGCTCGTACCCGACTACGAAGTGGATGGCTTCATGTTCATGAACCGCCACTACGAGGGCGGCTTCATCCTGCGCGAGCTGATCCTGGTGGAGGCATTCCCCGACGCAACGGCGCTGGGCGGATGGCGCATTAAGTATGGCTTCCAGGACATCAACCCCGGCAAGCCAGGCATTGCCGCGGTAACGCGCGCGCTGGACGGTGGTACGGCGGCCACGCTTGGTCTGACTTTCGATATCCCCATCGAGCAGAAAGCTAGGCCTGGCTTACGCGGCACGCTACGCATCGAAGCTCGACCGTGGAGCTGAGTAGCTGAAGACTTGAGCGCGTTCTCCGCAGTCGCGGCAGGATTTTTCATGCCTTAGTTGGTACGCAATGGTGCCGAACAACAGCTTCAACTCGGACTGGCTTTTCCGCTCGCGCTCTAAAGCCAGCCGGTTAAGCTGAGCGTTAGGAACGCTTGAAGGAGAGACGACGGGGAACTCTGGGAAAGCGGGAAAAGGCTGGAGAACCCCGGACCGAGGGATGGTTCACGGCGAGTGAACAAGTTGTTCACCCACTGGTTACGCCGGAATGACCAAGAAAGGTCAGGTGGAGCCGGAGCACTGGAAATGGGGGAAGCTACCGTAGCGGCGGCGTCCCTAACCCGCCGCTGCACCGCATCGCGGCCCGCTGGCGACTCTGCTAAACCTGACAGGTCCCGGCTGGGCCGCTCGCGGTGAGCGGGAGCGTTAGGCACTGATCTCTAGATACCTACAGCTACTTAAACTAAATCAGACCACAAAAGATTGGCACAGAAGCGCACTCCCTGATACATCAAGAGTTGTGAGACGGTTGAAGCCAGCAGGGAGGAGCTTCTATGCCACGCACCACGATAATCGAGATCGCCCCAGAAGAGCAAGCCCGCAT
>JANMSE010000090.1:0-49800 GCA_031389045.1 Deltaproteobacteria bacterium | reverse complement strand
TCCGCTTGAGCCTCGGTAAACCCGGCCTCTTTGAGGCGCTTGGTAAATTTCAAGGTATCAAACGTAATTGTTGCCATAGGGCCGTGATCGTTTCACGGTGCCCGGGCGATTGCAAGGCGCTCTCGTCCGTCACAGGCTGGTTTCCCTGCAAACACCGCGCTGTGGCCTCCCCCTCATCACGGCGCGACGTCATAACGGGAGCCGGAGGTTGCAATCCACGACAAACGCTCTCCCTCTTCTCATTATTGCCTTTTGCTTTTTGATTTGCCGAAAAAGGTCAACTCGTGAGAGTGGTTGGGCTCATTGAAATGGGTGAGTCGTTTACGGTGGGGAGGACCGCATATCATCGTCACATTGTACGCCGCCACTGCTGGACCAGCCAGCAGTGGCACCCGGCGCTGGCACTAATGAGCAGACGTTAACTTCCAGAAGAGCGTTCCAATGGTCACTAACATGATCGTTCCCATCCCTAATGCAATCCAGTCTGTGAAGCTCATCTCTCCTCCTTGATCTCGGTAATGAACGCCCGGATACGCCGGTCAAGTCGCCAAATTCCGACACTTCACAGCAGTACAATCAACACGCCTACCCCAGCCAAGCTGAGCTGTAGGGGAGAATGGTCTCCGAGTAAGAGGCTAATGGCTCCCCCTGTGGTCGCAACCATGACCAAGACCGTTGTCTTCAGGACTTCGGTTTCGTACTTGATTCGTTCTGCTGCTTTATCCGCCATTGGTTACGCCACCGGATACTTCTCTGAATTTGCTGGAGTAGCGTATAAGAAAACGGACAGAGCAGGCAAGCACATTTCCCTAATGACTAGCCAGCACTGGCACCCGCCCCCTCTTCTTTTTCATTGTTGCCTTTTGCTTTTTGATTTGCTGAAAAAGGTCAACTCGTGATACTGGCCGGGCTCATTGAAATGGGTGACTCGTTTACGGTGGGGCGGAACAAGTGTCATCGTCATAGTGTAAGCCGCCACTGCTGGACCAGCCAGCAGTGGCACCCGGCTCTTTCTTTGCCCCCAATTCATCATTCAGCATTCCTCGTTCCTCATTTCCGAGAGCCGAAGGACTCCCGGATGCCACTCCGTTCCCTCCGGGCTCCCTTGCTCATTCCCGTGCCTGATCCTCTAACCAATGCGTGAGGTCCGTGATGGTCTGAAACTCTAGGAGTGCATCGGCCAAGGCTTCCAAGTCGGGCAGGGACAACTCTGTGACACGTGAGCCAAGGACTGGTGGTAGCTCTCCACAGCGCCGCTGAAGCAGCCGCAGAATAATCGCAGCTTCGCCTTCGGCAAAGACATCTTGATAAAATCTCGTCTGTTTCAAGTCGGTATCGGGAAACTCCAACATCGTCTGTATCTCCTTTCGAGTCAGTCTGGTGAGCTTATAGGTTACGATGGTCTCTACCAACTCCAGTATCGCGCGGGTCCTAGCGCTATCCCCTGACTCCTGCCGTGCTTGGGCTATCACCGCGCGTGCTTCTCCGCCGGTCTGCTCTGGGGCAGCCAACACTAACCCAATAACCCGGTGTAACAGCGTCTGCTGTGACGCGGCCCATTCGTTCAAGTAGATCCGCTGCACCTGAGGGCTGCTCAGTAAGGCTTCGTAATGGGGATGCAGTCCCGGATCAATCGTCCGCGTGGAATAGAGCACCACCGCCTGCCAAGGATGCGCAGGCTGATGTTGACGCAGATAGAGAAAAATCTCGGCGAAGAAGCGGCTGTAAAAGGTTGGGTCTCGTTGAAACTGCACTTCAATGAAGAAGAGCGGCCAAGTGGATTGGGTTTCTGGCGGAACAAAGACGCCATCAAGGCGAAAGGCCGTGTCTTTGATTTCCTGCGAGGTAAAACGATAGGATTCGGCATGGTCAGGCGCTTGGCCTACCAAGTCAAAGAGCAGGCGAGGCAGCGTCTGAAACAGTCGATAGAAAAGGCTGTCGGTTTTCATCGTAAGGTGAGATTCTAGCAGTGGCACCCGGCGAAGAACATTGGCAACGTCCCCTATTTCCCGTCCCCAATCCCAACGGGATTCCGCCTTCCAGCCCAGGGTTGTTGCAACCCTGGGCTGCGGATCACGTCCATCCCCAACCCCGATGGAGTTGTGACCGGCTCGACCCGTGGCTTGCGCCTGGAGCTGTGCGCCGAGTCCAAAGCTGAGCGTCAAGCCCAGGGTAGCTACGCTTGGGTGCCACTGCTGGCTTGCCCAGCAGTGTACGGAGTGGGTGCCACTGCTGGCTTGTCCAGCAGTGGTTTTTACTCTGCCGGTAGCCCGTGAATGCGCGGCAACGCACTATCCTGTTCCTGGCCCTCCGTGTGGTAATACCGGGCACTCGACCATCGCCACTCCTCCGCGCGGTGACACAGCCCCCGTCGTACCGGGTTATTATGGATGTAGTTGATCACGGCCAGAATCGTCTCACGTTGCGTCAGATTCCTATCATACCCTGGCCCCTCCTGCCAAAAGCGAAAGGTCATCACTCCCGGGCGTTGGCGGACGGTGAGGGTCTTGAGGAGTGGACTCCCGCTGGCCTCCAAGTGTTGTTTGACCCGAAACGAGAACGGCCGTTTGATCGCACGCAACAGTTGATCTACGCGCGAAGCCTCCGCTTCGGGATAGGTGAGAAGGTGCACGTGAGTAGGCATATAGACAAAGGCCACGAGCCGATAATGGTGGCGAGCCATGGCCTGCTCAATACTATGGCTGAGAAGTCCCCGGCAGACATCATCGGTCAGCAAGGGAGGCCGCCGGAAGCACGAGCAGGTCAACTCGTGATAATGGCCGGGCTCATCGAAGTGGGTGGCTCGTTTACGGTGGGGAGGACCGAGTGTCATCGTCATATTGTCAGCCGCCACTGCTGGACCAGCCAGTGGCTCCCAGGGCTTCATAATTCGACAACCCCATCGGCCCCAAGTTGTTCGATTAAATGTCCATCGCCAGTGGCGAGCTTCCATCCTCGATATCGACTATGGGCCGCTAAAAGACGATCAAAGGGATCACGTGTCCACGTCAACTCTTGGGCGACAACGAACCACGCTGCCGCAGGAGGGTCATCAAGTAACCAACGGGGATCATCTCCTAAATCAGCAACCCGCATCCCTGGACGAAGACGAATACGCTGAGATTCAAGCAGAAACTGAATCTCCAGCAGATTAGCCGGAGAAATATAGAGACGGCCTGTCCAACGAGAGAGGGGACGGCTTCGCTTATGCCGCCCTTGTAGCCACAGAAGCGCATTGGTGTCGAGCAGGATCAACGCCGTCCTCGTTTAGGTGCGGCGAAGCGCACCCCCGTAGGCTCCCACTCCCATTTCCATTCGCCCGCAACAACGGCCGGGTCTACAATCTCAATCACCGCGACACGTGGAGTTTTCTTGGGCCCCGCTTGTCTCTCAGTGTGGAGGCAAAAACGCACTCCTCGCCGTTCGATCAAGATAGACTCGCCCTGTTCCACCGCGTCAAGAAGAAGAGAAAATTGTTGTTTCGCTGTCGCAGCCGTATACCGTTTCATAGTCGTCACTATACAATGCCTTCCTCTCTTGAGGAAACACTTTCGTAGCCCGAAGGCAATCCGGGGAATTGGAATTCCTGGATTCCGCTTCGCTTCATCCAGGCTACGCCACTGACTACTGTTTCCCGCCTTTTGCCTTTTGCTTTTCCGACCAGCCCTCAGTAACGGGAGCCGCCGGTAGCACGAGAAGGTCAACTCGTGATAATGGTCGGGCTCATTGAAGTGGGTGATTCGTTTGCGGTGGGGAGGACCAAGTGTCATCGCCATAGTGTAAGCCGGCACTGCTGGACCAGCCAGCAGTGGTACCCGGTGTTATGGGAGGGTCCAGTCCTCCACTTTACAATCCCGGAACGCGACGAAAATCGCTAACATTCCGGGTCAGCACCGTCATATCGCGCGAGAAGGCAATGGCGGCAATGCGCAAATCCATGACACCAATCCGCACCCGACGTGCGCGAAAGTCATCAAACACGGTTGCGGCAGCCTCGTCAAATAGCAGCACTTGCGCCATGGAAAAATTAGCCAAGACTCGCCCTAATCGCTCGTAGCCACGCACAACCGCCGCCGTATTGGGGGCTCGCGAGAGGTAGGCATTCCACCCCATGACCTGCTCATGAAAACTGATGATGGTCACAAAGAAGGCAAGCGGATCATGTTGAGACACCCGCTGGAGAAAATACTCATAGGCGGGCGGTGATTGCCGTTGCGCAAGAGCGAGATGATCCGTGTCCAGGATAAACATGACCCCCCACTGGTTACCGCACGGCCTTGCGGAACTCGCGTCCTCGTCGCACGATCTCCTCAAAGTCTGGATCATCCTTGAAGGTGCCGGCAATTTTCTCAATCCACGACTGGGGGCTAGGTTGCACGGTGACCTGGTGTTTCAATTCCCTCAGCTCTTTTTCGAGCGCACTCAGGCGTTCTTCCACTGTCAGTTGTTCCAGCATAGTCCCTTTCCTCGTTCCGCATCTGGAGCGCACTGTTTGCCTCCGCCTGCACGTTTCTTTTACTCACCCCGTCTTGTTCTTGGCAAGCCACCTGGGAATGTCGGGCTATCCCTGATTGCCGACGGCGGGGGCTACGTGCAGTGCGGGCGGGGGAGGCATTCCCGATTCCACTCCGTCCGTTCCCTCCGGACGACATGACTGCACAAGCCCGCCGTGCCACTCGGCGTCAGACCCAGAATTTCCCTGCACCGTCCTCTATTTTCCGTCCAGTGGCACCCGGCGGCATCAGAAGGTGAAGAACATTGCACCGTCCCCTATTTCCACCGGCCTTGCTTGACCCAACTGCCTTTCTTTATAAGAGTTGACGAGAGGAACACTCAGGATGGATATTCGACCCATCCAGGAACAGGTCAGCAAAGGCGCATATCAATGGCGACGCCATGCTATTCAAAGAAGCATTGAACGAAGCATCGCTGAAGATGAAGTTGTAGAGATCCTTCTCAACGGAGAGATCATTGAGGAATATCCCAAAGATAAATACGGTCCCAGTTGTCTGATTCTGGGCAGGACCAAGAGCGGTCGTCCTTTGCATGTTCAATGTTCCTTGCCGCCAACGGTCTGGATTATTACCCTCTATGAGCCTGACCCACAGGAATGGAGCGACTGGCGGAGCCGGAAAAGGAGAGACTCATGAAGTGTCTTGTGTGCCATTATGAAATGACAGAACGCCGCATCGCTCTTGACCTCCGTGTAGGAGAAGAGCTGATCGTCGTCGAAGCAGTGCCCGCAACCATTTGTGAGAATTGTGGTGAGCATGTGTTCACTCCAGAAGTGACACGCCAAGTGCAGGCGGCAGTAAAGGAGCGTAAGCGGGCAATACGGACTCTGGTGGTGCCGGTCTTGTCCTTAGACACTGCTTCAGTCCCGGCCTGACGGAGATATCTCTTTCCTCTTCTCGCTTCTCAGCCCGGCTGGGCAAGCCAGCAGGGCCACCCGACGAAGAACATTGCAACGTCCCCTATTTTCTTTAAATCACGGTCAGCCCAAGGTGAAGACTTACTGCGTGGTCAAGGGCGTCTTGTGTTTCCCTGGCAATTCGTCCGGCGCGTTTGACAACGCGCCGTCGATCATACGTCATAATCATTGACGCGTTTGCGACACGCGCCTCTTTCAAATCGGATCGGGGTTTGCGTAGGTCAACCAGGTACGCGCGCCGTGCGCGTTCTGCTGTATAGGCTTGCGTGGGAACGATAGTAATCGCTTGCCCATGCCGATTCGCAAGATCATTCGAAACCACCACACAGGTCCGAATCTTTTGGGGCTCGACACCCACAGACGGATCACATTGAATCCAGAGGATGTCCCCTCTATGAATCTCAATAGCTTCAGGCATCTTCGTCATCAAGCAGCTCCAACTGAGACGATTCCAGATCGTTCAGTAAGGCGCGTGCATCAGCACGACCAGCACGGTAGTCAGCCGCCAATTGTTCGCGTCGGGCAGCGGCATCTCGCCGTGCCAAACCTTCCGATAATATCTCTTGCGCCACTTTGGCGCAGGGTTTTCGCGTTTGTTTGGCCTGTCTTGTGAGTGCCTCGTACGTTTCTTGATTGAGCGTGACATTCAAGCGTCTCATGTTCATTCTGATAACACATGCGCTAGGGAAGAGTGAAGTCAGGTTTCCCGCACGTGGCACTTTGGCCTCTATCGTTCTGTGATGTTGTGACGGGAACCGGCGGTTTCAATCCCCAGCCGGTTTTCCGTCTTCTCCTTTTTGCCTTTTGATTTTTGCCTTTTGATTTTCTGAGAGAGGAAGCCAGCCGTGGCACCTGGCGCCGCATAACCCGAATTTCCCTGCAACGTCCCCTATTTCTCCGGCAGCCAGCAGTGGCACCCGACGCGCGGCATAGTGCAGGTCCCCCACCAGAACCTGAATTACCATGCAACGTCCCCTATTTCTTTGCTTTGTCTGAGTCTGCCCATGCTGAGATGGGAATGAGTGTTTCCACGAAGTTGGGAGCGATGCCGCTGGGATTCGCTTGGCTCATCCCAGCCTACCATCTATTTGATTTTTGATTTTCCGATAGGTCCGCAGTGGCACCCGGCGTATAACCCGAATTGCCCTGCAACGTCCCCTATTTCGCCTAAATCAATATGCAGGCCTGACCCTCTTTCCCGTGCGCAGACGCCCAGCGCGGCAGTCTCAGAAGGTGAAAAACATTGCAACGTCTCCTATTTCCTTCCCCGTATTTTTCCGAGTGATTGGCGAATCTCAAAACAAATATCCTGTGCAGCTTTATTGCATTTTGACTCGGCATTTAGCTTGATTTTCTTTAAGCGATCAATGGGCACTGTTTCATCAAGGTGCTTGATAACAAATCCTTGGAAGGTTGAATCTTTTTTGACAAGCCTTGCCAATTGATCCAAGGTTTTCCATTTTTCTGCCATCAGCACAGATATTGATTCGCTAAAACCCTCACCTATTGCCCCATCATCGCAATGCCCATATTTTTGAAATACAAAATACAACTTCTCCCATGAAGAAATGGACACAGCGACAATTTCTGCCGCCTTGGCATCCGCTAGCGAGCACGCCTTTATACACTCGCCAGAAATTGACGGGGACAAAACAAAAGTAAATGCCAAAAACACCCATTTGACATTGCCTATTATTTTGCTAAATCGGCTCATCGTACGGTGATAGTTTGAAGAGGATCATTCGCATGAAGATCGCGCAGGAAGTCAGTTGCCTGATCGGTGGTACGTATGCAACCCCGCGTCCTAGATTGTGGCCCACTACGCCCAGAATGAATTCCCATCCCCGTCCGACCTGGAACATCAAAAACAAAATTACCATTCGATCCGTATGGACCGTTAGCCCCACTTCCTGGATGCGGGACATAATGAGAGTAAGGGGTTGTGCCATCCGGCCACGGTCCATTACTCGTTGAAGTCGTATTGTTTGCAGCAGGATATGTTCCTACCGTATTGCCGTTTCCATCTGTAATCGTGATCGTACCCGCACCTCGATCAAAAACCACATCCGATAAGCCCAAGGGGTCAACCCTGCTGATCGGATTCCCCCCCACATACCCATACAAATTACTCCCCCCCATCAACCCAATCGGGTCCTCGCTGATAAATCGCCCGATCGACGGTTTGTAATAGCGATTGCGGTAGTAGTAGAGATCGGCGAAGTCCTGCTCACGACCTGTGTACTTCACCAGATTCGTGCTTGCCGTTCCCGCCGTTCCTCCATACGGATCGTAGGTGTAGCTTGCCGCCGCGTTCTGTGCCGCGTCGCGCAACTGCAACGTCGAACCCAGAGCATCAGTCACGTAACTCTGCACCACACCGCCAGTCACACGAGCGTAGTATTCGTCTAGCCCCATGCCAGTGAGGCGGTTCTCAACCACGGTCGCGCCGTTCTTGATCTGGATTGGATTCCAACCGTCATACAACGTACCGACTGTTCCTTTCAGCCGCCGCCGTCCTAACCCGTCGTACTTGTATGTGGCAGCGTTCGCGCCGGTGATCGACACTAACTGATCGCGGGCGTTCCAATTGTAGGTGTTGACGCCATCGTTCTTCAGATTGCCGTTGGCGTCGTAGGTGTACATGACTGTATCAAGCTTGGTCAGCTTATTGTTGGCATCGTACAGCGCTACACCGATCGGCTTGGGATGGCCGGTGTTGGCCAAAGTGCCACCGATGGCGGTTCGTTGACCGTTGGCGTCGTAAGCGTAGGTCAGCGTACCAATCACCGTCGTCGCATCGGACTTCTTGTAGGTAATGCCGGTGAGTTGGCTGCCGTTATCGTAGCCGTATGTAATCTGGATGCCGTTGGGCAGTTTGAGGTTGGTTTGCCGACCGGCGGTATCGTACCCCATCGTCACGGTTTGCACGGCGGCAGGGATCGGTCCGCCACCTGCGCCCGCAGCCTGGGAAATACTCGCCAGCCGGTTGGCGACATCGTACCCGTACGTGATCGCTGTTCCTCCGCTTGGCGTCATGGTTTTGCGCAGGCCGTTGGTGTGGTACGAGTACGATACCGTCCCTTCCGGCGTCACTTCCTGTGTGAGCGTATCGAAACGGTTGTCATACGCGCGAGTGATATTCCCAGCAAGCGAGTCCTGCACGGTGGTAAGTCGGTTGGCCTTGTCGTGGACGTAGGTCGTGCTGCTGGTATAGACCGGCGTCGTAGTCGAGGTCGCGCCATAGCTACTCTTAATGCGTCGCTGGAGGAAGTCGTAGTTGAAACCAGAGACTTGCCCTTTGCGGTCCGTGGCAAAGAGCAAATTCCCGGCTGCGTCGTACTTGTAGGATTCCACCTTGAGCAGTGCGTCGGTCTTGCTGATCGCGCGATTGCGCGCGTCATAAGCAAAGCGGGTGACTTGGTTTTTGGGGTCAACGAACGTCAACAGATTCCCATTGCCGTCATAGCCATAGCGCGTGGTGAGCCCTTGAGGATCAATCTGCGCGGTGACCCGATCAAGCACGTCGTATTCAGAACGGCTGAGACGACCGAGAGGGTCGCGCAGCGAGAGGATGCGCCCCACTAAATCGGGGGTCAGCGTGACAATACGGTTCAAGGGGTCCTTCACCTGGACAAGGTCGGGACCGTCATACGTGAACGTGGAGGTCAGCGGTGACGCACCGATGTAACTGGTGGCGGTCACTGGGCGGCCCAGGGGGTCGTAGGTGAAGGTGGATTTATTGGCGAGCGGATCCGTCACCTGCCGCAGATTGCCCAAGCTGTCATACGTCAAGGTCGTTTTGCGGCCCAGGGGATCGGTGACGCTCTTTAATTGATTGTAGACGGACTCGTAGGTATAGGTCCAACTGGTGGCACTAGCCGTGCCGAACATGCGTGTGACCTTAATGACATTCCCTTTGGCGTCGTATTGATATTCCGTCACTCGTCCCAGTGCATCGGTTATCCTGGTGACGAGGTTGTTGGCGTTGCGCGTATAGGTGAGGGTTTGCACCTCAGTTTTGCCGAGGGCGTGGGTATCGGTCAGCGGATAGCCATTGGCGCTGTATGTGATCCGCCGTATGTCACCGCGTTCATGGGTCACATCCGTGCGGATCACTTTGCTAGCGGCATCAAGAGTGTAGGCAAAGAGGTTGGTGGTGTTATCGGCATAAGTCTGCTTGATGACCCGGCCATTGGCGTCGTACTCATTGAGGACTTTACGAATCAGCCGTGGGTCTTTGACCGTCAGCATGCGATGCGCGGCGTCATACGTGTATTCAGTGATTCCGCCCGTGGGGTTGGTGACTCTGACCAGACGGCCACTGGAATCATAGTCATAATTCACTGTCCGTCCCATGTTATCGGTCGCCACGGTAATACACGTGGAACAATAGACATATCCATACGCAAGAGTGATGTACCGACCCTGCGGGGACACAACACGAGCGACTTGATTCAAAGTGTCGCGGAAAATTGTGATGCGATTGCCATAGCGATCCGCCATCCATCGCAACCGTGATTGGGAATACGAAAACGCAAACCGTCGCCCGTCTTTCAGCGTTACGCGGAACTCGGTGCCAAAGCTATCACTCACAGAATTGAACTGCGCCTTATAGAACGCACCGGAGATTTTTGACTCGAAGGTCGTGCCTGTGAGTGGATAGCTCCCTGGTGTTATTGGGTCGAATCGGACGCGTCCACCGTGAGGAAGGATCATTTCGACAGCGTCTGCATTGCCGGCGCTAAGGTTGACGAAGGTAAGGAACAGCTCGAAGGTATGATTCGTGCCTACACCGTATGCGCGCTGACTGGCGTCGTTCTGACGGTAGGTGCGCGTCAGTTCTACTGGCACTACGTCGGCTAAAGAAAGATCAGTATTGGTCTCTAGAAACAAACCGTCAGAACAACTCACTGGATCTCCGGCACAGGCGGTGCCAGGACATCCGCAAGGATCGGGATCCTTGGGGCCATTGTCAGGTGCAATACCTCCTGGCGAAATTGAAGACGCTGTGAATTGATAAATGGTAAAATCCTTCTCCGGTGTGATGGTGCTACCATCATCACTGACTGTTCCCGTGGTGTAGGTATACCACCCACGTCCGCGCGGATCGTAATCGAACAAGGCAAGACGCGCGCCAGCGGGTTGGGTGGAGTAGTTGGGGTACACAATCTTTGCACCCAGCGCTTTTCCTGTCGTGGATTGGAGGACCGCGCCACCCGGCTGGATGGTGTAGAAAATGGGAACGTCACCATACGGCATCGGGAAGGGTAATTGATCGGCGGGAATCGGGGTGATGCTGACTTCGGTGACTATTTTTCCCTCAGCGTCACGGATCACGGTTCCGGGTGGGATATGGAGCGCAAATCCAGGCATGTCGGGGTTGGTCACCACGACTTCACTGGTGGTTGGAGATGGGAGCCGCACGGCGTGCTGGGTAGCCAGGACCGGCATCCAGATCGTGAAGTCGAGTGCGTTGAGGCCCGCTTTGACCTCCATCTGATATTCAAAGCGTCCGTAGTGCTTATTCCCGGTGTCAGCACTGCGTCCATCAATCACGAGGACTTGTGGTCCTGAGGGTGCCCCCGTCAAGACAAACTCTCCCTGCCCATCAGTACGGGTGGTCTGACCAGCCATGCTCAGTGTCACATTGACCAGTGATTTGCCGTCGAGCTTGAGTACCTGTCCCGTGATCACGTTTTGCGCCGCACCCGGTGGGACCTTACCGCGAGGCACAACTCCTGGGAGTGGGACGTGCGTTATTCGGGCTTGCCACTCTCCCGTTGCTTCCATGTGCTTGCGGGTGATGTCGCGCGCACGTTGACTCATCCCATCAAAGAGGTTTTGGAAGTCTTGCTGCTGGCGTAACACATTACGGCTATGGGCAAATTTTCGTTCACTGCGCCACGGGCCTTTGCGATGTGCTGCCCCTGGTATCCATGCTTCATCGTCATTGGCGGCGGCTTCTTGCGCCGCAGCGTTGAGGTCTGGCATTTTTGCGGCGGACTCCGCAGTAGTCGCGGAATTGCCAGCGGTAGTGCTGGTCGGTGTTTGCCCTGTCTGGGCAGTAGAATCATCAGAGGCAGGCGTGTTGCTTGAATCGACAGTGGGAGCGCGCGACGCATCGGCTTCGGATAAGGTTCGCTGCTCCAGTGTCTGTGTCTTGAACCCAAGCGTGACCCAGTCGAGCGGTTGTTGCTGTTCGTCAACCGCGCCACGGACGATTAACGTATAGTTGGCACCCGGCAGCAACTCTTGCATCGGACGGATAAAGGTGACCAGTCCGCCTTCGGTCGGCGTCACTTTCACCGGCGTATGTCCGTCTGGACCAATCAACACCACAGTCTCGGTATTGATACTGGTGACCTGCAAAGGTTTGGAGAAGCGCAGCGACAGGGTCTTGTCGATACCGACACCAATCGCGGCATTGACCGGATCGCTATCCACGACCGTAGGTGGTTCCGGACGATTCAGTTCCGCCAAAGCGAGGTCGGCGGATGTGGCATCGTAGGGGAGAAATTGTTGGGTCTTGGCATCGTAAAGTTCAGCCCCCGCCACCGGCACCCCATCGGTATCCACACCGCCCCAGATCAAAACATGGTGATTTGGTAGGAGCGTAGCCAGGTGACTGAGCCGTGCCGTTTCCAGCTTGGCGTTGAAGCGTTCCACTTGAAGAGAGCGCGGGTTGAAGAGTTCGGCGTCCGCGAGCGCGCTGCCCTCAATATCACTGCCGCCCGTAATCAAGACTCGTCCATCGACCAGGAGCGTTGCCCCATGATGCGTGCGCGTGATGAGGCCGAGATTGGTCAGTGCTTGGAAGGTGGCCTTCTCAGGATCGAAGAGTTCGACGGTAGCGACAGGAGCACCCTCTTTGCCTTCACCACCGAGCACGAGCACCTGGCCATCAGGCAATAGCGTCGCGGTATGGTAGGCCCGCGCATGCAGCAGACTCGTATCGAGTGCGCGGAACTTTTTCCGCTCGGGATCGTACACCCTTACGGTAGCGACAGGACCGGTTGTATCTTCTCCTCCTAACACCAGCCACTGTCCATCTGGGAGGAGCGTCGCGCTCGCTCCGGTGGTGGCAATGCGCAAAGACTGCGGCAAACGTGAAGAGGACGATTGCGCACCAGCCTCGAAAACAACTGCCAGTAGCAGGCAGATGCTGAGGAGCGTTCGTAGTCCGTTGTGCGCGTGGGTGTGGAGTTTACTCAGTTGGGTGTCTGTGGGTGATGCCATTTTCATCGCACGGTTCCTTTGTCTCTTAACTGTGTCCACTGTGATGTCTCGCGTCTTCCCGTTGGTGTGAAGATTCATTGTGTAATCAGTCGTGTGCTGACGGTGCCGGTGGCGAGGTCATCAGGAATGATAGCCACCTTGTAGGTTCCTACAGGCAGGGCGTTCAGATTGAGTGTAGAAGAGGACAGGGATGTATAAGTTACATAATTTCCGTCAGGGCCATATACATACACATAGGTGTTTGTGGGGAAGGTATTGCCGCTGAACACCAGACGGAGATTTCGGCCCGCTACGGCATTATTGAAAGTGTAATGGGCATTCTGTCCTACCCGCGAAGTCGTGATGGGCGTGGGTGTAGCACTATTGAGCGTTAAGGTTGCGACCTTATCGGCGCTGAGTAAGAGATTGAGCGTGGTGACCCTCCACTCATCGTTATCCACCCAGACCGTGTAGATTCCAGGAGGCAAGAAGCCATCGTTCGACGAGGAATCCTTCAGGTCACAACTGCCGCCGCCTGAGCCCTGATACACGGTAATCCGACATTCATTCAGCCTTGTGCCATCGGGTTTGTACGCCTCAATGTAAACGGATTCATTCGTTGGGTCGGTTGCCATATTGGTAAAACCCAGACCCAGGTGCTTGCCGGGTGCCGGGACCGTGAACCGGTAGCGTCCATCGCGTCCGAGCGGCAGACTCACCACAGTAGCCGGACCGTCGATGGCCACAGTTCCCACCGCATCCGCCCATAAGGTGGTGCTGATGGTACCGGTGGCGAGGCCGCTGGGGGTGATGAAGACGGCGTATGGACCAGGGACAGGGAGAGTGGTCAGGTTCAGGGTGCCCACATCGCCTGTCCCACTGGAGTAATAGAGATACTCGCTCCCGCCTAGTTGAGTGCCGTCCGGTTTATAGACATATACATAGGTGGTGCCAGGGAACGTATCGCCGCTCAACGCCAAGCTCAGATTCTGCCCTACCGTCCCGTTAAAGGTGTAGCTCGCATTCTGTCCCACTCGTGCGGTAGTGAACCCCTTGGCCGTGTTCAGCGCCAACGCGCCCGCTACATCGGCACTGAGCCAGAGATTGAAGGTACTGATCCATTCTCCGTTGTCCACCCAGACCGTGTAGGTTCCAGGAGGCAGTAAGCCATCGTTCGACGAGGAATCCTTCAGGTCACAACTGCCTCCGCCTGAGCTCTGATACACCGTAATTCGACACTCACTCAGCTCTGTTGTTCCATCGGGTCTATATACCCAGATGTCAACAGATTCATTCGTTGGATTGGTTGCCATATTGGTGAAACCCAGGCTCAGGCGCTGGCCAGGCGCCGGGACCGTGAACGTGTAGCGCCCATTGCGCCCCACCGGCAGGTTTACAGCGGTGGCGGCGCCATTGGCAGTAAGAACACCGGCACTATCCGTGGAGAGAGTGAGGGTTGCGTTCACAACAGCGGACGCACTGGGCACGATCAGTATTGTATAGGTGCCCGTTTCCGGTAGGCGAGGAAGGTCAAAACTCGAAGCCAAACTGAAAGACTCATCCTGTGGAAAGAGGTTAGTTCCACTTGGCGTCTTGATAAAGAGCTTCACGCTCCCCCCGCCTGTAATAGTGGCGGGGCCAACCCACAAGCCCAGATACTGCCCTTGCGTGCCCTCGAAGAGCACCATCGCAATTTTTCCCGCAGTGCCGGTATTGATCGCCAAGGCGGGGCCATTCACGGCGATCCGTTGTGCCACACTGACATTGCCGGCCGTGTAGCCTGGCGGCACGACAAAGAAATCGGTGGTGCTGATAGCGGTGCCGGTGGCGGTGCGCACCTTGATTGGGCCGCTGGTGGCCTCTGTGGGAACCTTGGTGTTGATCGTGGTCAGGGTGGTCGCTCCGACAGTTGCCAGCGTGCGATTGAAGAAGACAAAGTTGTTAGTGGGAGTGGTGCTGAAGTTGTTTCCTGTTATGGAAACGGGGGCGCCTGGGAACCCAATCCTGGGAGTAAAGGACGTGATCACCGGGATCCCGTTGTCCGGGGCCGTGGTGATGGTGAATGGAATTGCGCTGGTCGCGACTTTCGCTCCCACCGTCACCCTGATAAGTCCCGTAGTCGCGCCGGTCGGGACCTTGGTGGTCAATCTCGTCGCGGTCGCCGCGCTCACCGTCGCGGTCACGCCGTTGAACTTGACGATGTTCGCACTCACTGTGGTGCTAAATCCCGACCCAGAGATCGTCACCGTGGTCCCAATCGGTCCACGATTCGGCGTGAATTCGGAGATGACGAGTGCACCGGTTAGGTCCTGCACCATTGAGATGATGTTGCCGGCGGCATCGTAGCGATAGCGGGTGCTCTTGCCGTCCAGGCCGATCACTTGGACGAGGCGCCCGGATTCGTCGTAGACGTAGCGCACCTGGGCGTCAACAGTCGCGGCATTGACCAGGAGGAGCAACGCGAGACTCCAGCATAGGAGCGGGAGGCGGGAGAGAGGAGCTGCCAAGCCATAACTTACCGGCGAGACCGCACTGCTGGACAAGCCAGCAGTGGCACCCCAGCGGGGGCGCCGGATAAATCCGGCTTCCGAGCCCCATTCATGGGGCGTCTTGGCGTAGCCCGGCGATTGATCGCCGGGGTGTTCCTCGCGCGTGGTACATCTTGCTTGCGTGTGTCGATGGTTCACTACAATTCTCCTCACCAGCCGAAATGCTGCGATCATGGTTGTGGCTTCGTTGGGGTTTCTGTCAGTGCCTTGAGAAAGGCAAGTAAGTCGGCGCGTTCCGCCAGGCTCAGTACCACCGGTCGGCCCTGGGTCTTGCCGCGATAATAGATTTCTCGCTCAATCGCCTCTTCCAACGTGGCGATGCTGCCGTCGTGCATATACGGCGCGGTGTCGGCGACGTTGCGTAATGACGGGGTCTTGAACTTGCCAATATCCGCTGGGCGCAACGTCACGACAAAGCGCCCCAAGGCCGCGACCTCGGCATCCGCGGAGATCAAGCGGTCAATCTCTTGGCGTGGCGTCGTCGTGACGGTTTTGATTAACCGCGGCAGTTGTGATGTCAGGCGGTCGAACCCCAAGGCAAGGCTATGGTAGTCACCATCAGTCAGCGGGGCTTCGGTTTTGCCAATTAGGTGGCAGGTGGCGCATTGGGCTCGACCACGGAACAGTTCGAGCCCGCGTCGTTCGTTGAGTGTGAAAGTGGCTTCCTCTCGTTTGGAGAGATAGCGATCAAGCCGGGTATTGGTTTGCTTGAGGCTGTGGATGTAGGCACTGAGTGCCTTGGTAAGGTCGGTGAGTTCCGCATTACTGACTCCGGAACCGAACGCGCGTTGCCATAGCGTGTTGTATAGGTTTCCTAAATGAAATGTTCCTAGTAAATGCCGTCCATGCTTCGACGAGCTCAGCACGAACGGAAAAAACTCAACGATTTCAACATCCGATCCGTTCACCCTGAGCCTGTCGAAGGGTGGCAGCGGGTTGGTTCGCTACAAATGATTTAGGAAAACTATAGGGGTAAGCCACGTTGGTGTCTTTAACATAGACGCTGGGGTCTGTGAGGGGTTTGTAGGTGAGGGTTGTAATTGAACCTAATCCTGAACTAATGGTAACGAGGTGATCTGGAAACCCTCCGGTAAATGTCTGCACGAACGTTTCAGTATTCGCAGCGCCATAATCGTATGGACAAATCAAATCCGTTTCACCATCACCATTGACATCGGCTGTGCTTAGAGGCGTGCATAGTGTCAGGTCAATGCTGCCTGTCCCCGTTGGTGGACTCCAGGACTGCCATCCCGAAAATTTCCCTCCTTGGTTCAACTGAACAAAGGTCTCCGTATTCGCGTTGCCGTAATCGTATGGGCAGATCAAATCCGTCCTGCCGTCGCCGTTCACATCGGCTACGCTCAGGGAATTGCAGGAGGTCAGCGCAAAGCTGCCCGGCCCCGTAGCAGGTCTCCAGGACTGCCACCCCGCGAACTTATTGCCTTGGCTTAATTGAACGAACGTTTCCGTGTTGGCGCTGCCATAATCGTACGGGCACACCAAATCTGTTTTCCCATCGCCATTCACATCGGCTGCGCTCAGCGACTTACATCGGGTAAGATCAATGCTGTCCGGCCCCGTAGCGGCGCTCCAGGACTGCCACCCCGCGAACTTATTGCCTTGACTTAATTGAACGAACGTTTCCGTGTTGGCGCTGCCATAATCGTACGAGCACACCAAATCTGTTTTCCCATCGCCATTCACATCGACTGCGCTCAGAGGTTTGCATCGGGTAAGGGCAATGCTGCCGACCCCCGTAAGTGGACCAAATCCCTGCCAACCTCGGTTATCAACTTTTAGGTCGGACCAGGTTAATTTAGTTTCCGGCAAACACGTCCCATCCCCCGCGCATTCGGTGATTGTAGCAACGCGCGAATTTTGGGTAGAAGGGCTTTGTGCGTAAGTGACGCGGTAATCTTTAGCTAACGTGGCAGCGTTGTAAGTCCTGATGTTGGTCATGCGTTTGGCGTTTTTAATGACACTTCCAGCCTCATAACCAATACTGACATCCGGCCTAGCCGCATAGCCAAACTGCACCGAGGAATAAGGAGCAAGTCCAGCCGCCGCATTGCCGGTATAGTCAATCCGACTGACATACGCCTCGCCATTAGCGTTGTCTTCGACATAAGAAACCGTCTGGTAATTCCCTTTGGTATCGCTGACCTTGTTCACGCCCCAGAGGCGCACATCCGCCCGACCCTGCGCTTCGATGCGCGAATCAGCGGTATTGCCGTACTCCGCTATCTGACCGGCTTTGGTCCACACCTTGAACCACGCTGGACCGCTGCCCGCCGCACCGTAGGAAATGATGCGCGTGTAGCTTTCGGTTTCGGTGCGATATTCCGCGCCATTGGCTCCGTAGACGCCGCTCATGGCCACCAGACGTTGCCCGTCCAGACAAAAGCGGTCGTTCGCATTGAAATTAACGCCGCCCTTCAAACCATCTTGAGCAAGGCTCGCGGGACAACGGTAGATAGCGGACAAGCCGCTCAACGACCACCCAATACCCAAATTGCCATTGCCTCCTTGACTGCTGTAGGTCAGGGACAAGGTTGGGGCCATGCCCGCGGTGCCGGGCGGCACGGCAATCGGAATGGTATAGATGGCGGCGCCAGATTCGGAGACGCGAAAACTGCCTGGGGTGGCACCGACCGCCGCCGCACTGGCCAGTTCGGGTTGAACAGCGAACGCGACTATCAACAAGACGAGAATCAAGCGGAAGCAGTCGAATTGCCCCCTTTTCTCCCTGGATAATGAAACCGGATTGGTGGATGTGTAACCGCGGCGTGGAGTGTTCATGCTCATACCTCTTCTTGTTTGCTCGGAATTAGTGACTCACCTTGCGCGACCAGGACTAGCGAGCGTGCAATGCGCTTGCGTCCCGTAGGGGGAGCCGTCCATGATAGTGGGTGAAGGATGTGCCCGCGCGAGCGCCCATCCTCCTCCGGTGCTGGCCATTCGCATATCTGGTGCTGCATACGACAAACCTCTCCTTTCCTTGTGAGCTTCTGTTAAGAAGTAATAGGAAGGAGAGCAGTCGAAGGTTACAGTAGGCTGGAAGGAAAAAGGTCAAAATACTGTGGACGGCGCGTGAGGGTGTCCAAGACAGGCGGATAGAGAATCAGTGTCCTTATCCGGCAAACGCGCTCAAGATCGTGCGGAGTGTCTCTTTTTGGTGGGGTTCTCTCTCTGAACAATGACCACTCTCTCATTGTTCCAGTTCTCCGTTGCCCCGATTCTTCGATTCGGTTCTCATCCGCCGCCGTACTCCTTGTTGCTCAACTCCTGCGCACGCTTCATTTCCCATGAGCCCGCGTTCCGCTCGAAAATCCGTATTCCTTGCGCCCTCAGCTTTCCGAGTGCCTCTGCCGCTACTCGGTGCTCATACCAGTCTTTGCCCGTCCACATCGTGTGCAGAGCAATAAGGCTCTCCGGGGTCGCGGCTACACTGCCACGTTTCTTGATATCTTCCGCCGCTGCCTCGCGGCTTTTCCCGGCTTTGTCCATCCGCATCTTGCACAGAGCAATAAGGGTTTCCGAGGTCGCGACTACACCCCCAAGTTTTCTGAGAGTCGCGGTCGCTGCTTCGCGAAAACCCCTGTCTGGGTGGGTGAGCATTGTGAGGCACAACGCCATGAGTATCCGCGGGGTCGGGGCCACACTGTCAGGGTTCTCGATAGCTGTGGTCGCTATCTCGCAAACGTCCCCGTCTCCCAGCCTTGTCCGCAAATCCATATATATCTCCGAGGTCACAGCCATAATGCCGAGTGCCCCGATAGTCAGTATCGCTGTCCTGTGTTTGATCTGGTCTTCGTCTATCAAAAGTTCCCACACCCGTTCCAAGAAGGAGGTTCCGGGCTGCACTTGCGCATTCACTTGTGCGAGCATCGGCAACGCGGCGATCAAGTGAGGAAGTGCCCTATGCTTTTCAAGCTGACAATGTTTCTCCCATAGGGTGAAGGCATCGGTGGTAATCCGATCTTCAATCTCGGTCATGTCGTCGTGACACAGCGTCGGATGCGCCTCCGGCAGACACTGCGCGGCAAGCGCCAGACGATGGCGAAACACATCATCCCGTTGTTTATCGGCAAGAAGGCTCAGCAAATTTTCGACCTCCCTGGGGGTCTTCAACTGGCCTGCGAGGAAAATGATCACTTCCTGCCACGCGGGATCCCAGGCTTTCTTGTCGATTTCCGTCACGATGGTATCCCACCCTTGCTCTGCGAGAGCGCGGGCGGTGAGATACTCTAAAAAACTGCGATGCAAGAAACTGAACTGAGGCTCTCCGTCCGGCCTGAACCCCGCACCGATGAGGATGCCGCAATCCAGTATCTCGGGAAACAATTCGTCAGGTTTCGAGTTCTTCTCCTGCCTTGCTTTATCAATCGCTTTCTGAATATCGGATTGGCGGAAGAGGTTGCTCGTCGGTTGTTGGGTAAACAGTATTTTTGCCGTCGGGGTTAAATCTCGCAGCACTTTGGCAATATGCGGATCGAATGGGTTCCGCCGGTTCTCCGGTTTCCACGCCCGGCGCACCAACCCACGCAGCACCCATCCGTAGATATCCCCGCGCCGCGTTGTCGCCGTGACTTCCTGCTCTTCGTGAGCGAGGCAGGTCAACGTCAACACGAGTGGCACCCGACACGCCTGACTCAGTGCGAAGTTCTGTGACAACGCTTGCTGGAGGGTCTGCTCACGTGTGGGGTCAGCCGCGAACCACCGCGTCACAAACTCTTGCATTGGGCCAAAGGCGTGTGGAGCTATTTCGTACTCCGTGATCTGTGGCCACGGGACATCGCCAGAATTGTAATTCGCCGACCGGCAGGTGAGGATGACATGGCTCTGCCATCGTTGCGTGTCAAGTTGCTGCAACAGTTGTCGTAATCGGGACCGGTCGCCCGGCTCGACTTGATCCAAGGCATCAAAGATAAGCCAGCACTCCGTGCTACGCAGTTTTTCTTGCATCCAATCTTTCAAGCGAGGAGAAAGGGCGTACGGCGCGGAGAGCACCGCAAGGAGTGCCTCTTCCAGTGATAGCGATAAGTTGGCTTGCGCCAATTGGGCTAGGTCCACATGAATAGGCAGCAGGAGTGGATGAAGCGGCTCCGCCCGCGCCGCCAATTGCGCCAAGGCGGTACACGCGAGCTTCACCGCCGTCATTTGTGTCAGAAATGATTTCCCGCTCCCTGGCGCCCCTTTGACAACCGCTCGCCGCACCTGGCGTAGCTCCTCTTCCCATTCAACAATCTCGCCGTCCGCGGGCGTGGGCTCTTCATAAAGCCGAGCAATCTCAGGAACGAGAAAATGCTGAGCAGAGAAGCGCTGGGCCGCATCGCCACCAGCGTCGCGTGGTGGTTTTGGGGCGCGTTTGAGCACCTGCGCCGGAATCGCAATATCGCGCGCGCGGATGACCTGTCCTTCACGATACCAGGGAGTCACATCCAGCGTGGAGATTAACGCCTCGTAATAATCCCGAATATCAATGGCAAGCCGCGAGCGGACTTTCACCAAGTTGGCCAGTGTTGCACCCATCAAACATTTCTCCTGGCCGTCAATACAACCGGAGTCCGGCGGAGTGGGCAAGAGGAGCGGGCGTGTGTACGAAAAGTGGAGGCAAAGCCGAGCTCCCGTCGATCGTGAAACCTCACCCCAGTCCTGAATGCCGAAGGACAACTCCCTAGATGCGTCCGCGAAGGTTGACAAAGATTCATTATGACCCTACCGTCACGTCGTCAACTTGGAGGAATGTTATGCCCACTACCGCTCTCGTCCCTTCCCCCCTGAAAAAGCCCGTGCTGTCACGTCCCCTGCGCGTGGCGGTGGACCGTGTGTCGCAGGTTGGCACCGATCCGCAGCGGGCGGCGTTTTTAACGCGCGGGGTGCGCGCGCTCACCCAACTCGCCGAATCCTTACCCGTGGAAGCCTTAACCGACGCGGCAACGGCCGCCACGGATTATGCCGTGCTCATTGCCGCGCTGGAACAACCCGCGGCTTTGCAGGACTTGGTCCGACACGATGCGCTGGCTTCCGCTCGTGTCAGAGGTTTGGAAGCTCGCCAACGCTTGCTTGCGGCTGAGGGCGGGCCGTTGCGCGGAGAAGAGCTGGCCACGCGGTTACAGATTAGTCGGCAAGCAGTCGATAAACGGCGACGGCTTGGTCGGCTGTTGGGGATTCGTATTGGACCCCATCGCTACGACTATCCCAGTTGGCAATGGACGGACCAAGGCTTGTTGCCGGGACTCGAAGACGTTCTCCATGATCTTCGGCACCACGATCCCTGGATGCAGCTCGCCTTCTTTGTCAACGGGAACATTTGTGTGGACGGGAAGACCCCGCTGGCGGAATTGCGCCGGGGTCATCTGGCAACGGTGCGCCGCGCGGCGCGTCTGTACGGAGAGCAGGGCGGTGTCTGAGGCCGTACGTCCTGGCCCCCATCCCGATCCTCCCACCGATCTGGCGACTCGCTCCTTGCCGCTGTTGGTGACCACGGAGCCGTGGTTTCGCATCCATCGGCTTCACTATGCGCCGTTGTATTTTGGGACCTCGGGTGACGGACGGTTTGATGTTCCAGGCGGAAAAACCGGGGTGCTCTACGTCGCGGCGGATGAAGCGGGCGCGTTTATCGAAACGCTGGGACATGTGACGGGCACACGGGTCCTCACGCTTTCGGCCCTGCGTAGTCGGGCCATCGCTGAAATCGCGGTACGCCGTCCACTGCGGCTCGTTGACCTCACGGGTCCCGGCCTGGCTCAGCTCGGCGCCGATGAGCGCTTATGCGCGGGCGACTATACCATCGCCCAGCGGTGGTCCGCCGCGTTCGTGCGCCATCCGCAAAAGCCCGACGGTCTCTATTATCGCTCACGCCATGATCCCCAGCGCGCCTGTGCCGCGATTTACCACCGCGCCAACCGCAGCTTGCGTGTCGTGCGGCACGTCGGGCTGGCGGAACGGGAAGCGAGCTGGTTGGTGGGGACGCTACAACGGCTCTATGCCTTTCTGATTGATGATACTCAGTAACCCAGTCACAGAGAGTCTCTTGATGAGTGCCACACTCGCCAACGTAGTCCAAGTCCGTTCTCAGCTTGTCATTGAGGTTCTGGCTTATCTCGATGATCTCGCCACCCGCATGGCCGAGCTGCCAGGGTACTATCCCCAGCACGTCCAGATCGAATCCATTCGCCAGACCGTGCAAGTCATCGAAGAGCGACAGCAGTACGAACGCTGGCGAGCGGAGGAACGGGAATGGCTGCGCGCATCTGGACACGATGTCGAGCACCTCGCGTACGCTCCAAGAAGATCACGAGCAGAGTCGGGAGAAGACCAGGAGCGTCGTGCGGATCGACCAGCGCCACCTCCGCCTATTCCCTGGGATGAAACCGCCGCTGAGCGGTTCAAGCGCGCTATCATTTTGGGTGATCCTGGATTTGGCAAAACCTGGCTGTTGAAGTACGAAGCGCGTCGGATCGCGCTCGAACAAGCACGGCGGGTACGCGAGCACAACGTTAATCTGGAGAAGGACCTCGTCTTCCCGATTTTTGTCCGGCTGTCACAACTGAATCAGAGTAACGATCCGATTGAGCAAGCATTAGTGAATCTTGTGTGCAGGAAGAGTTCTATCGCCGGCTTCCGTGCTTTTGTCGAACGGAAGCTGACCACTGAACACTGTGTCGTGTTGCTGGATGCGTGGGATGAGGTGCCCGTGGAAGTTCCGCCGGACGGTCAGCCGCTCGCCTTCAAGCCGCACTATCGGCAGCGCTTGGGAGAACGGCTTGAGGCGTTCGCACGTCAGTTTTCCGCACCACGTCTGCTACTCACCTCCCGCATTGTTGGCTATGATCAGGAGTTCTCCTCTCCGCTGCCGGATCATCCGCGGGAATTGGAACTGCTCGCGTTTGATGGGCCACAAATCGAATCTTTTGCTCGGGCCTGGTTTGCCGATGCCACGCCATTTCTGTCGATGCTGCAACAAACTCATCAGGTGCGAGGGTTAGCGCGCATCCCGCTGATGTTGGCGCTCATGTGTCGCGCGTATCAGGAGAAACAACTCGCGTTTCCCACGCGACGGGCGGATTTGTACGACAGATGTTTGCGTGGACTGCTGCGGGAGTGGAAACAGGAAAAAGAGCGGCGCGAGATCAGTGTGGCGTATGTCGATCGGCTGTTGCGCATGCTGGCCGATGTAGGCTGCGTGCTGTTTGAACACGGGCTTGAACAATTCAGCGAAACGGTCTTGGCGGACGAGATCGAGCAATGGCTGAAGGGCCAGGATGTTCCTCTCGAGTTCCGTAAGAGTACGCCGACCTTACTGATTGAGAAACTCAAGCGAGAGGGCATTCTGATCAAGGTCGGCGACAACAGTGATGCTCCTCCTCTGTTGTTTCTCCATCGCACGTTCCACGAATACCTGACGGCTCGTTCGTTAGCACGACAAGGATGGCAGACGATCGCCGCCCAGGTTGACAAGAAAGCCTGGAGTCCGCGATGGCGAGAGGTCATCACCCTGTTGGCTGGACAGCTTGAGGACCCGGTTCCGCTGCTGACCATGCTCCATCAGAAAGAACCAACCGAGACCAACCCGTATGGCGATGATTTCTTTAGCCATCGGCTCGCGCTAGCTGCTCAGTGTCTGCCGGAGGCGCATTCGACGCTGCTCAAACACAAAAGCACAGAGATTGCGGATCGAGTTACCACCAATGTCTTCAACCTATGGTGGGGACATCAGCAAAATTACACCACTGAGGTAGTGTCCCACTTGACCGCCGCGCTGCCAGCGCTGGGACAGGTGAATGCTCAGGTCCCACCTGGAACCCCTCTCTTGGTCCATCTATCACAACTCTTAACAGTCCGAGATTGGAGGATCCGTCAGGAGGCAGTAAAGGCACTCGGGGTACTGGGTATTGGGGCTGCAACGGCGGAGGTGCTCACGGTACTCTTGACAACACTGCGGACAGACGAAGACGCGGGTGTTCGCGGTTACGCGGCAGAGGTGCTCGGGGCACTGGGTAGTGGGGCTGCGGCGGCGGAGGTGCTCACGGCGCTCTTAACAACACTGCGGACAGATGAAAACGCGCTTGTTCGCGAGGTCTGGGTAGTGAGGACGAGACGGCGGAGATGCTCACGGCGATCCTGACGGCGCTGCCGGGAAACAAAGCCGCATCTGTTCCCGGGCGCGAGGCGACGACGCCCAGGGCCCGGGGCCGTGAGGCGCCGCCGCCTCGCGCCCGGGGCCGTGAGGCGGCGACGACGGAGGTGCTCACGGCGCTGCGTACGAGGCTGGCAGATAAGAATCGCCTTGTCGATCTTTCTCGTGCCAAGCAGGATATCGTGAAGCTGATGGCGCAAGGAGTACGGATATTTGAGAACCAATCTGGAACGTGGGAAGCGAAGAGTCTGCAGGAGCTAAGCGGAGAGGAGTAAGGCAACGGAAGAACGAAACGGAGAAACGGAGAATCGGAGCAATAGAACCATAGGATGGTGGTCATTGTTCGGAGAGAACACCACCAAAAACAAACCCACCACCCGAAGCAGTTCGCCCTTTTTCTTTCCACGCGACTGTAACTTTCGACACCTCTTCTTCCTAACTTCTTATAGAAGCTCACAGGAAAGGAGAGGTTGTCGTATGCAGCACCAGCTATCTGAATGGCCAGCACCGGAGGCCCACGTGCGTTCGCGTGGACGCCCCCCTCGTCTGCTCCCACGGACAGACTCCCAACGAACCCCAAGCACATTGCCCGCGCGTGAGTTCGATCCTCCTCGCCCAGAGGCGGACGAATCACGGCACGTAATCCTCACCAAACTCTGGGAGGTGGTGGAACGGGAGGCGGCTCCTGTTCTTCACCCAGTTCCAGTCCTGCCTCCCGTCGTTTCACGGGAGACGCCAGCGCGTGAGAATCGTGTCCGCCACTCGTATGACTGAGGTGGACGAACACAATCAGCCATCGGTCAGTCAGAGTGAGATGCCCCAGCGGGCAATGGCATGAAGTGAAGCCGAAACGTGATTGCCGACGAAGTGTAGGGATAGCGGGAAAAATAAGGAAAGATCACTTGATCCCCCTCACCCTAGCCCTCTCCCAGCCGGGAGAGGGAACTTTCGGAGCCCTCTCCCGTAATGCCATTGGTCCCGGCGGGGTGTCTCTATCCACAAGGTCGTAGCACAACCGAATAAGGAGACTGTCTTATGCAACAATCCCCATCAGGTGTTCGCTGTCCCCACTGTTCCAACGTGATTCCTTTAGGATCATCCAACGGCGGGCCCTCCCCACAGCCAGTGGCGATGCCACCACCATCGCCACTCCCCCCTCCTCAGGTGCATCACCCCCAAGTCGTGGCGGCACCCATGCGCCAGAGACCTCTGGCTCAAGAGCCACAACTCCCACTGGGTCAACTGTGGCGGGGGAGGCCGTCTCACATCGCCAATACTGGCGTCTATTTGTGGTGTCTCTTGATTGTGAGCGCCAAAGTGGCGCTGTACCAGGTGCTGATTGCACCGTGGGTAGGGCATCTGCCTCACGCTCATCTTGTCGTTAGGGGCTTGGGAGTTTTGCCCCTTGGGTATGCGCTCTACCGGGCGGTGGAACTGTCGTGTCGTCGGTATGTCTTGATGAACAACGGCAATGTCCAACTAGAGACGAGTGCGGGCATATTCACGCAGCATATCGAACGCCAAGAGCTTTTTCTGAGCAACAAATTTACGATTGAACGCCGATTCTTCTACCGTCTGTGGTGGTGGAAAGACTTTGGCGACATCGTCCTTCATTTCGGTGACGCCGACGATTTCCGCAATACCGTTGCGCTACTCGCAATACAGGACAGTCAGAAGCTCACGAGTAGACTCTATCAGCTCACGGCAAAAATTCGTGAAATCCGCGTTTTAGTACGTCCCCACTAATGGCGATCACAAGCCGCGCCGCATGTCGATGGGCGGTTACCGTGCGGCGCGGTTCACACTGCCCATGCCGTGGCCGCGCCACATCCACCACGTCACAAAATATCGCTCGCGAGGCTCCCGCTGTAACTTTGGATGAGAGAACGGACTACTAAAAGAGAAGAGACCGTAACCCCACGTGTAAGGAAGGAGACCCAGTATGAATGCGAAGCCAATCCTTTTTGTCTCGCTCGGCAGCTATATGACGGAAGCGATCATGCAGCTCTGGCAAGAAATCCAACGTCAGCATGGCACCATACCGACTTGGGTGCGCTGGGTGGTGATCGACAGTGTTCCGTATGAGGGGATGCTCAGCCACCTTGGCCAGCAAGGCTGGTCGCCCGCGCAGGCACGGCTCGCAATTCCCGAAGAGGGGTATGTCTACCTCAAGTCCCCGTTTGGTGAACGGTTTGATATCACTGGTCCGCAACACGAGGAGTTTCGCGACATTTTGCACGAGGAAAGGCTCCAACACCATGCGCGCAAGGGTGATGGGCACGGAGCTGCTCTTCTATCCGCTATCGGGCGTTTTCTCGCCGCGGGTAACAAAAGTCCCTTGACTCGCGCCTTCCAGCGCAACGTCAAGGATCTGGTGCGCGTGCGCCCAACGCTGGACGAACGGGCGCACGGGATGTATGCCGAGATCTTGACGACCGTGTTTGGCGGGACCGGAACGGGTGGAACCATGATTGTTGGGCAATGCCTCCGCGACATTCTCCCACCCGGAAGCGTGCTCAACCTCCGGCTCGTGAATCCGTCCCTCCTTGATGGCGGTGAGGATCGCGAGCAGACAATCGCGAACGCCACCGCCATGTTGCGCGAATTCCAACATGCTCATAGTCAAGGTGGTTCGTATCATTCGACGGGCGAGGCCCCGTCCGCTCGTGTCTTCGATAACATCATTCCGCTGTTCACGTCGAATGGCCATACGCTGTTACGACGGCAAGATGTCGTCGCCCAGGTGACCCAAGCGCTCATGGCCCGGCTTGATCCCGCGCTCCACCACGCGCTGGATGCCAGTTGGGTCAATCAGACGGCGATCAGCGATTTTGATGATAACGGCATCATCACGAACACTCAGGTCCAGAATGTGGTGACGATTCGGCCCGCGTGTCCGTACGTCGCCGACCTGCACGCGATGAAGTTGCTGGAATACACCGTGCGGGCGCAGCTTGATGCGCTTGAAAGCCATGGCCAGGGAAAGACGCTTGCGCCAGCGGTCGCGCAACACATCACGAGCGAAGTGGCACGGCTCTGTCGTCAATACGGGCTTGATCGTGCGAGCGTGCAAAACAAGCTCGGCCTCCAGGATTCGTTGGCGATGGTGCGCGCATCGGTGGATCGGGTGCTCACGAACATCCCGCGGCTCACGGCGCAACAAATCGTTCCGGTGGTCAGTCAACTCGTGCAAACGATCAGACCGTCTTACGAACGGGAAGGCGCTGAAGAACGGGCTCGTGCCTGCCCTCTGCTTCGCGAGATCACGGCAAGCCTGCATCGTGAAGTCAGCGAGCTCTCCCGCGCACGTCCGGCCGTGGGCTTTGCGGTGTATCACGGGTTGTCAGAGCACCTGGCCACGATTGTCGCCGAAGTTCGGCGCGACATCGCTTCGCGGACTCCAGAGCAGCAACGTCTCGGGGCGACGATTAAGGACTTGTATGCGGCCTTGAACGGTATCGGGCAACGCCAATGGTGGCTGGGGGCAGGAAGGCGTGACGAAACAGCACGAACCGGCGCGACGCAGCTCTGTCAGACGATCCAGCGGTTCCTCGGCGGACAGCGGTCCCTGGATAACCTGCATACTGTTGCCGCGATGTTGGAGGATGGGCTCACCGAGGCTTCAGGGACGACACTGCCCGCGCTTCGTGCCGCACTAGCGGTTGGTGGCCCCACGGACCAGGCCGCCATACGCACTCGTTTGATTGCTCAACGAGCCGAGGTTGAACACGCGACGCTTGCCATCATGCAACCGCTGGCGTGGGGGCGCACCCTATTTACACCCACGCTGCTCGACCGCGGTGTGACAGCGGAACACGTCGAAGCTGACGCGGCTGCGCACCACGCCGCACTGGCCGGAGAGATATTACCGCCAATTGCTGACTATCTCGCGGGTGCGACGACGCTGGCGGAAGTGGTTCCGCAGTTGCGCTTGTATGTCCCTCACAGCAGTCAACGCACGCGCTCGCTGGAGGATGTGGTGCGTGAGGATACGACACGGCGCGAGGAGATGCTCAGAAGTCTGCGTCACGCCAAAGATCGGGATTGGAGCTTTACACCGTTAGATGACACGGTGCTTTTCGAGCAGCAAATTGATGTGGAGGGCGGTCAACGGCGCACGGTCCTCCGGCTCGCGCTTCCAGGTGGACCAAGCGGGTATCTGGGACAACTGTGCATTGGAGACGGCATCGCGACCGCTGAAGAAATCGTGGCGGCGGACCAGGACGAAGCACGTCTCATTCAGATCATCGGGGGGCTGCCGTTATATGCGCTCGCACCGCTCTACCAGTATGAGCGGATGTACCGTGCCTATTGCAAACGTCCGGGCAGTATTTCCCCACATACTTATCGCAAAGGACAGGAATGCCCACCACTGGAGCCACCGCGTATGAATATGCAATTTCGCTGCGAGCGTCTGGTTGCTCTCGCGGAAGTTCTCCTCCCGCACCGTGTCACTCGGCGAGTTGGTGACTCTTTCCTTCTCCACACCGCAACGAGGGTGTCGGAATCGGAAGAGGCGCTGATACTGCCAAATCGGGAGGCACTGCTGAGGTGGATCGCGGACCATCCGAATGAACGACGCGCTTGGCGCCATGAGCTGGAGCAGTGTGCGCAAAGTGATCCCGCGACGGGTTCTCGGTTTGATCCTGCGAAGAGTCCTCGGTTTGGAGCCTATCTTCTGTTTTGCTTAAGACAGGAGTGTCACCGTCAGGGCAGACGGATTCGACAGCACCAGGCTTGTGAGCAACTCCAGCGAGAGTATGAAGACGAGGAAGGGCGTACGATTGAAGTAGTCGTAGTAGACCCAGCACTGCGACCTGAGGACCGTCTGGTTCAGGGAGAATTTGCGCGGGGACTGGCTGAGTGCGTCAATTCCTTGGCCAACGAAAATCACAGCAGGGCATTCGATCTCTGTATTTTCCAGGGACGATCATACGAACAGGCAGCTGAAGAAATGGCTTGTCCTCCAGGCTCCATTCGCGGTTGGTTGAAGCGCGCTCGTCAGCAAGTGGCGACATGTCTCAGCAAAAAGGAATTGTTATGAAAACTCAGAAAATCACCATGAACGAACAACAGCTTGAGCAAGTGGCGGAAAGCCTTCGTGCGACCCTGTCGAACTCCCTTACCCCATGTCTAACGGACGAAGAGTTCGTTGAGTATACGATGGCACTGCTCTCGCACGATGACACCCGGCGCATACGAGACCATCTGGCCTCGTGTGAGGAGTGCGCGGAAGAGGCGAACAGACTTGTGGAGGGGGCCAGCGCATGGCAAGGAAAACAGGGGGAACAACGGCTAACGGCCCTCCGCCAAAAGATAGAAAGTCAATGGACGCTGGCAACCCCGCCAGCTCTGGAAGAACCTCAATCTTTCATAGCCAAGATGCGCGAGGAATTGCGTCGCTTTCTTGAGTCGGTCTCGTATGATCTTGGGTTTGCGACCTCCGCACACGGCGGTGCCCCGCCTCAACCGCTTGATCGGGCATCAGCAAACGAGAGTTTCTCGCTTTTCATCAAGGAGGATAAAGAGCGGAATGTTGTTATTCGGATCGCGGCTCTTGCTCCAGAGTTAGAGGAGCCCATAACGATACGGCTGTCAGCGGGGGAAGCATGGCGGAAAGAGGCCGTTTTGGCTCGCATTGATGACGATCAGATCGGAGCTGAGGTGATGATTCCCTTCGCGGAGCGGAAAAATCTGCCTGAAGGAACCAAGCTCTTCGCGACGGTTGTCTAAGCAAGGATCGACACCGTAGCGACATTGCAAATTTTGAGAAGAGGGAGATTGCCAAACAATGATGGCCCACGACCTTCATACGCTCCTGGAAATCCCCCGCTGGCCGAATCAGCGGGCAGTGCAATGGACCAAAGCCCCGGACTTCTGGGAAAAGCTCACAAGCGGAGCCACCCTGTTTACCGCCCTTTCCCAGGCAGTGAAAAAGCGGAGTCTGGAGGATGCTGCTCAGTTAGCGGACGCATTGCAGAAAGCAAAGACGATACTGTGCGATAAGGACTTTGATACGAAGTGGCATACGGTTTGTGCTCTTGTGCGGTGTGCGGAGCGCGCTGTAGCGCTGCACGAGTATCCGGTGACGGGGCTCGACTCCGCAGTCTTGGCCATGGGCGGGTTTCCGCCCTTGCTCAAGGATCGTGAGGATTGGGCGTGGATCACGGTGCGTTCGTTCCTTGAGCCGCCTCGGCGTTCAGTGCGGGTTCCCGTTGTTGGCTGGGACCCCACAGGCGAGGTGGGCGGGAGCCTGCGGACATTGGTCTTGGAAGTCTTCGAACGGGGAGCTGGACGTCTGGCCCCCCACCCAGCGACGGTATTTGAAACGACGATTGATAATGATTTTCGCGAGTCCATGATGCATGCGTGGGATGCCGCTCTATCCCTCGCGCAGCAGCACCAGGCCGACATAGGCATCTACGACGGTCGCTGGCAGTTGCTGGAGAATCAGGCGTTCGCGCGACAAGCCAACGGTCCATCCGCGGGTGGGGCTGCCGCATTGGGTTTCTATCATGCGCTACGTAATACGGTGCCCGATGAGGCGTTGATCGTGACCGCCGAAGTGCACTCCTCGGGTGCGCTCAAAGAAGTGGACGGCATCCCCGCCAAAGTCAAAGCCATCGCCAATGCCGGTCGCTTTGACACGATTGTGGTTGCCAGTGAAAAGAACAAAACGGAGGCGCGGCGCGTACTCGACAAGTTAGAAAAAGGATCCGCCATTCGCGTCGGAACGCCCGAAGAACTCCTTCGACTCCAGGCAAGTCATGCTAGACCGCGCGTTGGCGCGGTTCCCTGACCACCTGTAACTTTCCCGCTCTGACACTCCTATACGTTGAATAAGATCACACGCATGGAGGTATCAGAGTATGAATGTGAACCAGGACCATAACCTACTACCCGGAAACGCGGAGCATGTACCGATCTCCGAGGGACACATGACGGAGTTGCAACCGGGGGGTCTCATTGCGCTGGACCCCGAACATCACCCCTTCTTCGATGCAGCGCATGAGGCCCGAGAACATCTCGAACAGGGGCACGTCTCTCAGGGATGGCAAGCCTTGGGTGATGTGGGAGATCCCTATGCGGCTGTCGCTGCCCAGGGTACGGGTGATTCCCACAGCTTCAGTCAGGCTCTTGTGCAAGCCGCGTGGGAACACGGTGCGGGAGTGACCGCTTATCAGGACCATTTCCAGGATGTCGCCGAATGCAATCTGGACAACTACCTTGATCATATTGAGACCCACGGCGGTCTGGTTCCAAACTCACGTGAAATCGAAGGTTCCTACGCGGCCTGTCTTGATCAACAAGGCTTACCACCCGATACCGCCATTGCTCTGGTGCTCAACGATGCCCCACTTGGTAATGCCTGGGAACATTATGTTGGACTTGATTCAGACCGCATCTCCGAGCAGGACCTCGGGGCAGGCTTGGGGCAATGGGAAGCGGTTGGGCATGCCGGTGCCGTTGGGTGGAGCGCGGCTGGTCAATGGACAGGAGATCACCTCCTTGAGGCACGGGAAGACCTTCAGGCGGTTGGTCAGCAGGCGCAAGACACGGCCCAGCACTGGGGCGAACAGGTTGGCGATCAGTTGTTGGACGCTCGCGATGCCATGCACGACTGGGGCACTCAGGCGCAGCAGGGGTTCCATGAAGTAGGCCAGACGGCCACAGGAAGTCTCCAGGAGGCGCAGCAGTCCGTCAGCCATGTCGTGGATGTTGTGTCCTCTCTGCATGATGATCGTAACGTGTTTAATGAGTGCCCAGCGGAACAGCCGGTGAGTATCGGCCTGATGAACATCGATAAAGACGCGCATTTGGAGAATGCCGCGATTGATGGCAGTGGCAAGATATGGGAGCAGCGCGATGAGTCCCTGAGCGGGTTTCACGATGGGGTCGTGTTCAATCACACGTTGGAGAACGGGCAAGGGCAGTATGAGTGTGAGTATGATCCCCACGGACAGTACCAACCTGGCGGGACGTTCAACTATGCCCCGTACGATCAGTGGGGGACTCATGGGCTATACGATGTTGTCCCGCATATTTTTGACCCTCAGTACGCGCAGACAGATCACACGACCGTTGTTCCGGTGGAGCATTTCCAAGCCGATAACGGGTCAGCAGTGCCGTCGGTGTGGGATACGCAGGCCGATACCGTGAGTCAGCACGACGCTTTTTTCACGCAATCATATCCTGAATATACCTCGCCTGATTTCGCCGACCACAGTGCGAGTAGCTCGAATGATGCCTGGCATGACAACGATGCCTTCGCGGGGATGAGTCTTGATATTGGGACCGCCAATTATGACTCTTATGAAAGCGGATCCCACGATAGTGGTTCACATGACGACGGAGGTGCCATCGACTAAAATCACTATGACGCGGAGGTCTGGCACCGGAGTCCACGCCTCCGCGCCTCCTCTTCACCAAGCATGGTGGGGAGACTTGCCGCGTAGCGCCCTCCATTTTTCCGGCTCCGCGCGTCTACACGATCGCGAACGCTCCAGGCTCCTTCGATAAGGGAAGTGATTCCACCTTTTAGTATCGCGCGCCGGAATGACGCCGGGGGTTGTAGGGACAGCGGGATATCGAACTTCAGGTGACGCCCCCGTCGACGCCCTGTACCAAAGCTAAGGCGGCTCCGCGATCATCCCAATTGCCTGGCGTCAATAACAGATTGACGACCCGTCCTTCAACTTGGCGTAACACCTGGAGGTTAAAGCCAAAGAACCATCTCTTACTGGTCTTTGCCAAAGGAGGCCCCTTCGTCACGTAGCGCCCGCACGCGGACATGGCGCATCGGGTGACAGACCGGGATGGGTTTGCTGTCGATCTGATACAAGCGCTCGGCACGCGGATCGTGGCCACACGTCGCGGCCAACAAGCCACTAATGTGGCGAGGCAGGCGGTGGACCCGATTCACCCATTGGTGGCGCACCCTACAACTGTTATCCCGCACGCGGGCAGAGATTGCGGTTTTGCCGAACGTCCAGAGCACCCCGGCGATCAATCGCCGGGCAACCGCACGACGCTCCATGAATGAGGCTCGGAAGCCGGATTGATCCGGCGCCTTCGCGTAGCGCGGGCATTGATGCCCGCGCGGGACCGCGCATTTATTCCCACGCGTAGTATAGTTGCTGCAACCGTCGGTGTGGCCCTACTCCGCCAACCGAAACAACCGCTCCGTATTCCGCCGCGTCGCCTCGGCCACTTCCACCAGCGGCATCCCTTTCACCGCGGCAATGATCTTCGCGACCTCGACAACATAGGCGGGCTCATTACGCTTCCCACGATATGGAATCGGGGCCAACAACGGACAGTCTGTTTCGATCAGCAGCCGGTCCAGGGGCGTGAAACGTGCGACCTCGCGCAGTTCCTGGGCCGTCTTAAAGGTGACAATGCCGCTGAGTGACAGGAACAACCCCAAGTCGAGCAACATCTTGGCTTCGTCCACACTCCCAGTGAAGCAGTGCATCACGCCTTCGACTTGAGTGCCCCACTCTTCGCGGAGCGTTTGCGCGGCTTCAGGATAGGCGTCACGCACGTGCATCGACAACGGCAGGTCCAGTTCCCGTGCCAGACGAATAAAGGCGCGAAAGTGGGTGCGTTGGTCTTCTCGTGGTGAGTTGTCGTAGTAGAAATCGAGGCCCGTCTCGCCAATGCCCACCACTTTGGGCTGCCGGGCGAGCGCCCGTAATTGTGCATACGTGTCTTCCGTGATGCTTTTGGCATCATGCGGATGCACGCCAATGACGGCAAAGACATCGGCATGTTCCTGCGCTAGCGCCACGGCTTTTTCATTGTGCGCGAAGTCGCCGTTCGCGCCGATCACGATGAAGCGCGACACGCCAACGGCACGAGCACGCTGGAGCATCGCCTCACGATCAATGTCGAATTTCGCGTCGGTCAGGTGACAATGGGAATCGGCGAATGTCATAGGCCTCATTGGATTCGTGGAAAAAGCGCTTGGGGTTTCTGTATCTGATGGCCCACGGCGAACGCTTTGCCCCACGGTAGGGAATACGCCGTCAGTTGTTCAGCCGGCAGGTTGAGCAGAGTGAACAGTTTCTGACTGGTCTCCGGCAAGAACGGCGACAGCAACTGACAGGAGACCCGCAAGGCTTCCAGCAAATTGTGCAACACCGCTCCCACTCGTGGTAACGAGGCCGGGTCCTTGGCCAACGTGAACGGGGCGGTGTCGGTAATGTATTTGTTGGCATGATCGGTGGCGCGAAAAACGGCTTCCAGTGCACGATTGAGGAGCAAGTTGCCGACCTGGGTTTCGACCTCCGTGGCCGCGTGCGCGAACGCCGCCGCCAGTCGTTGGTCTATCTCTGGTAGTGGATCGCTCAACGGTTGGACAATCCCCTTGAAATAGCGGTCTTGCATCGCCAAGGTGCGACTCGCCAAATTGCCGAGATTATTGGCGAGGTCACCGTTATAACGAGCGGTGAGGCTCTCTTCGCGAAAGTCGGCATCCTGCCCAAACACACTTTCGCGGAGCAGGAAATAGCGAAACGCATCAAGACCGATCTTGTCCTTCATAGCCAAGGGAGAGATCACATTGCCCAGGCTTTTGGACATCTTCTGCCCCTCGACGGTCCAGAAGCCATGCACGTTGAGGTGCTTGTACAACGGCAGTCCAGCGGCCATGAGCATCGTTGGCCAAAAGAGGCCATGCGGCTTGAGAATATCCTTGCCAATAAAGTGTTGCGCTTCCGGCCAGAATTTCCGGAACACCTCTTCGCCCTTGTATTTCAAGCCGCTGATATAGTTGATGAGCGCGTCGAACCAGACGTAGGTGACATAGCGTTGGTCGAACGGCAGTTCGATCCCCCAGGTCAGGCGGCTCTTTGGGCGCGAGATGCACAGGTCGCCGATCTGTTCACGCAGCATGCCGAGGACTTCATTCTTGAACCCTTCAGGCCGAATGAAGTCGGGATTGGCTTCGATATGCGCGAGCAGCCGCTCCTGATACTTGCTCATGCGAAAGAAATAATTCTCTTCCTCAATGAGTGTTGGGGCCGTGAGATGGTCAGGACATTTGCCATCTCGGAGTTCCTTCGGCGTGTAGAAGCGCTCGCAGCCGAAACAGTACAACCCTTCGTAGCGATGAAAGTAGATGTCGCCGGCGTCATGCACCTTCTGGAGAAATTCCTGGACGTAGCGAATATGGTAGTCATCCGTCGTGCGGATGAAATGATCGTAGGTGATGTCGCACATGTCCCACGCGGCGCGAAAGGACGCGCTCACACGGTCAGTGAACTCCTTCACGCCCACACCGGCATCGGCGGCGGCCTGGGCGATCTTGTTGCCGTGTTCGTCGGTGCCGGTGAGATAGAACGTGTCCCAGCCGCGCGCGCGATAATAGCGGGCGATGGTGTCAGTAATAATCATCGTGTACGCGCTCCCCAGATGCGGGTCGCCGTTCACGTAGTAAATCGGTGTGGTGATGTAGGTGTGTGGCATAGTTCCTCGAACGACCGGAGACCAGAGACGGGAGACCGGCTTCAAGCTCCAAGCCTTCATCCTCCCGTCTCCGGTCCCCGGTCTCCCGTCTATTTCAATTGCAGCAACATATCTTCCACGGCGAGCTGCCGGTTGGCGTTGCGTCCAAGCGCCTGGATCGTGGCATAGACAACCGAGAGTTGTCGGAGTGCGCCCTCCACGCCGAGTTTGGTGGCGAGCTTGGCGATGGCGTTCAAGCACTCGTGGTGACGGACGACGCCCTCGGTGCCGAGCACGGCGTAGCGCAGCACTTCTTCATACCAGGACAAGACAATCGCTAGCCGATCACTGCCACTGGCGCGCTCACCCGTGGCGTCGGCATTCTTCGCGGACTTTCTCACGCGGTCGGCCACTAACCACTCGGCCACCCGCGAGAGGTCCACGAACGTCGTCGTGTCCAGCTTTTGTAGTGCTTCTTCCACATAGCGCCGCTCTTCGGTGAACACGTCTGGGTCGAGTACAAGCGCGCGGCCAATGCTGCCCCGACTATACAGCGCAAGGGTATGCGCGAGGGCTGGCTCTTTGTCCTGCGTGCGTACCAAGATTTCTTCAATCACTGGGGTCGGCAATGACGCGAACCGCACTTGCTGACAGCGCGAGAGCAAGGGGCGTGAGAGGGTGGCGGAGTTCAGGGTCAACAGGACCAGCAGCGCATCGCCCGATGGTTCCTCGACCATTTTCAACAGCGCGCTTTGCGCCTGTGGCGTCAGCGAGTGCGCATCTTCGAGAATGGCGATCTTCTTCTTGCCCTGCACCGGACGCAGACTCAACACCCGCTGTAAGTCGCGGACTTGATCGATAGCAATGGACTGCTTGCCCGCTTCTGGCCCGACGACCCGCAGGTCGGGATGCGTGCCAGCGGTGACCTGAACACAGCTTGTGCAGGTCCCACATCCGTCTGGGTTGGCCTCGTTGCATTGCACGGCATGCGCGAGCGCGAGTGCCGTCTGCTTTTTGCCCACACCGGCTGGCCCAATGAACAAATAGGCATGGGCTAAGCGATCATGCGTCAAGGCGTTGCGCAGAATTGCGATGGCGGGGTCTTGCCCCCGGATACCACTAAGCAACATGGAAAATCACTCGTTGGAGGGCGGCCAGAATGTCTTGGTGCACCTGCTCTTTTGGCCGCGTCGCATCCAGGACGTGTACTCGTTGCCGTTCGGCATGGGCGATAGCGAGAAAGCCTTCGCGTACACGTTCATGGAACGCGACCGACTCCGCTTCAAAATGGTCGGCGGTCTCCGTCTCACCCCGGCGGAGACAGGCACGCTGAAGTCCTTCGCTCACGGGCAGGTCCATCAGAAAGGTCATGGCCGGGAGGTACCCACCACAGGCAAGCGTATTCAACTGGTGGAGCAGCGCTCGATCAAACCCACGTCCATAGCCTTGATAGGCGGTGGTCGAATCCACAAAACGGTCGGTGATAACGACTTTGTTGGCGGCCAAGGCCGGAGCGATGACTTCTTGGACATGCTGGGCACGGTCGGCCAGCATCAGCAACAGTTCGGCGCCCGGTGCCAGCGAAGGTTCGGTGGGGTCAAGCAAGAGACGGCGCAGCACCTGGCCACGTTGCGTGCCCCCAGGTTCGCGCGTGATGACGACGTCATGCCCATGCGCGCGCAGAGCGTCGGCCAACAGCGTGGCTTGCGTGCTCTTGCCGCTGCCCTCAATGCCTTCAAATGAGAGAAAAATCCCCGACATGCGGGGGAACATAGCCGATTGCGGATTGTTACAACAGTCCTAAATACCAGGCGATGATCCGCTCGCCGTAAAAAAGATAGGCCAGGGCACCAAAGGACAGGAACGGTCCGAACGGTAGGGCGAGTTGGCTGTCGGCTTGGCGGCGAATCATGGCCCCAACGCCAATGAGCGAGCCGATACAGGAGGCGAAAAAGATCGTGAACGGAATCGAACGCCAGCCAAGAAACGCGCCGATCATCGCCAGCAGTTTCACATCGCCCCCGCCCATGCCCTCACGACCAGTGACCGCTTGATAGCCCAGGGCGATGGCCAGCAAGAAGCCCGCGCCAGCCAGCGCGCCCACCAAGGATGTCCATATCGTGACCGTGGGAAGCGGTGAGAGGAGTGAGAACAGCAGGCCGACCAAGATGCCAGGGAGGCTAATCACATCGGGGATGATCTGGTGGTCGAAATCAATGAAGGTGATGACGATCAACGCGGCGACAAAGGCAAAGTACCCCAGGGCGACCATCGTCAGTCCGAATTGCGCCATCACGGCGACCGCCATGAGTCCGGTCAGCAGCTCCACGAAAAAATAACGCGCGGAAAAGTGGACGCCACAGAAGCCGCAGTGTCCCCGGCGAATCAAATAACTCAGGAGGGGAAGATTATCGTACCAGGGGAGTGCCGTGGAACAGGCTTGGCAATGCGACGCGGGGAACACCACCGATTTTTCCAATGGCATGCGATAAATGCACACGTTGAGAAAGCTACCAATACACGCGCCAAACACGAACGCCATCGCCAACACGAAAGTAGGACTGAGTTCACTCATCAACACAACGTCTCCCTCTTGCTGATTCAGACCATCGGGACTTTCCCGGTTTGCTTTATTCAATGCGAACGCGTCCGGCCAGATTGACGATGACGTGTCGCGTCTCCGCGCCGGTGGTCATGCCCAAGGTGATGGTCATGCCCGCATCCACGGACCCGCGCGGCAGGAACGTGACATCACCCTCGGAATTCACAGTGACAATCCGCACGCCAGCGGGAAGCGTCACGGCGGCATCGGCGACCGTCTCGTTACCATGACTATGCAGGAAATGCCGATCCCATGTGCCATTCTTGTATCTTTCGACGATGTAGTCGTTTGTAGCAGCACGGAAGGTGACCCGAAAGCGGCGGTTCTGCGAGATGGATTTTGACCGGACGAATTGGAGATCGCTATTGACTTGGCGGACACCGGTATACAAGCGGACGCGGGAGATGAAGGGCTGGATTTGTAGAAACGCGATCGCGCCAAGAATCGCGAGCATGGCGAGAACGAACGCGACCTCGAAGAGAGTGAGGCCACGGGACAAGAATGGCGTGCGTCTCGGCGACATCCCTACGCGCCCTTGCCTGACTCCCAGCGTGCTACCCATCGAACTTCTCCAGCCGCGAATCGGTGCGCATCAGCAGCGCCAGCGCGCGGGTCACCGCCTCGCAACTGTAGTTCACCGCGAACGGGCTGCAACTCCCAGTGTCCCGCACCATATCGAGATCCAGTTTCCGGTCCCCCGCGGCATCATCACGCAGGACAACCCCGCCAACGATCTGACCACACACCGCTGGGTCGCTCGCTCGGAGGTCTCCATCTCCAACAATCACGACGAGTCCTTGCCAGTTCAGCGTCGCCTGACGCAAGTGCAGCACTCGCGGAATCAGCAGAATACCCGCGCCGTTGACCACGGCTCCGCCACTGATGTCGAGCGCGTCGCTCCCATCCTCAAGCACCGTGAGGCGCGGCTGTTCCAGCGTGCCGTAGGTGTGCGTCCCACTCGTTAGACTTGAAGTGATCGTGAGTTTCTCCTCCGTTGGCATTTCCGCGATTCGCTGGAGTACTTCATCTAGCGTGACATGGATCGTCGATTGTTCACTCGCTGTTAATAAGCGTGTGAACGGCAGAGGGACGGAGACCGAAGGGGCGAACGGGCCACGGTCTTGTGGCGGGGGAGGCAGATGCTCTTCTGGTGGCTGTTCCGTCGCGCGCAAGGCCGCCGCCGCGAGATCGAGATTCACAAAACAGGAGGGGTCAGTCGCGCCGCATACCCCAGTCGTCAAACGAGGGAGGGCATCGCTCCCTCGTATCCACGATAAGCCGGGCGTGCAGACGCCACCCCCGGTACTCCCACCGTCAGCCTGACAGTAGGCGTTCGCGCGGGTCACGATTTCGCGTTTGAGCACATACCAGGCCGTGAGCAGGTCGGCCCGCGCGGTTGCTTGCGTGACCGCATACGGAGCAACCGCCGGACATATTGGGGACAGGGTGCCATCAGGCGCGTGATTGCGACCATCGATGGTGAACGCGGGAATCCGCTGCCCCGTTCCTCCGCTGGCATCGGAAAAGTCAGGGTGGAGTCCGTCCCCTTCATTGAGAATCACCCCAAGCGGAGGCAGCTTCGGCAACTGGACGATCTCCTCAATCTCCTGCTCGGATCCTTCCAACCCGTTGGCGAGCGCGGTCACACGATAGGTATTGTTCCCCATGTCCTCAATATCAACCGTGTAGGTGCCATTGCCGAATAGAGTTGGTCCCAAAGTCACAGGGAGTGGCGTCGTGAGCAGATTCCGTTCGAGCCAATTTTTCCCGATTTCCGTACCGGCGCGCGCGATCCACAAGGTTTCGATCCCACTCTGACGGTTGCGTGTGGTCCGCAGATCGGTACCCGTTGAGGACAGCGTCGCCATGTTGAGGAGAAAAAGCAGCGTCGTGAAGAGCAGGACCGGAATCAGGACAAAGCCAGCTTCAGAAGAGGGGACGCGCGGGTGAGAAGGCATCACGGCTATCTCGGTGGATTGGGCAGGAAAATCGTGGAGCGCAATTCCGATGTGAGTGGGGTGGGAACCGTGGGATTGGGATGGGGCTTGCTCGTGCGAACCGTCACAACGAGAGAGGCCACCGCTTCACGCTGCGCCGCTGTCAACGGAGCGCCCAAGTCGCTGCCCTCTTGATCAAAATACTGGAAGAGAAAGCCGTCTGGGGGCACGTCATTGATAAGTGGTTGTGGTGAGCCACCACCAGTGCCACGTCTGAGCACCTGCGCGTCACGGTCATACGTGTAGACCACTCGTTCGTTAGGATCATCTGGGCATCCATCGGGAGATGAACCGGCGCGAGTCGCGCGATAATCATACTGCAAGACCAGGTGTTGCGCGGCGGCCTCGGTGAGCCGTTCGAATCCGTCGCAGGGGCCGCCACGCATGGGCCGTGCCCCAGCCAACGGGATCTCGCGCACCAGAAAGTCGAGCGCCAGACGGCTCCCTTCTCGCAGCCCCACCGCGATGTCTTGCGCTTTCAAGGCGTAGGTATGGAAGTGATAAAAGGAGTAGAGGACGAGACTAAAGATTCCCGCCACGCCCAGCACCACCATGAGTTCGAGCGCGCTGAAGCCCCGTGAGGGGAACGGCGCGTATGGTGCCCTGGTACGGTGGTGGGCGTCAGTCATTCAGCACCGTGCTGAGCGTGATCGTTCGGGGTTGGTAATCCGTCCAGGCGACGGTGACATCAAGTTGAGAGACGCCAGGCTGCGGGGCGTCTGGGGTCACGGTCCAGGTACGGGTGAATCCAGACTGTGGGGTATCGGTGCCGCTCACACGAGCGGCGGGGCGGGCACTGAGGGTTTCGAGGGTGTCGTGGGCGAGGACCGTGGCTTGGGTCAATCGTTCACTGGCGTGATTGATTTTGATGCCCGACGTGATGCTCGTCGTGAGCGCCACGGACACGATAGAAAAGATGGACAACGCGACGAGAATTTCGAGGAGAGAATAGCCAGAGTTCCCCACCGCAGGCATTGGATACCTCCTTTCGCCGTGAGACGCGAAGAACGAATCGTAAAGCGTGATCGAAAAGAGTCGAGTCCACGTCCTTTCTTTTGACTTTTGACTTACCCGTTGTTCTTTTTCGCGGCCCGCAATGCCGCCGTCAGCAACGGCACCACCTCGGCGTAGTCCCCAACGATGCCGAAATCCGCGTTCTGGAAAATCAGGGCTTTGGCATTCTTGTTAATCGCCACGATGATGCCCGCCCGTCGAATGCCGACGGTGTGCTCGAACGCACCTCGGATACCAATGGCGAAATAGAGCTTCGGCGAGATCGCACGACCTGTGAGCCCAACCTGATGTTGCCGATGAATCCATCCTAAATCGACAATGTCACGCGTGGCCGCCAGCGGAGCCCCACCCAGCACGTCAGCGAGTTGTTCGATCACCGGGAAATTCGCGGTTCCGCCGACGCCTTTGCCGATGCCAATCGAAATCTCCGCCGAGTCGAGCGCGGCGGCTTTGCCGGCATCCTCACCAGTTTGTGACACGACGGCCACGCGACTGGTGATGGCGGCATCAAGGGGAAGGCGCTCAATACGTGTTTGCCGACCTGCTGTCGGTTGTGCCTTCTTCAACATTCCAGGGCGAACCGTCGCCATTTCTGGTGTGGTGCGCGAGAGAATCGGCGCGACAATGTTGCCACCAAAAGCAGGTTTATATTGCAAGAGTTGGCCTTGCGCGTTCACATCAAGATCAACACAGTCGCCCGTAAGCCCCAGCCCCAACCGTGCGGCGACTCGTGGAGCCAGGTCGCGGCCAATCGCGGTCGAGCCTAGCAGGACCACGCCCGGTTTGTGCGTGGTGATGGTCTGTGTCATCACCGCCGTATGAATCTCGGTGGTATAAGGGGCGAGACGTGGATCGTCGGCCAGATAGACGACATCGGCTCCGTGGGCGGCCAGCGTGCTGATATGCTGCTGGCCATCGCGGCCCATCAGTAATACGCCGATTTCACCACCATACTTAGCGGAGAGTTCTCCCGCTTTACCGAGCAATTCGAGTGTGACGGGTCGCAACGCCGCGCCCAAGGTTTCCGCCACGACCCAGACCGACTTGCCACCAGTCGTGGTTCTTGTCGCTGGTCCACTGGCAGGGGCGGCGTCGTCCCCTTTCCAGGTGCCAAAGAGTCCACGGTCGAGCAGCGCGTGCACCAGGGTCTGAACTTGCGTTGGCAGGTCGCCTTCCAGGATTTTCTTCTCGCGTGACACTTCAACGGTTTGGACCGATTCGACCCAGGTGGGTGACCCGGCTGCACCAAATTGCGCGAGGTCCGAAGAAAGGTCACTCGCCGTGATTTCTTGAATCGGCTTGTCCTTGGCTTTTTCCTTGTCGGCTTTGTTGGGAAATTTTTCGGGCGCGAGGTCTTCAGTGGCGGAGAGCAAGGCGGGTAACGCACAGGTCACGGTCTCGAAGCCACTGTCGGTTTCTCGTTCCGCCGTGAGCGTCTTGTCCGTGATCGTCAGCTTTCGTGCGCCGGTGATCTGAGGAATGTTGAGCAGTTCCGCGACTTCCGGCCCGACCTGTCCGGTTTCCGCGTCGGTACTGTGGCGACCACAGAGTATGAGATCGTAGCCTTCACGTTTCAGAGCCAAAGCCAGAGCCCGCGCGGTGGCGAGCGTGTCCGCTCCGGCAAACGCACGATCGGTAAGCAACAGCGCGCGATCCGCGCCAAGGGCCAGGCAGTGTTCCAAGCCCGCGCGTGCCTGTGGCGGTCCCATCGTCATCACCACGACTTCACCACCATGTGTGGTCCGTAACTCGACCGCTTTGAGTAAGGCGCGAATGTCGAAGGAACTCACTTCGGACGGGACACCTTCACGTTTAAGGGCTTTGGTCTCCGGGTCCAGCTTCATCGCCGACACCACGGGCACCTGTTTGATCAGTACGATAGTCTTCATACGGGGCGGGAACTCCTCTTCCGTCACTATGGACAGGCAGGAGACTACCCCGCTTGCTGGGGAGAGGTCAAGCGGAAAAATGAACCGGTGAAACGGAGACGGGGAGAATCGGGGAAGAAAAAGGAGGCTCTTCATTCGCTCATTTTTCTCTTCCGGTGAGAGACAGAGTACCCGACGTAAAAACTTCCCCTTTGTGTCAGCGCTTGAAAATCGCGCTAAGAACATCCTTCCCTCCTTGCCTCTGGATTTCACCCGCTAGGAATGGATAGCGTCGTGAGAGAAAGTCGAATGAGAGATGTCCATTGAGAAAATCTATCGCGACATTGCAGCGTTCTTGAACAAAGTGGTCCGCATCATTGAGTTTCAATACCTTCACTGTCTTTTCTATCTGCTCCGTGAGCGCAGAGGAGAGACCATACGCGGCACGAACAAGGCAACTGGGAAAATCCAGGACAAACCAATCATCTTGCACGACAAATGGGTCAAGTACGTCTGTACTTTCTCCTTTGTACGAATTCACTTGAGCGATAGCCAATCTGTAGTTGCTCCATTCATATGCCAAATCCGGCCGGCGTGACTTTGGTAAGAAATGGTCCACACTTCCAGGGGCGACGAAATACATGCAGGTATACGCGCAGATTCCTCTATAAGCGGCATACAAATCATCAGCAGCGCTCTTCCAGTATTTTGGAAGTTTGGGTGCTCCTGGATTTGCAGCAAAGAAAGCATTGCCACGCTGCCGGACACTTGTGTCGAACCCTTGAGGTTCAGGCTGGAGAGCAACCGGAATCAAAGAAAGACTCCCAGTTTTTCGGCAAAGTATAGCCACCGGGGCCAGAACTTATCGTCTTGAGCCAGGCACTTCACAAGACGCGCTGAGACTTTCTGTACTTCCTCAACGGAGGGATCGGCTTGTAGCTGAAGGGCTTTCGCTTCTTCAATAGCATTCTCTGCTTCTTGGGAGCGCGCATGCTTCAATTCAAATACCGGCGAGGTCAGCCAAGAGGAGACATCCCCAAACTTCACGAATTCGATCTCCCGCAAGCTCACTTCGCCCGCGTCAGATAAATCGAGATGCACAAGCGCATCTGTCTCAACATCAAAAATAGTCTCCGCGGAAGCCATCACCAACGGCGAGTGAGTCGCGACAATGTATTGCGCCTCAAGTTCGGGAGCGAGCATCTCATCAACAGACAGCAAGGCTGGTAACACGACTCGTTGCCATTGAGGATGGAGATGCGCTTCCATTTCATCGACAAGGACGACCATGCGTCGCTGGGGCTCACTGCGCGCGAGTTCCGCGGCAACTCTATGTTCATGCCAAGCCCAAACGATCAGGTAGGCCAGAGTAATGATCCGACGAACGCCGGCAGATTCATAGACAATTGGGGTCTCGCCGTATGGATGCCGAATGGTGGGAATATCTCGCGAATCATCCGGAATCCGTACGGGTTCACCTGGCTCTAATTTCCCAAGATCAGGAGGGGACAAGTGAGCAAGGACCCTGGTAAAAGTCTCAAATGGAGACTTTGATGGATTATTCTGCCACCGCACCCAGTCTCGGACTAATCCTTCAATCCTACCCTGTAACCCATCCCACACCTCTTTACTGGTGAATACAGACTGATGGTGAATTGGACTGTTTAGTCTGGCACGCTGCTGCACCGGATCCCAGACAGCAAACGACCCGTCCACACGGGCATAGACAGTCAAACCAGAAATAGTGGGACGCTTTTTCGTTTCGGGCCACGATAACGTGTTCCAGTCAAAAGCGATGGTTTCTCGTTCGGGTTGGGAATGTTTCCCCTCTATCGCAAAGGTAATTGCCGTTTGCCCTTTCTGTGATCTTGGGCTTGGGAACGCTGCTCTTCCAGCCCATGTTCCTGTCAGCGCCCACCAAGCACATTCAAGGAGGAATGTTTTGCCAAGGCCGTTGTCGCCGGTGATGAGTGTCAGCCGAAGAGCAGGCTCTAAAACGAAACGATCTGCCGGACCAAGCCCGCGGATTTCGAGATAGGCTAACGTACCTTCCTGCTCTGGCTCTGAGTCCGGCGCTGGAGGGAAGTGAGGCTGTAACTCATGCCACGAGGCGGCATGGGCTTGGAAATCAGGGGCAAAAAAAGAGGGAGAACGAGGAGATGTATCAAAGAGCGCGTTGATCTCTTTAGTAGTGAGATGGAAATCTTTAACAAAGAAGTCAACGATGTCATTAACTGTAGAACCGTCCAGCCAATCTCTCTCTTTGTAAAGCCATACGGCGAGATGAAATGCCGGTATTTTCTTCTTTTTGGGTAGCCTGGACGCGAGAATAGAAACGTACTCGGGCTTCCAACCCCAAATGCGGGAATTGTGTTCATGGAGGAACACCTGGACAAAGGTTTGTGTGTTGACTGCTTGTAATCCCTTTGCTGCGTAATCGGGGCGAACCCATTCTTTTACTGATTTGAAAGGTTGGAAAAACCATTGCGATGCAGGATTGATGCGGTGATACTGACGGAGGAAAGAATCTGTCTTTGCATCTAAGGGAAGCTCGATTGTTGTTCCGACTGGAAGTTCTTCCTTCTTACACACGAGAAAGGTAATGCCGTGAAACGGATGAACATCAGCAAGTGCTGTAACGGCATTGACGATTTGTTCTGTAGTGAAAAACATGGGCTAGAAGGCCCGCAGCACGTTGTTGACCGAATGGAGACAAAACTCACGTTTCAAGTCAACTCCAATTGCTGAGTGTCCCATGCTGAGAGCGACCCTCATAGTAGTGCCACCACCAAGAAATGGGTCAAGGACGACGCCCTTTGGGGGACAGCCTATTTCAAGACAGCGTCGAACAAGTTCATCAGGGTACGGCGCGGTATCAAGTCCATTTGTTCCTTTTGGCCGTGCCGCGATCGTCCACATGTCCTCTTCAACTTTTTGGTCGATAAGCGGCTGCTTCTTGAAATGGTAATGGCGGTCTTTCGCGAACATAAAGACATATTCGTAACTTCGACTTGGGCGGTCGGCGACTGGCTCTGGCAAACAGTTTTCCCTATGCCAAATAATCGGACTTCTGAGGACCCATCCACGCGAACACATTTCTATGGCAACGCGCCAAGGGATACCGAGGATTGATTTTCTCTGAATACCGATTCCGAGCCCGCCGCTCTTATCTACCGCACGTAGTCCAAATCGTCGTTTGTTACTTTTCTTGTCTGTCCCGTGTGATTTACCTTTTCCAGAGTAGTAGGTGTCTCCGATATTGAGGAAAAGCAGTCCATCCTTACGAAGAACACGCTTTACTTGATCCATGACGTTACTGACAGCGGCAACATACCCCTCTACTGTTTCCTCTAAGCCAATTTGTCCTTCTACTCCATAATCTCTCAGCCAGTAGTAAGGCGGAGAGGTTACCACGCAATGCACTGACTCTTCAGCAAGGCGATCTAAAACTTTCTCCGCGTTCCCCTGATAAACGTGCCATTGAAGCCCCTTACTTGTGGTTCCGTGCCAGTCTGTTTCACTGGAAGCAGCATATTCTATCGATATGGGGTCCTTCTCCAGGACGCTAACGGATAACCGCCTCTCCTCGCTCGTAGGCAAGCCCGCAAGACTCCTCTCTCCTTGAACCTTATCCATTTTTGCTTTGCCGCTGGCCATTTTACTACGGAAAGAACTTCCACCCAGCCGTGTTTTCCTCATCATCCCCAATGACGAGAGGAGGTCTCACCGCGTCGGTGCCGTGTGCCTACGCCACCTTCCTCTGCGGCGCGGAGCTGCGCTCAAAATACAGCACGACCGGCGCCGCGATATACACGGACGAGTACGTGCCTGTGATAAACCCCACGATCATGGTAAACGCGAAGGGGCGAATCACATGGCCGCCGATGACATAGAGCGCAAGCAACACCATCAACGCCGTACCAGAGGTGATGACCGTCCGACTCAGTGTTTCATTGATACTGCGATTGATCACTTCGGCGAGATTGGAGCGACGGATCTTTCGTAAATTCTCCCGCACCCGGTCCGACACGATGATCGTGTCATGCACCGAGAAACCCACGACCGTCAACATCGCCGCCAGGACCGTCAGATCAAAGGGCGTCTGCGTGAGAATCAACGCGCCAGTCACCACCAACACGTCGTGGATCAGCGCGATCACCGCCCCCACGCCGAAACGCCACTCGAAGCGGAATGTGATGTACAGCCCCATGAAGAGCGTAGCGAAGGTCACCGCCAGAAAGCCCTGTTGTCGCAGACGACTACTGACTTTCGCGCCGACAGCCTCAACTCGGAGAATCTCGACCGTGTCCTTGAATGCCTCGGTGAGCGCGGCCCGCACCGTGGTGCTGGCGGTGTCGATGTCTTGCTCACCTTGTTTGAAGCGGAGGAGGTAGGTTTTGTTGTCCCCGCCCAGGTCTTGAATGGTTCGGTCTTGGAGTCCGAGTTTGGCGACCGCCTCGTCAACCGCGCTGGCCGTGGTCGGCTGCTGGAAGCGCGCTTCGACTACCGTGCCACCCACGAAGTCCACGCCATAGTTGAATCCCCAGGTGAGTAACAAGATGATACTCAGCAGGTTGATGCCGACCGATAACAAAACGAAAAACCGCCGCTTGCCGACAAAATCCAGGTTAATGTCGTGTGGAATCAGTTCCATGCCCCAGTCCTTTTAAGACCCATCGTGTTCACGAGGAGACGTTTGCTATGTGTTTCTATTGTTGTGAGCGCCAAGACGACGGGGCGGCGGTCTCTGCTTACCCCTGGCGGGGAATGGTGACCATGCCAATCTTCGCGATCCCAGCATTGCGCACCGTGGCCATGATCTCGGCCACCAGACCATACGGCACCGTCTTGTCGGCGCGAAAACGGACCGCTTGGCCCGCATTGGCTTGGGCCAGCGCCTTGAGTTGCTGTTGCAGTTCCTCAACCGAAACCACCGCGTCATTGAGGTGAATTTTGCCATCCGCCGTGATCGTCACACTCGCTTCGGTTTCTTGCGTTGTCAGCGGCGTCGTCGTGGCCTGCGGCAAGTTGACACTCACCCCTTGCTGCAACATCGGTGCGGTAATCATCAAGATGACCAACAGCACCAACATCACGTCCACCAGCGGGGTGACATTGATCTGGGCAATGGCGGCGGGACTTCGCGCATTATCGGACGGCATGGGAAGACCCTCCGGTAGGAGACTGCGTTCCGTCTTGCAGTGACCAGCGCACCCGTGACAGTAATTCCGCCGAGAACCCGTCCATCTCCGCCGTCAAGACTTGCACTTGGCGGATGAAATGGTTGTAGGCCATCACTGCGGGAATAGCGGCGAGCAGCCCCACGGCGGTGGTGACCAGCGCTTCAGCGATGCCAGGCGCCACGGCTTGAATCGTCGCGGACTGCGCGGTGCTGAGTCCCTGGAAGGCATTCATAATGCCCCAGACGGTGCCGAACAGACCGATGAATGGTGTGGTACTCGCGGTGGTGGCGAGAAAGGTGAGCGTGCGTTCTAGCCACGTCATCTGCTCTCGCACGGCGCGCCGCAGAGTCAATTCAAGATTTTCCATATTGGCGGACGAGCGATGCTCTGGAGCGGCGGCCTGGGCCGCGGCCTGGGCCGCGGACTGTCGCCATTGCGAGAATTCCTGGTAGCCCGTGGCGAAAATCCGTGCCAGTGGACTACTCGGTGCGTTCATGTTCGCGCCCGCGAGCATGGCGAAATCCTTCGTGCTCCGGAACAGCGTGGCGAACGACTGCGACGCGGAATGCGCTTGGCGGAGTTGGTGGATTTTGTAGAAGATAATGCCCCAACTGCTTATTGAGAAAATGATCAGCACCATCAAGACCGCTTGCACCATGGTCCCGGATTGAGCAAAGAGGCTCATCACCGTCCCTGAGGCCGCCACATTTCCAACCGCGATCACCGTTGGACCGAGCGCGCCGAGCAAATGAGTGAAAATCAACCGTATTCTCCTCTTTCGTTTCTGCTGAACCCCGCCTTTTTAGGGGGTTACCCATGAGAAAGAAAGAGCCCCTCTGGCGAATCGTCGGTTATCCGGCTTCCAACTTTTGACTTTTGACTTTTGCCCTTTGACTTTTGACTTTCTTCTGTCCCCTCAACGCGGAATCACATGAACCGCCGTGGCCTTAAAAGTCGCGAGCACGGTTGCGCCAGCTTGCAAATGGAGCACTTCGAGTGAGGGGCGCGTCACAAAAGCCACCAAGGGAAAACCACAGTCCAAGTGAATCTTGTAGGCCAAGCCCCATGGAATGATTCTCGCGACTTGCGCGAGAAAATGATTACGCGCGCTGGACGGCTGTTCGTGCACGCCTTCTTCAGGAGGCGCGAGTAACGTCACCTCCTCGGGACGTAAGCAGAGCGTGACTTCGGTGCCGGTCGGGAATGGTGACGCCGCCGCGATGCGTTTTCCCAAGGCGACTCCGATCTCGGCGAACCCGTCGGACTGCGATTCCACCGTTCCCCGTAAAATGGTTTCGATCCCGACAAAGCTGGCCACGGTTTCATTGACTGGTTGGCTGAAAACTTCTTC
>JANMSE010000042.1:0-10514 GCA_031389045.1 Deltaproteobacteria bacterium | reverse complement strand
GTTGCATGAACGGATACCTTGTCCTGAGGCACTACGAACGGACTTCGAGAAAATAATTCGCGGGAGCTAGCGTACCCCGGGACGGAATAGGGGACGTTGCAATTTTCTTCATCGGTTGGACTACACCGCTCACAATCGGCTGCGCAACACTGGACTCCATTGGGTGCCAGAGTGAAATATGCGTAGTCGTGACCGCTCAGGCGGCGGCGGCCAGTAATTATGCTGGATTGCGTTCCCTGTACATAAAGACTGGATGCGATCGCACTTGGCCGACATCAGCGGACCATCCGGGTCAGCTTGCGCAAAGAATCGTGGCAGCGCAGAATTGTACCGCTAAAGCCGCTCGTATTTGCAGCACGTGTGGTAGCATGGGGCTTCCTTAAATTACCGGTTTAGAGAAAGGCAGAACATAATGGGGCTATTCGACGCTCGGCCGACACAAGGGGCGGATTTCTTAGCGATCATAGACGGTCATATCCGGCGCGATGAGTTTGATCTCTTGCGCGCCGAAGATGGGTTTTCCGCTCCGAACGACTTCCCGATTGAGGCGGTGATTGCCCCCCTGGGAAGCAGGCAGTTTCCGCGTGAGGATCCGCACGAGTATGAGTGGGCTATTGACGAATGCGACAGGAACCATTTTCGCCTCTATTCAGCGTGGATGAGGACGTACTTGGCGGCACTGTATGTCTACTGCAACAAGAGAAAGCAACGGTTAATGGAAGTAGAGAGCGATTACTACTACCTGGTACTTGAGAGAGCCCTCGCCCAGGAGCCCCAGGAAAAGGCACTGGTGCCAGCGTTTCTCTCCTTTCTTGAGTGGCTATCCGACTGGGTGGAAGCGGACGAAGGGTACAATGCCTACTACTGCCTGTTGACGTGGGCGCTCCTCCGCCGCCTCTCCGGCACAACGGACCACAACTGCTTTCGGAAAGTGATGGATCTCTTGTTGGCGAAGCATTACTCAGAACAAGAATTACGTTTGCTGACCGTGGCAGCTCGCGGCATCGAAGCGTGGTTTGCGTTGCATGAACGGATACCTTGTCCTGAGGCACTACGAACGGACTTCGAGAGAATCATTCGCGGGAGCTAGCGTACCCCGGAACGGAATAGGGGACGTTGCATGAGGAAAGAGGGGATGTTGAATTGATTGACTAAGTCTGACATCGGGGACCCCATGTTTTACGAAGGGACGATCCTCAGAGCCCAATACGCCTACAACGGCCTGGGGCAGCGGCACGAAAAGGTCGCCGCTGGCATCACCACCCGTTATGTCTATGGTGAGGACGGCAAGCTGCTGGCCGAGTTGAATGCGGCGGGCGCGGTGCTCACGGAATACATCTATCTCGAAGGCGCGCCACTGGCCATGGTGACAAACGGTCAGCTCAGCTACATCCACCCCGACCCGCTGGGCACCCCAGAGCGCCTCACCGACGCTAGCGGACGGGTGGTGTGGTCAGCGAGCTACGACCCGTTTGGCCGTGCGGCGGTGCAAAGCGACCCGGATGGGAACGGCCAAGCGGTGACGCTGAACTTGCGGTTTCCGGGGCAGTATTTCGATGCTGAGACGGGGCTGCATTACAACTACTTCCGGGATTATGACCCGACGATGGGGAGGTATCTGACGAGTGATCCGATTGGGTTGGAGGGGGGGATGAATACGTATGCCTATGTCGGGGGGAATCCGATTAGCCGGATTGATCCGCTCGGGTTATGCAAGCCTGGATCACAAATGAAGGAGTGCCTAGAGAAAATCTTGGGTGAAAATGTTGGCTCAGTTGAAGTCAATGTGGATTCAACGTTTGCACGGATGCATGGGGTGTACGCCACGACAAGAAAAAATGCAATTTACGTCAACGATACTTGTGATGGATTTTTTGGGAATCCGTTTACCATTTTAGAAGAGTACTACCATGTTCTCAAGCAGTGGAACACGGGGCGACTGACTCTATTGGGCTACATTGCCGCTAACATAGCTGACGGAGGATATGACAAGAACCGCTGGGAAATAGAAGCGAAAACTTTCGCGAGTAACAACTTGGAGGCGTACAAAAAATGCGTCGAGTGCCACAAGTAACGCTGATACTTCTAGGAGTCGCGTGTTCCGGTTGTGTGGCATTCGGTGATGGACTGTTAACCGTTAAGGGCGAGTTGACGTTGACCGACTCCCGAGCAATTGCTTGCACCTTAAGTCTTGCGAATCTCGACGAAAAAGAACCAAGACCATACAACGTGAGGCCGATCACAGGTAAATACTTCGCGGATTTTACGGTGGCCCCAACTGCGCGTGATTATCGGATCATTGTTAGTTGCATAGGATACGATTCGGTTGAAAGAACGATTCACTTTATGCCTCCAGTTACGCGAATTGACCTTGAGGCAATATCGCCTCCCTTAAAAAAGGGCAAATAAGCTCCCCAAGGTAACAGAGTCAACGCGCGTAAGATGCACTCACTCAAATCAATGAGGACTCGATTGATAGGAGTCAATAGGCCATAGGGGACGTTGCGGCAGTAGAGGCGTTGAGGGAATGGTGACGTATGCCCCGAAGACAGTGCTACGACGCCCTAGAGCGGCTGGATGTGGCCACCGGCCCCTTTGGGCAGCGTGATTACGACTACGACCAGAACGGCAACCGCCTGCGGTTGCTTGCGGACTCGGTTCAATCGTTTCGATGCCGTGCCCACGCACGTATCCGCTGCGCCCAATCGAGGCGGTCGAGGGTTTTGCTTTCAGCAATAAACTGAGCAAGAACCGCACTGGTCAGGCCAGGGAGTGCTTTGCTGTCAGCTTGAGGTCGATAGGTTTCGTTTTCCAACGTGTAAATAGTTGTGTGCTGCCCATCATACCGCCAGATTTCCGGGACTCCGACTGCGGCGTAAATCGGCAACTTATCGAGTGAGGGGTGTGAGATGTCAACCTCAATCACCAGGTCTGGTGGCGGATCAACCGCCAGATCAATCTCCTCTTTCCCCTTCACCCGCGCGACATTTTGGATATAAAAACAGGTGTCAGGTTCAAAGCCTCGATCAAGATCTTCACGGGTAAAGGTTGTTGAGCCGAGATTCCTGATGTTGAGATTCATTTCCAGCGCGAGGAGTTCAACCAAAAACGCAATGGCACGGTTAGGCTCTTCATGTTTCGTCGACAGCACCATAATCTCCAATACTCCTCGATCATAGGCAAAATGGACCGCGTGACTGTCTTGAAAGTCGGCCAGTAACCGCTCGTAGGTTTTCCAATGCACGCCGCGCAAGATAACGTGCTGCCCTCCGTGAGAGAGAGGCGGCTGTGGCGGTGGAGAAGCTGGGGACGCCACGGGAAGAAGCATTTCTTGTTGAGTGCTCATACGGTTGCGCTCCCAGGGAGACGTTAGTCTTCACCAGCAGTACGCACATTAAACTCCAGTTTCCAGCGATGAGTCTCATCGCGCGAAACCGCCCACAGCTCCAACGTACCTAACTCGGTCAGATGAATGCGTAAGCGGGCGGGAATCATCACTCCCTCCTGGCCAATCCACGACAAGGTCGTTTCCAGTGGAGAGAGTTCTTCGATGTCGTCACCAGGTTCTTCAATGAATGTGCCGAGCTGATCTTGCCGGCGCGTCGTCGAACCGAGGAAGCGGAACTGTGCGGGCTCTCCGACGACAAGCCCAAACTCCTGACCGGGAATATCAGACTCCGTGCCCTCTTCCATACCAAACGGAGCGACACACAACGCTTTGAGCGGCGCGGGCATGCCTGGCACCGCCGGCATCGAGGTTTCGATGCCGAGGTAATACGAACGCGCCGCGCCGCCACGAATGCGCACCCCTTTGCCGCGCCGTGCCATTCCATAGTAGGCAGCTCCACGAGCAACCGCGTGGTCCAGGTTGGTGCCCTCCAACGTGCGAATCGCCGCTCCTCCTTCTGGAGCGAGCCAGCCATTGAGCACCTCGACCAACCGCTGACGGAGGAGCGGGGATTTCATCACGCCACCGTTAAACAGAATCGCCGTGGGATGCACGAAGGAACGGGTCTCACTCTCGGCTGTCTGTTGCCGAGTGAGGAACTTCGCCAAGTGGCGCGTCACTCCAGGATCGGCGGCATACGGCAGTCCCATCTCTTGCAGCCCGATCCGTCGCCCAGTCTTGGGCATATCGCTCGGTTCACAACGCGGGAAGAAGCCATCGACCAGCGTCGACTCGACTTCAGTATACGTCAGCTCGGTACGAAGCGTCCCCCCGATCACGCTGCTGCCACGACCAAGAATCGTCAAGGATTGTTTCTTCGGAGCGCCGGGCTGGAGCAGCAACTCCTTGGCATTGCGGCATCCTTGCGAGAGGCCGCGAATTTGCCCAGCATCCAACTTGGTGCCTTTCTCCGTGAGCCGTTGCTGCACGACATACGCCAGCGCCAGGTCCATGTTGTCGCCACCAAGCAAGATATGCTCACCGACGGCGACACGCTTGAGTTCGAGTTCGCCGCTATCCTCCGAGACGGCAATCAGACTGAAGTCGGTCGTCCCACCACCTACGTCACAGACCAGAATCGCATCACCCACCTTCACCTGTTTGCGCCAGCGGTCCTCGCTGCTCTCGATCCACGAGTACAACGCGGCTTGTGGTTCTTCGAGTAAGCGCACGGTTGGCAGTCCGGCGCGTTCAGCGGCTTGGACCGTCAGTTCACGCGCGGCGGCATCAAACGAGGCGGGTACGGTCAGAAGCACATCTTGTTTCTCAAGGGCCGCATCGGGATTGTCACGCGCCATCTGGAAGTTCCACGCCTGGCGAATATGAGAGAGATACTGAGCGGAGACTTCGAGCGGCGACATCTTTTTCAGATCATCACCCCCGCCCCACGGCAAAATGGGCGCGGTGCGATCAACCCCAACATGACACAACCACGATTTCGCCGAGGAGATGAGCCGCCCTGGCACTTCAGCCCCGCGGGTACGGGCCAGCACGCCAACGGCAAACGGCTGCTCCTCCGCCCAGGGTAATGTCAAACTGCCAGCGGGAAAATCGCGCGCGGTGGGTAAGTAGAGAAACGAGGGTAAGAGGTCGCGTTCCTCTACATTTCCGGGAGCCACCAGTTGTGGGATATGAAACAGTTGAATCTCAGGATGCTCGGCATCCGCGCCGTGCGTGTCCACGCCGTGCGTGTCCACATAGGCGACCACACAGTTGGTTGTGCCGAGATCGATACCAATGATGTAGCGTGCAGCAGACATGAGTTTCGAGTTTCGAGTTCCGAGTTTCGAGTTATGAATATACGTTGCGAGTTGGAAGTTGGGAGGAGCGGAAACCAACCCCTACCCCCTACCCCCCAGCCCCTAAAGGATTTCCACTTCCGCCGGCGCGACGATCTTCGGGTCCTGGCCGGAGGGTTGGGAAGGCAGTTTCACCTGTTTGGCGCGCCAGCCGGAGTGACGCAGCGTTCCGCGAAACGGAGGTTCACCGCTCACATTCCCAGTAAGGCGAATCGCCGAGGGGTCGAAGTCTTTAGGTACCGTCACCTCATCTCCCTCGTTCCCGCTCAGCACCGGCTCCAGCGTCAGATGTTCGCTGAGTGCCTGGCGGCATGACTCATGGATCGCACGCACCGCCGCCCCAACTTGCTCGTCTTCATACGACTGAATGTCCTCACGCAGGAAATCAACGAGCCGTCCTTCGCGTTGCAAGAGTCCTAAAAGTTGCACGGCGGCATCGGTGGTTGGCTTTGGTGGTGGCGGTGGCGGAGCCGCTTTCTTCGCGACCGGCTGAACCGGAGCCGGTTGTTCTTCCGCTCCCGTGGCTTCACTCGTCACCAAGCGTGGCACGATGAGAAGCAACAACAAGCCCATCACCAAAGGTGAACCAACGAAGTAGTAGCCGTAGTTGATACAAGCCGAAAGCATCCCCAGAGCCTGAATCAGTTGCGACATATCCGCACCAGGCAGGATCTCACTAAATGTACACGTGCCAAAGGGTGCGTACACGAACATATAATAGTTTGTGGCGGCCAGCGCGCCGCTGAACAGGAAGATCAGCACAGAAGCAAACGGTTTAAGTTTCGGTCGTGCACCCATTTTCAACTTTTGCCTTTTAACCTTGGACTTTAGACCTTAGACCTTGGACCTTGGACCTTGGACTTTACCTAATCCACGACACACGCCTGGGCGAGATCGGAAAACAGATGCCACCGCGAGATACTCCGCGCTTCCTCAATCAACCCACTGGTCAGCCCCACGAAAACGAGTTCACGCAGCGGGTCAGCCCACGCCAAGATACTGCTGGCCCCGGCATGTCCGAACGTGCGTGGCGACGCGAGCGAACCAAAGTAAGTCGGAAAAATCCCAGTCCCTCGCAGCCAGAATCCCAACCCACGATTGGCGGGAATCTTTGGCCAGTTCCTCGTTACGCGCATCGGTTCGATCAAGCGATCTTCCATATCGCCGGTGTGGATCGTCGTCGCCAGATCGACCAGCGCCGGACTCAACAGCCGCACGCCATCCAATTCGCCTTTGTTCAGCCACATCTGATAAAAGCGTGCCAGGTCGAATACGGTCCCGTATGATCCCCCGCCAGGAATGGCGGCTTTCTGAATGGCCGGCCTATCAAAGCCGGTGAGAAATTCCATCGGAAACGGCACGCCGCCAGCATCAAGCGCTTGCAATGGAACGCGGCGCGCTTCCATGTCTGGACGAACGCCCATGTGCCCGTCTTTCATCCCCAGCGGCCCATACAGGTCCTCGGCGCACATTTGCGCGAAGCCGCGCGTGCCACCATCCACCCGGCGCGCGATCTCAGCGAGAATCCAGGACCCAGTGAGCGCATGATAATGCACCGCCGCTCCAGGCTCATGCTCAAGCGGCTGGGCGCAGATCCGCGCGATCGTCGCATCCCAATCCGCCCATTTCGACATCCCCCAATCGACCGCGAGCGAAGCAAAGCCCGCGGTGTGGGTCAGCACTTGCGCCACGGTGATGTGGCGTTTGCCCGCCGCCCCGAATTCGGGAATATAAGTGGACACCTTCTCCCACAGTTGCACGTCACCTTGATCGACTTTCATCAACAACATCGTCGCGGTAATCGGTTTCGAAGTGGAAAAGAGGCAGAAAATGTCGTCTGGCTTCGCGGAACGGTTGGTCCTGGGATCGACTTGTCCGACACCACGAGCGGCGACGATCTTCCCTTTGCGGGCAAGCAAAAAAGCACCGCCATAGAGGTATTTTTCGGTGATCTTCTTTTCGATCACCGCGAAGAAACGCTCAATCCGCTTAGGGTCCATCCCCACTTCACGTGGCTCAACGGTTTGCATGGCCAGACCTCCTCATGCCAAAGTCAGCGGGCACTATAAGACGGAAGCGGGGCGCTTTTCTAGCTCCCCCGTGGAGGCGTTGACGAAACCTCAAACTCCCCACGGCAAACGCGCTTCAAGTGGGGGAAAGCCCAAGGTGGATACTTTCCCCCTTTCATTGTCATTCCCCGCTTCACGTCATTCTGTACTGTACTTGTCGAAGCACACCTCCGCCTTCCCTGGTGTCGCCTTGCAGTATTCGACCTCTGCGGCGAATTTTTTGGCATGGGCGTAGCTCGGTAGGAGGTAGCGGTGGTAGCGCATGTCCCCCTTGAGATGCTTGTTGAAGAAGGCGACCACCTCCGTGTTCACAATCTGTAGGTGCGTGCTGCTCGCTAACGCCCCCGCGCACCGCGAGCCGCCCAGACGCTGTCATTCAGATTTAGCAGAACCGCCACTGGGCCGCGATGCGCTGCAGGGTTTGGTTAGGCCGCCGCCCTCTGGTGCTGCTCGCCAAGACCTCGCGCGTCGTCCCCGGCGTCTCGCCTTACCGAGATAGACAGCGAGGCCGCATGCGGCCTCTGCATGTCTTTCGGCTTGACACGTTGTCCGCTTCAGTCTTCTGTATCCTTCCCTCCCTTTGGCAGGGTCAGTGTGCCGTCGGCGGTGAAGGTATATTGGCCAAACGCTCCGAAGGCACCGGTTCCGCCCTTAAACCCGTATTGTATGTAGCTCCCAACAGTGTGAAAACTGCCAGTTCCAGTCGCGCCGGTGTATTTTCCCGTGCCCCCAGTAGTGGCATTTTGCCCAGAGACGGTAAACGGGAAAGGAGGGGTGGGGAAGGACGAGAAATCGAGACAGAACGTCCCCGAGGTGATCTGAGTAAAAAGTTGATCCCCCGTTTTCTGGTCTGTTGCCACGACACGCTGCTGTCCATGCGTCGCGTCGATATAAAACTCGTCAGTCGTCCCTGCGGGGCACGCGGAGGTGACCGGCCGAGGAATCCATTCCACCTCTTCCTGGAAGACAAACATGCCGATGTTGCAAACCTCAGCCCCTTGACTTGTCCCCGCCGAGACACCGTTACCGTCGGTATCGATGTTCGTTTCCACACCTACAACGAAGGTCCCCCCCCCGTTACAGTGAACCTTCTGATGAGTTTTGGCGTCAGCCGCGACGACAGCGCCAGTGAGCAAAAGCAACGTCAAGCCAACAGTCACATAATGTGTATGCATACCAGAGTTCCTTTCAGTAGTAGTAAGTTGGAGGTTGATGATTCGTGCGGGGGTGATCCTGCCACGTAGGAGCCACGGTTAGCCCGCACTGCAACGAGAGACCCGTTGCCACCGCGCTCTTCCCCAAAAAGCGATGCAGTCCTTTAGACAAGCAAGTGACATCACCTCCCTTCCCTTAGGTCGCGCTGCCTAACCGACCTCGTTTTGCCCGCACCTTCTCCCAGAACCTTACCCAGCGGCATAACTCTCCTCCTTGGGTGGATGAAAAGGGTTGGGTCTATCAACTCGACACCTTCAGTCATCAGTACCAAGCAACAGGCAGGTGGAGCCTTCGGAGTCGCTCCGCGTGCCGTCAGCACAAGCTGGCGGGCTCAGCTCTGCAGCTTGTCCCTTTCTTTTTTGCACGGTACTTGCTGACCTGTTCTCTCCGCATCGCGTGGCCTAACTCAGTGCACAGGCCGGAGGTAGCGCTTGGCGGCCCGCTCGCCGATTTTTCGACCGTACTCGGTCCCTTCTTCGACCGACTTGCGGAAGTGGAACCCAATGAGGATGCGCGAATACGCATTCTCGACCGCCGCTTGGGAGAAGTTGGTATACGAGCGGAGCACTGGCGACGAATCGCCGCAGGTGCGACCGGCCGGGAGCGTCACGCTGCAGTCCTGGAAGCTGATCCGGTCGGTGCCGAAGAACCGCTTCAGCACTTCCGCACCTGCCCCCCCTGCGATGGAGTGCCCCGAAGCGTAGTCCTGGTCCGGCGGAGTCCCGCGTAACGGTGTCCAGGCCGGGTCCCCGGTCGTGTCGGGATTGCCGTCCGTGTTCCCCGTTTGAATAGCGGTGACCGGTCGCCAGTAGTTGTAATGGTTCTTGGAATCGACCATGGCGATGTAGCCATCCGCCAGGGCTATATTGAGCAGGCCGAACAGGCGCGCATTCTCCCAGAGATCGAGTCCCTCGTCAGCGGAGACGACCCTCGCAACGCGGTTCCACTTGAGTGGAGAGCTTTCCCACCAGTAGAGGGCGATTTCGGTCTGGTCGGCGGTGCGGGCGCTGGGAGTGGTGGTGCCATTGCCGCCGAGAGATTTCACTTCGTTGAAGTCAGCCGTGTACTTCTTCTTGGTCACCGCGTAGGGCGGCCCCGGACGGAACTGCGAGCTATCCTTCAGAACGAAGGGGGTGACATTTTCCCATACCTCAAAGGCGATGAACGGGGTCCCCGGGGTGCATTGGTACTCGCCAGGGCTGGTATTCAGCGGGCAGTTGAAATTAAGAAAGGGCCCAACCGCGCCGTCGTTGGCCCTCAGGGCGAGGAGCGCCGCCGCCGCCGCCTGTCCCACGGCAATGCCATCGACCTTCGCCTGAGCAGCGGGGATTGCAGCGAGGGCTGCCGTATAGTCGGCTTGAACGCTGGCAATGCCTGCGGCGATGCACGCCGGGGGAGTGATCTCGAGAGGGAGTTGCCCGATGACCGAGACCAGGACATCGCGTGCCGCCGCAGCCACCGCAGCCGCGGGAGAAGCTCCCGACGGCGCTTGACTGACGAACACATAAGGACGGGAATGCCGATTGATCGCGTTCAGCGCGTCATGAATGGCAATGTGCATCATCGCGTAGATGCGCGATTCGTGGAGTGGGTTGTCGAGGGGCGCGATGCAGGCCGCGGTGGCGGCCACACCGGCATTCGCGTTCCAGACGGTGACTGCGTCGCCGCCCCCGCTCTGTCCCTGGGCAAGAGTCGTCACGCCAGCCAGCAGCAGCGCGGCTGCCAGGCTCGTTCTCAATGTTTTCCTTGAAGTTGTCATAATCTGCTCTCCTTTCTTATCGTTATGGTGTTGTTCCCAAGAGCCGTTGATAGAGAAACCGTGCGTTGACCCGCAAAAGGCATCACCTCCTTTCTCTAGAGTGGTTGTTATTGCGTCCGTTCTGAGAGAGAGAGAGATAAGAAATTTGCGCGCGGAAGTCATGGGAAAGTTCTGGAATTGCGACGGGAAAGTTCTGGAATGGGCGAATACGAAAAAAGACAGCC
>JANMSE010000670.1:0-49719 GCA_031389045.1 Deltaproteobacteria bacterium | reverse complement strand
GTCAGTATTTGCTTCGGCGTGTGAATGTTGAGTTGCCCGTTCTCCGCCAGCGCCAACTTGGTTACGCCACGATAGACTAAACGAATCCGCTTGGGATCGGCACCCGGTTTGACGATGTACGTGGTCTTGAGCTTCTGCCCGGTGCCGCTGTACTCCACATCAATCCCCGGCCATACCTACGCGGTACACCACTTTTCCGTATGTCGGCAGCCCGGTCTTCCATTGGTCTTTATTGCCTTTGAAGTAGCTCACCACTGCCTCACCGCGCTCAACGCCTTCGAGTTGCACATCTCGCCGCGCGCCCACAAAATCCAGCTTCGTCACCCAGCGAGGACGGGATTCAGGTTCCTGCGGCGTGGCCACTCGTGGCGTCGCCTTGAGACTCGCTTCCCGGCGCGGTTCTTCTTTTTTCCCCGGCTCGGTCAGCACCATCGTCAGTCCCTTGGCGGTGAAGTACACCTGCGTGTCACGTCCGTGCAGGGAATACTTGATCTGTCTGTCAGTTTGCCCCTGGTTGGGGATAAAAGACAACGGCAGACCGGTCAGCAACTTGTGCACTTGTTGCTGCGTGGCTGGTGTCGCGGATTCGGGTTCGGGTGGGGTAACACTCTCAGCCTGAGCACCACGAAGCAGGGTCAGGCTCATGAGCGTTGCGAGAGTGACACGTAAGAAAGCACGCATGGGGACCTCCTCTAGGGTTTGCAAGATGGGGCGCAGTATGTACAAACGGCGGGGTGAGAACAAGGGGAGAGAAGAAGTCAAAAGTCAAAAGTCAAAGGGCAAAAGTCAAAAGTGAAGAAAATGCCTGGGAGCGCAGGCGTCTCGCCTGCTTTTCGTGCGGAGAAAGCGAGACGAATTGAGTGATTGAGTGATTGAAAAACTGAGTCTCCGCGCTATAAACGGTGGACAGACCGCATAACCTTATATTTTCACGCTAACGCTTTCTTATGCCGCAATGGCGGAGAGTTTCGCGGCTGTCAGCGAGGTGTCCCAATGTTAGAACCTATGTCAGAAGTGACCCCCGATATTTCCGCGCTCATCACCGAGGATGACATGCCTATGGATGAGTGTCTCTCCGACATGACTCCCGATATCTCCGCGCTGATTACCGAGGATGATACACCCGTGGATAATATCCCCTCCGAGAAACAACAACGCTTGTTGACTGAACCGCTCTATAGCTCCTGGACTGGGCCAGGCGGTAATCGCTCCTTTCTCGCCGCTGCTAATGTGGGGGTGTTCTGGCAGGCCCGTACCCCCGCCATCGTGCCCGATATGTTTTTGAGTCTGGACGTGACGGTGGCGCAGGACTGGTGGCGCAAGGAACACCGCTCCTACTTTGTCTGGGAATTTGGCAAGCCCCCGGAACTGGTGCTGGAGATTGTCTCCAATACGGTTGGGGGAGAGCGGATCGAGAAGCGCGAGAAGTATGCCAGGATGCGCGTGCCGTTTTATGTGATTTACGACCCGCAACGGCAGGTGATGTCCGAGGTGCTCACAATCCACCGACTCCAGGGGATGGAATACGAACGTCAGGACACGACGCAAATTGGCTGCTTAAAGCTCGGGTTGACATTGTGGGAAGGGGAGTTTGAGGGAAGAGTAGATACGTGGTTACGGTGGACAGATGAGCAGGGCGTCGTGATCCCCACCGGCAAGGAGCGTGCGGAGCAAGAACACCAACGCGCGGACCAAGCCGACCAACGCGCGGAGCAAGAACATCAACGTGCCGAGCAGGAACAGCAACGGGCCGAACAAGAGAATCAACGGGCCGAGCAGGAACGCCAACGCGCGGAGCAGGAACGTCAACGGGCCGAGCACTTCGCCGCGTTGCTCCGTCGCGCGGGGATCGACCCGGAGCAAGTGTAACCCCCGGATGGAGGCGGAGAATGGGAGAATCGGGGAATCGGAGAAAGGGGATGATGCGCGAAACGCACCCTACGGGTTCCCCATTTTAGACTTTGGACTTCATCAATAAGCCTGACCAAAAAGGAGGCCCCCATGCCTATTCAACAGTTTGCACCCATGAGCAAGGATTTTCCCACCTTTGATTGCGACGCCCATGTCACCGAACCCGCGTGGATTTGGGAACGCGCGAAGGACTGGCTCACCAAGGATGAGCTGGAGGCACTCAAGACCACGATGTGGTTTGACGCGGAGACCAAGCAGTTGATCGTCAACGGCCACGCTGGCGCGGGTATCGGCTCGCAACGGATCGGTGGCACGGCGGGCTTCGTCAATATCCTCACCTCCGCCGGACCGGGCCTCAAGCATGACATCCAACGCGCCCTCAACGTCCGTAACCTCAATCCCGCGACCGCCCTCACCAAAGAGCAAGCCAACTATATCGACCATAAAGGCTCCTACGAACCAACCGCGCGGCTGCGTGACATGGATGTCCAAGGTATCGACCAGGTGATGATTATTCCCACTGACATCGATACCTACCCGTGGCTCCAGAATGCCGTCGGCGCTAAAGCCATGTGCAAAGCCTACAACGAGTGGGCCTACGACTACTGTCAGGCGGACCCCAATCGGCTCTTTTTCGCGGCGATGCTGCCCATGCAAGACCCTGGGTTCGCCACGCAAGAACTCTATCGCGTCGCCGCCAAAGGCTGTCGCGTCGGGCTCGTACGCCCCATTGATGCGATGGGCAACTATCCCATTCAGCCCAAGTATGATCGGCTGTGGTATGCGATGGAAGAAACCGGCGTGGTCTACGGCATGCACCCCTTTCCCGCCGGGGGGTCGCTCAAACCGCCTGGCTATACTGAGCAGTATTCAGGCGCGGAATTGATCTCGCGCACGGTGTACAGCTCCGGCCTGCCCCACTTCTTTCTCACCAACGTGCAGAATTTCCAGGCCGAAGCCGCACTGTGGGTGACGATGACCTTGATGTCCGGTTTCTTTGATAGGCACCCCAAGATTCGCGCGGCGGTCTTCGAGGCGTCGTCCACGTGGCTGAGCTTCTTGTTGGATGAGTGCGACAAAATGTACAAGCTCTATCGCAACGAGCGCCAGATGCCGCGCCTGAAACGTTTGCCGAGCGAGACTTTCTTCGAGCATTGCGTCACCGGCTTCGAGGGCGACGAAGCCCCGCCGTCACGGTTACCGGAGTTCTACGGGAATATCTTGGCGTGGTCGTCCGATGTCTATCATCACGATGGCGACGATGTCTGGCGCGCGCTGGAGACGATGCGCAAGTGCGCGTTGCCCGAATCGTATCAGAGCAAGTTTCTCGGTGAGAACGCGCGCAAAATGTACAGGATTGACGCACCAGCAACCTTCATCCGTGACCGCGTCACAAGCATTGAACGGCCCGCCTGGTGGCCGACCGCGGAAGAAGTGCAACGCTCGCTGGAGCCCGAAGCTGGGATTGTCCGTCGTGGCGGAGAGAGCGTGCGCGGGAATGGTCGTGCCAATGGTGATGCCACAAGTGGCCACGCCACGAGTGGCCACGATCGGGAAGGAGCACGCGCATGAGCACGAGCAAGAATTTCGCGGTGTTTGACGCGGACTCCCATGTCGTGGAGCCAAAGGTGGTTTGGGAAACCTATCTGGAACCGGAATATCGGACGCTGGGCAAATCCGCGTTGTGGCGCGAAGAAGGGGAGTTCAACTCCTACCTCAAGGTCAACGGCAAGATGTTTCGCGACACGATGAACTGCAATATCCCCCGGCATGCGATCTGGAAGCCGGGCATGACCTGGGAGCAGGTTGGGGACCTCGACCCGGATCGTCGGCACGCGGCGAATGAAGGGGCGTCGAACCCCCAGGCACGATTGCGTGACATGGATGCGATGGGCGTGGACCAGACATTCTTGTATCCCACGTGGTTCGCCGAAGGGTTTCATCTGATTGAAGACCCGGACGTGGCCTACGCGATGGCACGCGCCTACAACAACTGGATGGTCGATTTCTGCCAGGTCGCGCCAGAGCGGTTGTTCGCGGCGGCGATGATTCCGTTGCAGAACATGGACTACACCGTGGCCGAGTTGCGACGGATCGCCACGATCCCCTGTTTTCGCGGCGCGTTTATTCGGCCCATGTTTATCGAAGGGCATTACTTCACGCACCCCTATTACGACCCCCTGTGGGCGGAGCTGGAGCACCTGGGGGTACCAGCGGCGGTGCATCCCACGGCGGGCTTATGGAACCCGGAGTGGACCTCGCACGGCCCCTTCGTGGAGAAGATCAAGAACCGGCTGCATCATCGCACGTTCATCAGCGAGCCGGGGGGTGGGCCGCAGGCTGGGGGTGGCAACGGCCCTAACATCTCCTTCTTTTCCTCGCCACCACTCGGCCATCCGCTCGCGCCGATTCTGGCACCCTGGCTCGACAATCACATGTTCGTGGCTTCGACGCTGATCGGTTTCACGGTGATGCAGCGTTACCCTCGGCTGAAAGTGGTTGTGGCGCATGGCAAGGCGTCGTGGATGGAGGAGGTGCTGGAAAAGATGGAAGCCTCGGCGCGGGTGGTGCCGTTGCTGCACTATTATCCAGTGCGGACGGATGTCGAGGAGATGTGGGAGGAAGGGCATGTGATGCTGGGGTTTGACGCGGAGGAGCGATTGATCCAGAAACTGCCGCATCAGTTCGCGGAAAAGATCGTCTGGGGGTCGCGCTATCCACATCAAGACACGACGAGTGCGTGGGATGCGATTCAGCAATTGACGCGGGCGCGGGTCGATGAGCCCACTATCGCGCGGATGCTTGGCGGGAATGCGGCTGAGCAGTTTGGCGTGAAGTTGGTGCAGAAAGTTGGGAGCTGAGGGCAGGATTTAGGATTTGGGATTTAGGCTTTGGATCAGGGCAGTAGAAATCTTCTTCTAAAGCCTAAATCCCAAATCCTAAATCCTTTTTTTTGCCGCGACTACTCACCACGTACACCCCGATACACACCCCCAACACCCCCACCAATTGCAACGGCGCGAAGGTCTCTCCGAAAAAGAGCCAACTGTACGAAACGCCGAAGACTGGCGCGAGGAACGTCAGCGCCGTGACGCGCGTGGCGGAGTTGCGTTGCAGTAACCACGCGAACGCGACAAACCCAAACGCAGCGGAAATCACCCCCAAATAGAGAATCGAAAGAATGGCACGATTGGTGAAGAGGAATGGTCGTCCCCCTTCCAGCCACCACGACATAAGCCCCAACAACGGCCAGGAAATCCACGACTGCCAACAAATCAACGCGACCGGATGAATGCGACCCGCGGTGCGCTTGGTAGCGATGCCAGAAAACGCGCTCCCGAGCGCGCCGCTTAACACGAAGAGATCACCGGCCAATGTTGAGGCCGCTTGTCCGCTCAGTTTGGTGAAGAATAACGCCACGATGCCGGTCAGCGCGAGGCCGAGCCCACATAGCTTACGCGTGGTCAGCCGATCCCCTGGCAAAAAATAAGGCGCCAGCAACGCGAGGAAGATCGGCTGTGTGTAGAAGAACACCGTGGCCCGTCCCGCCGTCGTCCACGACGTGCCCACATACGCGGTGATGTTGATGTAGAAGAACAGCACGATGGTCACCGCGAGTGTGCCAAGGTCCGCCGGCTGACAGCGCATGGGCACGCGATGGTAGCGCGCCCATGCCAGCAACACCACGCTTGTCAGCGCGAAACGAATCGCGCCTGAACCCAGCGGCGGCATGTCGAGCGTGCTAATCTTGATCCCAACAAACGCGCCACCCCAAATCGCGCAGAGGAGAATAGTTAAAGCGGTCGCGAAGAAGTCAAGCGGTTGATCGTGCGTCGGCGTTGTGGGTTTTTCCATCGGCGCTCTTCACTATCAATGACACGCACGACAAGCCAGGGCGCTGTCCGCCGGAAGGAAACGGCGAAGGGGCGTAGCTCCGTAGGGTGGGTCGCGACCCACCCTACTCATCAACCGACCAGCCCCTAGCCTCCAGCCCCCATCCCCTAGAGATTATCCAACGGCACCACTGGCCGTCGAATTTTGCGGAACGGCAACCGCGAGAAGTCCTGTGTCGCCAATCCTGGGGTATCTACGTCGATGATTTTCTTGGCGACTCCTTCGAACCCCGCACGATGTTGCAATTCGGATTTCGCGGCGATAATTTTCCGCTGCGTCGGCTCGATTCCCAGACTGCGAAAATGGTTGGGCTCGAACACCAACACGGGGCGTGAGGTTAAAATCACTTCTAGCCCGCCACAATCCAGCACCACCGTCGTCCCACGGCGATAGGTGCCCGCGTTGAATGTCGTCGCCGCGCTGAAGACGCCATCGTGAATAACCCGTACCCGGCCACTGATCTGCACCGGGTCGCCATGCGACTTGTCCGTTTTGCCACCAACCGTGAGCGTGACCTGTTTGCCAATGCCCGCTTTCACCGCTTCCTGCACCGCCGCCGCGTCCGCGATGTTGCCAATCACCGCGCTCTTGGCATTCTGCTTAATCAATTCCGCGAGCAGCGCGGTGCCGTCACCCGGTGTGCCCGCGCCCCCGCTATCGGCGAGATCACCAAGGACCACCAGCCCGTCATCCGTATCAATCGCTTCCCGCACCGCCTCCGCCACCGGCACCGCATCCACCTGAAACGAATGGCGCTTCGCCCAACACGCCTCTTTCACTTTTTCAGCGATCTCGCGCGCGAGGGCTGGTTCGTTATTGGTCGTCACTGTCACACTAAGCCCAGTATTATGGCTATCCGAACAGAAGAAGCCGCCGAGCAACGACACGTCCAGCACGCGCGGATCACTGACCGCGAGATTATGCGCCACGCGCATGAGGTGCTCCATCGGCCAGCCCGGCGCGATGTAGAGTTTCTGTAAGGACGGGAGAATGTCCGGTTGCGCCCACGCGCTGGTCGGTCGCAGTTTTTCGGCGAACATACCAGCCATGACGCGACCACCCTGCTGACCAACGGACACGAAGTCATAATGCGGATTGGTTTTCACGCCAATCAACATGGTGGCGCTCTTCACCATCAGCGGAGAGACATTGGCGTGACCATCGAGTGAGACGATCACCGGCACGGAGTCGCCCACGACGCCACGGATCGCCGCGAGCAGGTCGCCTTCACAATCATCAATATGTTCCGCCGCGGACGTACCGTGGAGTTGGAGAAAAACTCCATCCACACGCCCGGCGTTGCGCAGCCCGGAGAGAAACTGTTCTTTCACCCACTCATGGGCTTCCGCCGTGACGAGTCCCCACACTCCAGGGACGATAAACGGCAGCGGTGTCGCGTCCCAGTTGTTGGCCTTGGCGACATCAAGAAACCCGGATGTGGCCAAATCGCCAATTCTCAACACGGCGTCACCCGTGATCGTCGCTCGTTTATGTTGTTCCAGGTCCATCCGATAGCCGACAAAAGAATTCACCGCGGCGATATAGCCGCCAACAGCAACACGCATGGTTGGTCCTCCTTTTCGTGCTGAATCCTGGCAGCGAAATTCCGTTTGTCAACGACGCACGCATTGTGGTAAGGAGAAGGCAAATCTCCCCTTCCGGATCATCCATCATTCCGCGTTCTTTTGGCTTGTTTGACCAACTGCCAGCATGGAATGAAGCCACCATCGGCACGCTCGCCGAACGCAAAGCCAAGCTCGCGGACCCGGCGCGGCGTCCCGCCATGAAGGCGAACATGGAAAAAGCACCGACAGTGATGCCTGGCACGGCCCCGGACTCCGAACAAGGAGCGATCCGCATGTTCCGCTGGGACCGGACGGTCGTCGACTCCGTGCAGCTTCCCAAGAATACAGCCACATCATCGTCAACGGTCAGATCACCTTTGAGAACGGCATCTGTAGTGGCGCGCTGCCAGGGCGGGTGCTGCGCAGTTATGAGATAGGGGCGTAACAGCCTGTTTGCTTGGTGAAACAGTCACACGAAGCGCCGGGTGCGAACCCGGCGTTGTGCTGTGTGGGAATAGGTGACCCGTCTTCCGCACTGGTCAAGATCATCCTACTGCTGCTTGCGCATGACGAGAATTCGTTCGAACTTCGTTGTGGTCGTCCGGCGTCGAGAACGTCGCTCATCAGGAATACGATCATCGTAGATTGTTTCCGTGACCAAGCGATTGTCTGTTGTCTCTCGCGCTAATGTGCTCAGGATTTCCGCCGTTCGTCGCTTCTCTCCATTACGCTCCACATCCCCTAAAATCAGGACACAATACCCGCCAGGCTTCAGGACCCGGTCCATTTCTCCGAGACAAATCATCATTTGAGGGAGATAGGTCTTCGTGCTTGCTGTCAACGAAGTGTCCAACGCTTTCCAGTCCTCACAGCCAAGACACCACAACCGCAACCGGTTGTCCCGCGCATAATCGAGAGCTCCAAAGTAGGGAGGGCTGGAAATGATCGTATCGACGGTATCCCTCTCAAGCGGAAGGTTCATCGCATTGGTTTGCCATATTTGATACCGCCGTTGCTCCCAATCGATCGGCAACAAGGCCCGGCGATACGCTCGTTTGACCTTGGCAATCAGCCGCGAGCGCACATCTCGATACGCGTACATGTCCGCGAACTGCTCTGGCGGATACTTCGTCTTACGGAGATAGGGCACGAGATGACTCGATGGGTACGACAGAAATCCTGGGCGGACGTGATGTAAAATACCCAAAAGGCACGCCGTCAGAAAATAGTCCTTATGCTCGGTCAGGAGTCGGAACGCCGCGAGAATCTCACCGAAGGTTTGGGGATGGAAAAAGGCTCGAACCCAGTCTGGGGCCTGACTCGGGTCGGTGGATTTTGCTTCCCGCTCAATCTGTTCGAGCAGGGTGCTGACCCGTTGCAGGGCGGCGGCTTCGCTTTGCGGCACGTCAAGTTTTCCTCGCGTGAGGACATAGGCGTAGGGGCTGAGGTCATTGGCGAAAGCCACTCGCCCGGCTAACACGGCTTCAAGCGGAACAACGCCAGAGCCAGAGAAGGGATCGAGAACAATATCTCCCGGTTTCGAGTAGAGGGATACGAGAACCCGTACCATCCCGGACTTCAGTTTGCCGACATAGGGAGAAAGCTGATGCAGGGAACTCTCTCGTGCATTGAACGAGCCATGCCACAATTTAGCATCAAGTCGTTGAATGGTCTTTTCTTCGTCAAACATGCGCAGTTGCACGGCTTCTCTCATGGGGCCTCTCCTACTTGCTTCTTGCTGCTTTCCTCACGACTTGCCTGGGCCGACATTCTCGCCGCGATGAACAATACGGACCTCCCTCGCAACCCTTTCTTCGGAAGCGCGCCGGAAAGAAACGTGCACTTGCCAAATATGAGCCTCTTCTTGCTCTCGTGGTACGCCAAACATCTCCAGCACCAATCTCGGCAGCTTGAGTGTCTCCAACGTATGCACTGGCGGTTCTGGATCAGCCTCTTGAGGAATGCGCTGAGGGAACAGAAACACGTCAGGAGCAATGCGCGTCCCTTTGTTTCCTGGACGACTCGGGTATTTCGGACACGGTCGTACCGAGGTGCCACAAAGCACGTCTCTAAAAAACAAGACATCAACATGCTTTCTCCGACTCACCAATTCATTCGTCAGGCGGCCGATGATAGCTTTGGCACCATGCGCGGGAGAGTTGATAATGGCACCATCGAGATGGCACCACACCCCAAATTCCCTAGCCCACAAGGGGCGCTCGGAAATGTTAATGCTGTTCCCTTCCCCTCCTTTGACTTCGATGGCGGCAAAGTAATCTGGGTCACGCGTCACCGCCACGGTAAAATCATGGCGGTTTCTGTTGCCGCTGTGTTCGTAACTCGCAATGCGCCGGAGTGTCGTCAATTCCTCCAGAATGCTTCAGACAAACCCTTCACGCCCCACGGTCGAAGAGGCAATAAAAGTTCCACGAATGCTCTCAATCGCCGAACGAAAGACTAACGCCCCTTTGTAATCCTTCGGCAGGATATTGTGTTGGAGCAAAACATCGGGATGCCATTCATCCAGGTTGGTGAGGAGATCAATCGTCGGTCTCACCTGTCGTGTAATACGTTCTTTATGAATGCAAGGAAGAACCAAGCTGTCCACTCCTATCAGCAGCAATGAGGTGGTGACGAGTTATAGGGGGAGAACTAAAAAAGAGGGGCAGGTCTATAGATTTTAGTTTGGATTTTTAACTCAAAGGAGAGTACAGGGGTATACAGCAAAAAGTCAAAACTCTAGACCTGCCCCAATTCCCCTGCACTGCTACGGCTTAGCCAAAGGTGTTCACAGCAGTGGCATTAACCTGCAAGAGGTGATTGGCGGTCCTTTGGTCTGTGCTACGCGCCAGCCTTCCCCGCCTCTTGTAGGCGCTCAGTCAACCAGAGGTTGACTAACGTCTCGGGCAAGAGGCCACGCTCACGTGCCTGTGCCTCGACTCGTCCATAAAGGTCAGGATCAAGAGTAATTCGTCGCCTGCGCTTTGCTCGGACTTCGAAGTCCACTTCATGAGTCTGGTCCCAATACTCAGTCAGACTGTGCGCATCCCAAAAATCGGCCACCTCGTCGAGTGTACGCGCTTGCGAGATGCTCGTCAGTTGTGTCTCTTCACTTGCGCTCATAGCGTCTCCGTTCTGTTTCATCCATATCTCGTGCGCTCAAGATCAGCGCTCGGTGTGACAGTTTCTGAATGAAGAACACGATTAGATAGCGGCCTCCATCTGTTTGGCCACTCACAACGTATACGTCCTCTCCGGGTCTATATCCCAACTCCACAAACCGATACCGAGGGTGATCGAAGAATACTTCTTCTACCTCGTCTTGGGTGACATGGTGCTTTCCGGCCAGTTTGTCCACGAAATCGGGCAACCAAATGAAATCGTCGATGTACACAAGCAGGTCTTTTTCAGAGTCGTAAGGGCGCCGGGAGTTTCACCCCCCGGCGATGAGCGGTGGGGCTGCCTTACTGCGCGGCCTCCCCGTAACTCGCCACATACTCCTTCGGCACCGCGAACTTGAAGAGCTTGACCGCGTTGAGCCCCAGTATCTTCGCCCGTTGGGTCTCGTTAAGCCGGCCCATCTGGCGTTCAATCGCTTCCGCCGAGTGCGGCCACGAGCCTTCATGATGCGGGTAATCATTGGCCCACAAGCAGTTATCCACCAGATTGTACGGCACGGCGAGGTCGACCCCGACCTGATCTTCCTGAAATGAGCAGTAACCGTGCTCACGGAAGTAGTCGCTCGGCAGCTTCTTCAGACTTGGCCATCTCCACATGTGATGTTTCTTGTAGGCTTCGTCCATCGCTTGCAGCGCCCAGGCCACCCAACCAATGCCGCACTCAATCGCGGCGAATTTGAGTTGGGGGAAGCGTTCCAGCAGCCCCGATGCGCACATATTGGCGATCGGCTCGACGGTCGGTGCGAGTGAATGCGACACGTAGTTGATCACCGCGCCCCCATCCTTGCGCGCCACGCGGGGATCACGACCCGTGGAAATATGGAACGTGAACGGCAACCCCGTCTCTTGAATCACTTCCCATAACGGATCGAACAGCGGCAGGTTGTAGTTGGGATGTTTCGCGTCATACGAACCAAAAATCGGCTTGCATGGCAGCGTGAGCCCACGGTAGCCCATCTTCGCCACGCGCCGAATCTCGGCAATCGAGCCTTCGAGATCGCCCGTGGCGATAGCGGCCATCGGTGACATGCGGTCATTATACTTGCCAAATGTCTCCCACGCCCAATCGTTGTAGGCCCGACATTGGGCTTGCGCGAACTCAGGTTCGGGCGTGGCCCACATCAAGAGCCCTTTGTTGGGGAACATAATCTCGGCATTGACGCCATCGCGGTCCATATCCTTGAGCCGCTGCACGGGATCGGCCCCGGACTTCTGCCGTTCGAGGTCTTCACCATGAAAGACGGTGTCATGCAGTCGGGATTTTTGCCAGCCTTCGGACACTTGCCACTTCACGCCTTTTTCATCCACCTCAATCTTCGGCAGACGGTCACGGTATTTCACGTCAAGCCGCTCGCGCCACAAGTCCGCGGGTTCGTTGGTGTGGCTGTCACAGGACACCATGAAATACTTGTTGGGATCACTGGGCCGCGCGGTCCGCTGCCAGCCTGTGTGTCCGGGAGTCTCTAACCGCCATTGGTTCGGTGCGTCGATCATCGCTACCCTCCTTATGAATTGGGTCATTTGGTCATTACGTCATTGAGTCATTGTTTCGCGAGCGTGCCTTCTGCCATACAAATCGCATGGCACGCTGTCAATCACAACCTCTTCCCGTCTTGATCCCTCGAAGCGGAACTTGACCTGGACCCGTTTGGCCGTACACTTACTTGCCCTTCGTGCGGATGGGAATATCAAGATTACTCATCGCTGAGGACGATAAAGGAACTCGCACCATGAATGCAACTGAACTGCCGGAGTATCGCCGTCAACACGTGCCAGTCTTCAATGACCAGAAGATGAAACTGGGCATCTTTGGTCAGAACTGTAGTAACGGCTGTACCATCAGTCACGCCGAAACCACCTTCGAGCCGACCTACCAACATAGTGTGGCGATTTCCCAGAAAGCCGATGCGCTCGGTTTCGAGCTGCTCGTGCCGGTGGGCCGCTGGCGCGGGTTTGGCGGCACCACGGACTTTAACGGCACTTGCATGGAGACCTACATCTGGGCGACGGCCATGGCGACCCAGACCAAGAACATCATGGTCTTCTCCACCTCGCACGTCCCGACCATGCACCCGATCGTGGCCGCGAAGCAGGGCTCCACCATTGACCACATCTCGGCGGGCCGTTGGGGGCTCAACATCGTCTGTGGCTGGTTCACGCCAGAGATGGAAATGTTTGGCATGCCACAAATGGCGCACGATACCCGCTATCGCTACGCCGGGGAATGGATTCAGGTGATGAAGCGCTTGTGGTCGGAACAGCACTTCGACCACCACGGGGAATTTTTCACGATCACGGATGGCTACCTGCTCCCGAAACCCGTGCAACAGCCCTACCCGGTCATCATCACCGCCGGGTTCTCGCCCGCTGGGCGCGACTTCTCCGCGCGCGAAGCCGATTTCAATTTCATCACCATCGACACCCTGGAGAACGGCAAAGCGGTGGTCAGCGATGTGAAACGCCTGGCCCACGGTTACGGTCGTGACATTGGCATGATGAGTTACGCCTTCGTCGTGTGCCGGGAGACCGAACAGGAGGCGCGCCAGGCGCGCCGTCACATTATCGAGCAAGGCGACTGGGGCGCGGCTCGCAATATCCTGGGGTTGCTCGGCGTCGAAAGCGGCTCCTTTAGTGCGCAACATCTGATGCAGTTCGCCGAAAACTTCATCGCGGGCTGGGGCGGATACCCGCTGGTCGGTACGCCCGAGCAAGTCACTGAGGGGTTGCTGCAACTCTCACGGCTTGGACTGGATGGCTTGATCTTGTGCTGGTTGGACTACCACGAGGAACTGCAATTCTTTGGTGAGCGCGTGATGCCACTGATGCGGCAGGCGGGCCTGCGTCGGTAGTCTCGGCGCTAGCGCCCGTTCCCTTGTCGTAGCGCCTTTCTTTCTGCGGCCACGTAGGTATAATGCCGCCCTTGCAATAACTATTTGTCCTGATGAGGAGAAGGAGACGGGAATGCGGACGTTGTTTCTCAACCCCCCTGCGTATGACAATTTTGATGGCGGCGCGGGTTCACGCTATCAAGCCACACGTGAAGTATGGTCGTTTTGGTATCCAACCTGGCTCTGCTATCCAGCCGGCATGATTAAGGACAGCCGGGTACTTGATGCTCCCCCAGAGAAGTTAACCCAAGCGCAAACCGTGGCGATCGCCAAGGAGTATGACTTCGTCGTGCTCCATACCAGCACGCCATCATTCAAAATGGATGTGCGCACCGCCGAAATGATGAAGGCGCAAAACGCGAACTGTCTCATTGCTTTTGTTGGCGGACATCCCACCGCCCAGCCGGACCAGACCCTGAAAGCGTCTCCGGCTATCGATATCGCGGCCCGCAAGGAATTTGACTATTCCATGAAAGAAGTGGCCGACGGCATGGACTGGAGTCAGATTCGTGGCATCAGCTATCAGAAAAGCGGCACGATTCATCACAATCTCGACCGTATGGCGATGACCAACGCGGAACTCGATCAGCTCCCGTTCGTCACCCAGATTTACGCCCGCGATCTGGATTTTCGTAAATATAATAGCCCCTATTGCCAGTATCCCTATGTCTCGATGTACACCGGGCGCGGGTGTCCAGCGCGGTGCACCTTCTGTCTCTGGCCGCAGGTCACAACTGGCCACTCCTACCGTACCCGCTCCGTGGAGAATGTCATTGAAGAAGTGAAAGAGATGAAACACCTCTTTCCCGGCATGAAAGAGATTTTCTTCGATGACGATACCTTTACCGCCGACCGGGAACGTGCTCGCGAAATCGCGCGGCAACTGAAACCGCTTGGACTCTGTTGGTCCACCAACTCACGCGCCAATGTCGATGCCGAAACCCTCAAGATTATGAAAGATGGCGGCTTGCGGCTGTTTGTGATTGGCTATGAGTCTGGCAATGAGCAGATTCTCAAGAACATCAAGAAAGGTGTCGCCTTGGAGACGGCCCGCCGTTTTACCAAGGACTGCCATGATACCGGCATCCTGATTCATGGGACCTTCATCCTTGGTCTGCCGGGAGAAACCAAGGACACCATTCAAGAGAGCATGAAATTCGCGAAACAAATGAATCCCGAAACGATTCAGGTCTCGCTTGCGTCTCCGTATCCCGGCACGGCGTTTTACGATTACGCGGTCGAGCATGGCTACATCAAACCGGAAGATATGGTGGATGAGACCGGGTACCAGAAATGCGTGATTAACTATCCGCACCTGTCTGGAGAAGAGATTTTCACCGCGGTCGAAAAATTCTACACCTCGTATTATTTGCGGCCACAGTACATCTTCAAATCGCTCAAGAAGATGGCTCGTGACTCCGACGAACGCAAACGGATGTGGTCAGAGGGCAAACAGTTCTTCAGCACCATGCGCAAACGCCGTGCGATGGCCGCGAAACCCCAGATGGCTTCCTCGACAGCCGCGTAAGTGCAACAACACGATAAGCGCGAGGGGTACGGGAGCCCGTACCCCTCTGTTCTTGCACTCCTATGACCACTCTCCTGTTTTCCGCATTGCTGATCCTGCTCGGTATTGCCTCCGCGTATTTTCTTTTTATCATCTACACGGCCCGGCGATTTTTTCGCCAACCAGCTTTTTCGGCCTCATCTTCCACTCTCCCGCCGGTCTCGCTTTTCAAACCCTTGAAAGGGGCGACACCCGAACTCTACGACCAACTCGCGAGCTTTTGCCGTCTTGATTATCCCTGCTTTCAGCTTCTGTGCGGGGTTCGCGATCCCCATGATCCGGCGGCCGCGGTCGTCACTCAGCTTCAGCAAGACTTTCCAGCTTGTGACATTCGTCTGATTACCAATATCACGAGCATTGGCACCAATGCCAAAGTCAGCACTTTGTATCGCTTGGCCCAGGTCGCGGGCCATGACATTTTCGTCATTAGTGACGGGGACGTGAGCGTTGCCCCGGATTATTTGCAGCGGCTCATTCCGCCGCTCTTGGACTCAAGCGTGGGACTGGTGACCTGTCCCTATCGCGGAGAGGTCATCACCCCTTTCCCGGCGTGTCTCGAATCGCTGATGATCAACACCTCTTTCGTCCCACAAGTGCTTGTCGCCAGCCACGTCGAAAAGACGACGTATGCGTTCGGTGCCACGATGGCGGTCAAACGTCACTGTCTTGACGAGATGGGCGGCTTTCTCACGTTGGCGGACTACTTGGCCGACGATTACTACCTGGGCTATTTCGTGACGCAAGCGGGATACGAGGCCCGCATTGTTCCGCTTGTAGTGGAAACCCATCCTGGGGTGTCCACCATGAGTGATCTCTTTCACCACCAAGTGCGATGGGCTCGCACGCAGCGCCTCTGTCGTCCGATTGGATATTGCAGTCTCTTGATTACCCACGGCACCGCGTGGACGCTCTTGGGATTACTCTGTTTTTGGTCCTCCCCTTTGCTCCATGCGCTCGCGCTCGGCACTCTCGGACTTCGCCTGCTCTCCGCGGGCATCGTAGGTGGAGCACTCCTGGGGTCTACGTTGACACGCAAGACACTCTGGCTTGTCCCGCTGGTGGATGTGATCTTGTTTGTGGTATGGGCGGTCAGTTTATTCGGCGATACGGTCCGTTGGGGCGAGCAGACCTTTCGCGTCAATCGGGATGGAAAGATGCACCCCCTCACCGCGCTCCCTCCAGTCTCACTCGGTGCTCCGGCTCCCAGCACAACGGAACAAGCGTAGAAGATGGAGGAAACGTACGTCTTGCCTGCCATTCGTCTCTCTGGTAGAGGACTCCCATGAGCTGGAACCAGCTACTTCCACCAGAAGAACAGGAACTCTTTATGCTAATCACACCGAGCGCGCCGGTTTCTGTGAACAATCCGCCCTCTTATCTCTCTGCCCTTCGACGGGAAGAACGACTGGAGACCGCGTTGCCAGCCAGGCTGATCTTTCCACGCGTCAACACCGCCGACGAAATAATCCCCGGCATCCTCCTTGATCTGAGTGCTTCCGGTTGCCAACTCTTGACCGATCAACGATTTTCCCTGCTGCTGCCTCCGAGTTCCTTGACTCGCTTGGTTGTGGAATTCTTCCTTAGATGAACTGGAAATCCGCCAAGTCCCGATTCAAATCGCTTGGACCAAGAAGGTTGGCAACTATCAGCTATCGTTAGGCTGTCAATTCGTTGACTTGCCCACGGCGGCGCGATTAGCGTTACGGGCGGAGATCGCGAAACGGAACTCAGGGGCGGGCTGGTAGGGAAGCCAAATCCCGATAACTGACGAGCGCAATGCCCAGCGTCCCGATTGTCGTGCGGACGTGTGCGCTCGTCAGAGCCGCGAGTTCATCCGCGCGACGATACGTCGGCGTCCACCGCGCGACTTCAGGGCAGGGCCACACCGCCGGATGACAATAGAGCTCCGTAACTCCGGGCGGGAGTTGCGGTAAAAGGTACAGCAGATACCGCTCATCAACCTGACCGCTCTGATGGAGCCCAACGAGGGCATCAGGAAACACGCGCCGTGCGTCCTGGAGCTTGCGCGTGGCCCGGCGCGCGAGGCGGGAGAAAATAAACGCCTCTCTGAGTTTGCGTACCCGCTGTCGCGCATCGAACGCCAAAGCAATCTTCGGGTCTTCGTTCGTTACGCGCATCGCCGGAATGTCGTACTCTTGCATCAGCGCGATCAACGCATCACAGACTACGGGGTGCATGTGGATATTCACGTGGCCATCAATGTGCGTGAGCGTAAGACCAGTCGAGAGGAATCGTTCAATCTGCGCCCGACACTCCTCATACACCTGTTCACGAGCACGGCGAGAGAAGAAATAACGGAGTCCCGCGAGCGTCGCATCGTTGGGGAAATTGCCGCCGAAGTCGGTGATTGCCGACAGCAGGTGCGGCGGTAATACCGATTGTCCCTGCACCAGCGTCACATGCAGACCAACACTGAGTGTTGGTGTGACATGTGCCAACTCAACAGCCTCGCGCCACGCGGTTCCCGTCACCATCAAACTCGTGTCAGTCAGAATTCCCTGCTGGTGCGCCTGGAGGATACCAGCATTGACTTGCGGCGACAGACCAAAGTCGTCACCGTTGACGATAAGAGAGCGAGTTGTGTTCATAAGAATCGCGGGCACTCTACGCGCTGCCCGCAGTGGCTCTGTGCGTCCGAGTCGCCTTTTTCCACTGCCGCAACACCAGTGCCGTGACACCGATGAGCCCAGCGAGTATCCCCCATGTCCGAGTAGAGGGCCAGTTTGAGGCCCAGCCGCGTAGCAGTATGCCTTGGTAGGCTTCGAGCATCATCACGCCAGCAAGCCACCCGCACGACGATTCATATTCTTTTCTCCACGCGAGTCCCCAGCCGAAGGGCAGTGTCGTCCTGAATGCCGAATGCAGATTGTGTAACGCGGGAAGAAAGCGCGGGACCTCATGCTCGCGGTACTCCTGATAATCCTCGGTGAACCGACGACGCAGACGCTTCTCCTCCATATTGGTGATCGCATGGTACATGTAGGCAAAGGGCGGCAAGAGGAGCAGATAGGCCCACGGATTGTGAAAGACGATCGAGAGCCCAAGGACGATGAGGAAGTTCCCGGCATAGAGTGGGTGGCGTATCATCTTATAGGGGCCACGGTCACGTACGCCCCATTTGCCCACGGCGGCGTTACTACCCCAGGCCCACATCCGTAGCCATTGACCCAACGCGCAAATCCCGACTCCAAGGATATCTGTCAAGGTATCGAGCCCTGGCCTGCCTAACGGAACGGTCGGTCGTAAGAATACAACCACGAACAGCACAAGTGGCACCGGAAGATAGCGACGATAGCGTCGGACCCAGACGATCAGTGGAGCGGCATCGGGGGGAGGCTTCGCGAGAGGAGCTGAAAGCGGAGGGCTCGGGCTTTCTGCTTCGACAATCGTGGATTTTTCGGTGTTTTTCACGGCTTACGTCTCTTACCGACCCCCTGCCGCGCCGTCTAGGGGATGCGACGGACCAACACCAGGCGCGTTTCGGGATTCGGTCCAGTGGAGTCGGCACTATCAAGGACGAGCGCGGCCGTCGGCAGTGGCTGGAGTTTTTGCCAGTGGCGAAACCGCAGGACATAATGTCCAGGCTCACATTGAGCAAAGTCTGGTTGCTCAGAACATGGTGCCAGTGGAACGTGACGGTTGAGATAGAAATAGACTTGAGAGAATTCATCGAATTCTGACGAGTATGGCTCTGGGGTATAAAACCGGAGCGGTTCATTCGTCGGAACACCCTGTGCAATCGCCGCTGCAAAGCCGGTAAAGGATTTGTACTCTTTGGTGTAGGCACGAGTGAATGGATAGACAGCCACTGATGATACGAGCAGCACTCCGAGGAGACACCACAGCGCGGAGCGCCATCGTCCGGCGGTACCGTAAAACACCGCCCAGACACTCCCGGCACTGAGAAGGGTTAATGCGGCTGTTCCATACAGTGGATGTTCAGTGACGAACCGTAGATAGAGCGCCACGCCACTCCATTTTTCCTGTCCGAAGAGGCGATCCACCCAGACACTCTCAATCGTGAGATAGCCAAGTACGGCTAAGAGAGAACATACGAGGATCACGGCGGCAACACTCAGGGCAAGGATTCGAGCACTCAGACGAAGCACGCGCGGGAGTGGTTGTGCGTGCTCGCTCACCTGCGCCCAGCCCCATTCAGCGGTAAAGAGCGCCATCGCTGGATAGGACGGCAGCAAGTACACGTCACGCTTGCCCGCCGAGATTGAGAAGAACATCAACATCGAAAACCACCAGAGCAGAGGGAATACGCCTTTTTCTCGGACTGGCGCACGGCGCGCGAATTGCCAGAGCGCGAAGCCAAACAACACACTCCACGGCAAGCCCGACATCACGAAAGGTCCGACGAAGAATGCCGTTGAGGGAATACGCTTTCCTGATCCGGCGGCAAAACGGACCAAGTTTTCTTGCAGCACTTGTTTGTGGACAAATGCCCAGCCTTCCTGCTGAAGCGCGAGGAGATACCACAGAAGTGGGAGGCCAATCGCGAGCAGCGCGCCAGGAAGGAAGAAGAGGTCGCGCAAGCGAGAGAGCTGGTGTTGGACCGCGAGGTACACCACGATCACCAGCAATGGCAGAATGTAGCCGATTGGTCCTTTGCTCAGCGTGGCCCCGGCAAGCGCGAGGTAAAATGCCCAGCTTCGCCACCCACGCCACTCTTCGTCTTCATACATGGACGAGAAGCTCGCGAGCGCGGCGACTACAAAGAATGACAAAGCCGGATCGACCCAGGCTTCACGCCCCATTTCGACCACCATGGGCGTGGTCAACAGCATCAGTGCGGCGAGCACCCCAACCTCACGCCCTGAGAGACGACAACCCAGCAAACAGGTGAGCGCGACCGTGAGCGCGGAGAACAACGCACAGGGAAATCGCACACTCCATTCAGATACACTTCCGGTGACATAAGCCGCCGCGACTCCAGTCCAATGCAAGAGTGGCGGCTTCGAGGGGATCGTTTCGCCATTCCGCAGCGGCAAAATCCAGTTCCCGGAATTGACGATCTCCTGCATCACCAACGCCTCGCGCCCTTCCATCGTGCGATAGATGGGTCCTTCACCCATGCGCCAAGAGAACGTGAAAAAGGCGAACACGAACAAGATTAACGCGAGGGCCAGGGGCGAACAGCGATGAAGAAAGGTGAGGCACGCGGGAAACATGCGTTCGCTGAGAGCAACCCTTCGTGACAAGATCATCGGTAGGTAAGAAAATCTAAGCCGGAAAGAATGCTCTCAGAATCAAGGCCAGAACCCCGCCCAATAACAGTCCGAGCATCCATTTGATGAGTGTAATATCGGCTTTAATGGGGGCGAGCTCAATTTGCAGATCTTTCTTGGTGGCAAGCTCCGCCTCACCGGTAGTCCCAAGAAATGCATCCACAACAGCTTCGGCTTGGGCTTCAGGAAAGCCTGCTTCTTTCAGTTTCTTTGTAAATTTGAGCGTGTCAAAAGTTATAGCGGACATACTCAAACTCCTACCACTTTGGTCGTGGGCGAGAGTGTCGGTGTTGAAGATAAACACCGCTTGCCCTTTCCTTGCTTGCGGGGTGGCGTGGCACGTGCGTCACATGCCTGCTGGTAATCTTCCTGTCGTTGATGCTGTAGAATGCTGCGAAACTCTGGAAACGTCGGGTCGTGTTTCAACAAGCCGGATACTTGCGACGGGTGGCTCCCTTCGGGTGCCCAGCGTACCGAGTGGTCATCAAGCGTGCGAGAGAGCACCGGTGTCGTAGATTTCCTTTGTCGAGGCATAGCGTTCCCTCAGAGGTTGTACTTCACACTTCTTGTCGTCTAAGGTCAATCGCCGCCACTGACTGTCTGATTGTGAACGGCTTACGAGACGAATGAGGACTCACTACCCTTTCTCTATACTCATTTTCTGAGGTGCTCCGACACTTGTTCCTCTACCTGAGTGAAGATTAAGCTATCGCGTATGAACTTGGAAACCGAAGTCACTTATCAGTACCTTGAGCCACGAACACACCCGTGGCGGAAAATCCTCTGGATGACCGGACGCAACATGCATGTGTGGCACCTCGTGGCAACGATGCTCCGAGAGGGAGAGACACTAGAAGAGGCGGCTAGGAATTTCGGCTTGCCGGTGGAAACGATGCGAGAAGCCCTCGATTACTACCAGCGCAATAAGGCACTGGTTGATGCGGAAACCGAAGAAGAGGGACGGCGACTGCGCGCTAAAGGCCAGCTCTAAGGCCCATGCCATTGTCGCTCTACTTGGATGACTGTGCTGACGACGACATCTTGGCCGCTCTCCTCCGCCGCGCTGGACATCACCTCCACACGCCACGGAGCGCTGGAACGTCCGGGGTTCGGACGAAGCACATCTCTCCTATCAGGCACGTCACGGCTATATATTGCTGACCAAAGATCCTGATGATTTTCTTGACCCGCATCACCACTGGCGAGCGACGGCTTGCACCCACTCAGGGATTCTGCTCGTGTACGAAGAGAAAGAAGTGAGCAAAAACATGAGCCGGGCGCAGATTGTCCTGTCCATCGATCATCTTACTGCCTCCGGCATTCCCATCGTCAATGAAATCCATACCTTGAACCATTGGCGGTGAAGGATCGCCGTGCCTTCCTGTATCGCCCTCTCACCATTTTGCTATTTTCACGTCCTTCCTCCTCCCCCTACAGTCTGAAGCTTACAGCCGAAAGCCTGTTCTTTACTTCCTCTTTAGCCTTCAGCCTGAAGCCTTACGCTAGTTTCTGTATCTTTGCCCTTCTCAGATCAAGGCTCCACAAGGTGCATTTCTGTTTATAGAACTGGAAAATTCGGCAGCAGCCCAGGGGCCATGCAAAATGGCCCCCTACTATCCCTGGCGTTACGGGATATTGATCACCAACTCACACGTTGGAGGAGGAAGAATAAGACTATCAATGCCGGCATTCCCGTCGCACACATCGAGTCCTGCACCACCGCTAAGCCCGTCATTTCCGAGCCCACCATCGAGCGTGTCGTGGCCAGCGTCGCCAAACAACCGATCATTGCCCGTGTTGCCATTGAGCGTGTCATTGCCGTTTTCTCCAAACAATTGGTCATTTCCTGTGTTACCGTTGAGTGTGTCGTTCCCATCGCCGCCACGTAAGATGTCGATGTTCAGCAGGTTGCTATCGGCTCCACCATCAAGGGTATCGTTACCGCCGAGGCCGTAGATCACATCGTTGCCCGTGCCGCCATCGAGCGTGTCGTTGCCATCGCCTCCACTCAAGAGATCAATTTCGCTGTCACCTTGCAGAACATCATTCCCCGTCTCGCCGTAGAGCCGATCATTCCCAGTCCCGCCGGAAATCCGGTCGTCTCCAGTCCCGCCGCAGATGACATCGTTGCCGCCCAGGCCATAGATGATATCGTTGCCGTTAAGGCCAGCGATCACATCAGACCCGTTGGTGCCCGTAATGACGTCGTCACCTGGCGTACCGGCAAGAGTCGCGAACAACCCAGCGCAGTAAGGGAGAACCGGGCAATTCGCGAAGCACTGCAGATCAACGGTGTACGACAGCCTATAACGAGAGCCCTCTGCCACGACAACAGTGTAAGTTCCATCGGCAGGGAGGGTTTCATCAATGCGTGCAGTGATGTCATTACACCTTTTACCCCCGTTCGACGTGGGTAGACCACTAGGCCCATGCAACGTGACACAGGCGGACTGAGAATGATAAGGGCCTCGGTCGGTCGCCTGGACTCGAATCACCATTCCTGCCTTGCCTGCAAAACTGAAGAGATCGATATCTCCTCCCCGATCGATCGCCCTATCGTCAATACGACAACCCTGACAGAGAGGAGTGGTCGGTGGTGAAGGTAAAGGCGATAGTCTCTCAAGGACCAAACCGTATGATAGCCCATCATTAGAGTCCTCTTCCACGACAACAGTGTAAGTTCCATCCGCAGGGAGAGTTTCATCAATGCGTGCAGTGACGTCATTGCACTTTATATTCCCGTTCGGCGTCGGGAAGCCACCGAAACGCAACGTGACACAAGCAGACTGAGAATGATAAGGGCCTTGGTCGGTCGCTTGGAGGATGACTTTCTCATTCTTCTTCCCAACGAAAGTAAACTGATCTGTATCTCCACCAGCACTGATAATGCAGTTTGTCCCACCGACAAGGTCTCCATATTTGATAGCTTTCACCATAGGTTCTACCGCGCAGTCTATTGGCACCTCCCCCAGCGCTTTGCCGGGCTGAATGGAAAAAAAAGCGAGTAACGAAACCACACCAGTAAGAATCAGTTTTCGCATGAGACTTCCCCCTTTATCGCGTCAGAAATAGCTCCATCCCCGAAGTTGTTCGCCCACGAATCTCCTGTGCATTCCTTTTCACCATCTTCTGTCCGTGTTCCCTCCTTCCACCTCTCCTTAACTGCCTGTCTTATTTACGATTCGCGTAATCGATCTTGATGATTCGCATCTTGCTACCAGAGCCTGATGGCTGACAGGCGACAGCCTTGTAATGCCAATTGTGTTTCCAGTTTGCCGGGTCTTGGAAGAAGCGTGCGGTGACACGCGCCACAACATCCTCCTGGCTCAACGATAACGGATTGTCGACATTAACTTTCAAGACCTCAGCGAGCCCACTCTCCGAATCTATAATCCGAGGGCGTCCGGTCGGAGCATCAGATCTCCTCCAAACTCTGCATGGATTCCCGCTTCTCTCAGCATATTCATCAGTCGATCTGAGTCGAAGTGTGCTGCGCGCTTTGAAGTCGTTGCCCTCACCTGACTCGACATCTGTTGCGTCTGTGATGGCTCTTCGCTACATCCTCCGGCTGGCGCTAGCGTCAGAAATGCAGCAATTGCCGCGACAATAGGATGCTCTGTGGGTTGACGTCTCATCAGTTTCCTCCTTCTGGCCTAACCATGCCGTCAGCTGCGGGTCGCGCCCGCTGGTGGGCGATTGTTAGGCTCCCTCCTCCGAGGACTACTGAATCCTGACCATCTTCGACCGTAACGAGTCAGGTACAGCATCGAGCAACACAACTTGCAGAGTCGCCGCAGAATTTTGCTGGGAAGTTTGCGGCGAGAGGGTGGCCGTGATTTGCTCTTCCAGCGTCCACATTGCCCCCGTTAAGGGATCGACGATCAGATACCCGAGAAGTCCCCCGAAAAACAGATTGCCCACAATGTACCACCCGCTGACCCCGCGTCTGATTTGGGCCGTATGCGTCGCATACCCGGGCTTCGTAAAGGTGACCGTGTAGTCCTTGCCACTGAAATAGCCCGCCTTGGTGTTGAGGGTCACCGTAGTGGGGGTTTTCCCCGTAAAAATTGTCTTGTGGGTTTCGTCCACAATGGTAATATCCGCCTGGTCGGGTTGACTGGTGATCGCCACCGGGTAGGCACTCTTGCCCACAATGGAAGCGCACCCCCCAAGCACTAGACTGAGCCCTAGTAAAGAACCAGCTACCACCAACGTTCTCATGTTCCTTTTCCTTTCCTTCCCGCTGAAGATGGTTGAACGAATGACTTTGCCGCCGCTTGTGTCTCCCTAATAATCTCTTTTGTCGCTGCTACACCTCCTCCCCTCAGGAGCCGCTTGCTGCCTGACCCCGTCACGTATGGACAAACCCCCGATTTACTTCGTCATGTCGTCAGGGTTGTATGTCCCCAGCCATTTCGAGAGAACATAACAAAGCGGAATCAGGCCGATTCCTCCGCATAAAGCGACGACACCAAGCAAAGCCCATCTGGGTTTTCTCTTACGCGTTCTCCTTTGTTCTTCCATTGGTGACCTCCAAGATACAGCACGCTACCGTGCCGCCATTCGGCTCCTTCTCCCCGACGTCATATGCTCGACCCGGCCTGCAAAATGTTCCGGTTCCGTCGGCAGCTCTCGGAATAGGATGACGAACGCGCGATAGGGGGAGAGTATAGGGCGCTCTCCAAAGCTTGCTCTCTCCAATTGTTTTTCTTCGTGACTCACTGTGTGTCTTCTTATGATCGTGATAAGGCGACTATAATGTAGGCAAGACCTGGAAAACTAGAGGGAACTATGGAGTTTCTCTAGAGTTTCTCTAGAGAAACTCTAGAGTTTTCATGGAATCATGCTACAAGACGGGAGCTATACAGGAGGCAAGCGTGATTCAGTTTTTTCCCTTTCGTCTGGATCTCACCGATGAACAATTGTGGCGCGGGTCGGAGCGGATTCCCTTGCCCCCGAAACCTTTTGCAATCTTGCGATACTTGGTCGAGCATCCGGACCAGCTCGTCACCAAAAAAGAACTGCTGACAGCTGTCTGGCCGGGTATCTATGTCGATGAAAGAGGGCTGACCGCTTACATCTGGAAGCTACGCCACGCGTTGAAAGATGACTCAAAGGTACCTCGCTTCATCAAGACCGTTGGAAAGCTTGGCTACCGCTTCATCGGGGCCGTGCAGGAAACTGCCCCCGATAGAGAGATGCCCGTAGATGAACCAAATGTCCCCCCAACGTCTCTTTCCCCAATCTTAGTGGGGGGCGAGCAGGAGTTGGTGCAACTCCGTACGTGGTTACAGAAAGCGAGGCAGGGAACGCGGCAGGTAGTGTTCATCACCGGCGAGCCAGGCATCGGCAAAACGGCGCTCGTTGAAGCGTTTCTCACAGAGCTCGCTGGATCGAAAACCATATGGCTGGAACGAGGACAGTGTATTGAGCAGAATGGGGCGGGCGAGGCCTACCTTCCCATTCTCGAAGCGGTAGGACGTCTGTGTCGTCGTCCTGAGGGGAAAAGGTTTATCGACATCCTACGGCAGTATGCCCCAACGTGGTTGGTGCAGATGCCAGCGTTGGTAGCCGATGCAGAGTTTGAGATGTTGCAACGCAAGATCCATGGAACGACGCAGGAGCGGATGCTATGCGAGATGGCCGAAGCACTGGAGATCTTTACCGCAAACGTGCCGCTGGTCATCGTGCTGGAAGATTTACAGTGGTGCGATCTCTCCTCGCTCGATCTCCTGGCGTACATCGCCCAGCGACGCGGTATCGCTCGCCTCCTCGTTGTGGGCACCTATCGGCCCGCCGACGTGATTGTCAACGATCATCCTTTGGAAGCCGTCAAGCAGGAACTCCACACGCACGGGTGGTGTGAAGAACTGCCCCTCAGCTTTTTAGCGAAAGCGGAAGTGGCTGAATATCTCAGCAAGCGCTTTCCAGGCATTGTGCCGCCACCCTGGTTGTTACACGTTATCCACCAAAGGACGGAGGGCAATCCTTCTTTCTGGTCAATGTGGTTGATTACCTCGTGGCGCAGGGGCTTGTGTGTGAGGTTAGGGAGCAATGGCAGCTGCAGGCATCTCCCGAAGAGGTGACCATAGGAATCCCTGAGAACTTACAAGAATTGATTGTCAGGCAGATCGAGCGGCTGCCCAAGGAGGACCAGCGTGTGCTCGAGGTGGCGAGCGTGGCCGGAGTGCTCTTCTCCGCCCTGGCAGTGGCTGCTGGCGTAGGAGAAGGGATCGAGCAGGTCGAAGCGTGGTGTGAAGGGTTAGTGCGCCGCAGGCAATTTATACGGGCGATAGAGGTGGAGACTTGGCCTGATGGGACGGTGACTAGCCGCTACGAATTCTTACATTCCTTATATAAAGATGTTTTGTACAATCGGCTGGGACCGATTCGACGCATACGCCTTCATCAGCGGATCGGCGAAGGGGAGGAACTAGCTCATGGAGAGAATACAAGGGAAATAGCAACGGAATTAGCTGTGCACTTTGAGCGCGGGCAGGACTACCGGCGGGCAGTGCAGTATCTGGAACGAGCAGCGGAGAATGCCATGCGGAGGTCCGCCCATCGGGAAGCGATCGCTCACTTCGAGCAGGGGCTAAAGTTGCTCAAGAATTTTCCAGAGACATCTGAGCGCGTCACGCAGGAACTCAAATTGCAACTTGCTCTAGGTGACGTGCTGAGTTTTACCCAAGGTTACGCAGAACCTGATGTAGAAAAAACCTACGCCCGAGCGCGAGAGCTATGCCAACAGGTACAGGTAGAAGAGGCTTCACAGCTTTTCCCGGCCCTTATTGGACTCTGGAGATTTTATATAGCGCGAGCAGAGCTTCAGACCGCGCACACTTTAGCGGAGCAATTGCTGCGTATAGCAGAGCAATCCCAAAATCCTTAGCTTTTGGTAGCATGTGGAATACTTGGATGTACTTTATTTTATTTTGGCGAGCTGAGCGCTTCTCAAGAACGCCTGCAACAGAGCATCGATCTTTATAATTCTCAACAACACGGCGATCTTACGTCTCTCTACGGACAAGATCCAGAGGTGGTTTGTCTATCCTTTCAGGCTTGTGTGTTCTGGTTCCTGGGTTATCCAGACCGAGCGCTCAAGACCAGCCAAAAAGCGCTCATACTGGCTGAACAGCAATCTCACGCCTACAGTCGATCCCTCGCCTTAGACTTTGCTGCATGGCTCTCTCTCTATCGCGATGAGCCAAAGGAGGCTCAGAAACATGCGGAAGCGCTAAGCCAACTCTCAGTTGAGCAGGAATTTCTGTTCTGGTTACCAGACGTGCAGATAATAAAAGGTTGGGCTTTGACAAAGCAGGGATGTATAGACGAGGGAATCGAACAGATGGTCCAGGGATTGGCTGCCTATGAGACCACGGGGGCAGCAATCGAAACATCCCTTCATCATACCCTGCTAGCGGAAGCATACAAGGAGAATTCTCAGGCCGAAAAAGGGCTAGAAGAATTGGACAAAGCGTTTGCTATAGTCAAAAATCATAGGGTACCTATCGATGAGGCAGAGTTATATCGGCTTAAAGGCGAATTATTACTGCAGTCTGAAGTCACAAATCACCAACTCCTCACACCGAAGCGGAGGCGGAAGCCGAAACGTACGTTCTAAAGACAAGGGGAGTTGCTCACAAACAGAGGGCGAAGGCACGAGAGCGGGAGCAGTGAGAAGTTTCAGTCAGCTAGGGCACGGACAAGGGAAGAAAGACGATGTGCGGTAGAACTGTGCTTTCTTCCAACAAAGGTAAGTCCCTCATCTTGCTGGAAGAGCCGGAAGTTTTCTTTTTCCCCTTGCCCAATTAAGAAGGATAAAATAGCTTATCACTACTAAACTGCGGGGGAGGGGAAAATGGGCAACGGGGAGCTTTCGGAAGGAACGGCAGTCCAGGAACTGGCGCTCAGGGGGAAGACAGAACGCGCATTGACTCCGGCGGAATTTTACCGCTTGGCCGACGTGCCACCCGAGATGGAATGGTTCGGAAACCTCCGCAATCGCCACACCCGTAAATCCTACGCCAACGACATTAAGGAGTTCATGGCCTTCGCCGGGATTCAGGAGGCACAGGCCTTCCACTGGCACCCCGTCCGCAACACATAGAAGATACCATTGGCGCATTTGCGATCGGGCACCCGTGGTCTGCCCCCGCCAAATCGGTGCGTGTTTACGTGCTCAGGAATCAAGGGCTTTAGCACGGCCCATAACTCATCGGACACGTCAAAGGCAGCTGTCGTCGGGTTCGTCTTGGCGGCTGGCCGCGTGCGTTTCGGCTTCTCGCTCACGTCTTTCTTGGCTTTGCTCATTCACGTCGTTTATCAGATCGGAGTTTTTAGGATAGGCTCTAAAACGGACGACTTTTCCCAGACAAAAAAAGCCGGGCTACCGTCATGACCCATTCGGTTGTCACTCCCAGCAACCCGGCTAACTTATTGTTCCACAGAGCCTTCAGCTCTCGCCCCGCCCCAGCCCGACCTCCCCCAGAGAATAAGTCCCGTCGGCTTTCCGTCCCTCGGTCACCCGAGGTTTGGCGTTTCAGTTCAAGGACGCCTTATGGCACAAAAAAAAAAGACGCACAAGTGCCTGCAAACTCACTTGTGGTGGGTAGGTGAAGACCGGGGATTGTCTCTCAGGAGGAGAGGAGTAAATCGCACTTTCAGTTAGCGAAAAAGCAGGCGGAAAGCAAGAGGACAATGCGCTGCGGGCGCATAACGCCAGCAGCTCACCGCTGCTTTGTTAGGCCCGCACCTTCCGGGTCTGCCGCCGTCTGGCTATGCCAGTAGGGAGCAGTTCAGCAGAACATGGAGCTAGATTGTACACGTCACTTGCCGTTGTCCCAGTAACAGGTTGCATACCCACGACGAAATGCCGCCCTAAGACAGCTAAAGCGGCTTCCATCCGTGACAGTCTCGACATACGCCGGGGGTCGAGCAAGCGTCGGACCTCTTTTTCGTCGCAGTGCAATCGAGCTGCCAGCTCGACTTGCGTGAGCTGCGCCTGACGTAGGGCGAGATACAACGCGGCTTTGGCCGCAGTGTGGGCGGGCACGGGCACAGCATACTGCCCCGCCTTCACAGGCGACGCCGCAGGCATGTTCTCCCGGCGACGTATGCGTCCGACCATGGCTTCGTCAAGACAATCCGCAGCTTGCTGCAACGCTTCCAGGACGTTCTCCCCTTGCGTAATGGCTTCGGGAACATCGACAAACGTGACAACAAACCCGCCGTCCTGGGCATCAGGGGTGAGGGTGGCAGGATAGACAAACTGGTCCATAATTGCCTCCTACAGATCGGGCAAGGTTAAACCGAGTTGGGTCAGCATGGCGTGGAGGGTTCCTGTCTTGAGTTCATCTTTCGGGTTGCGGACGATTGTCAGCTTGTCTCCGTAATACAATGTCCCATGGCTGCCCTTGCCGCGTTCCGGGACAAAGGCGACCTTGACAGCACGTCTTCGCCCAAGTCTTCTGACTTTTCGCATGAACTCGTTTCCTGTCATGGATCATGGTATCGGACATACGTGACCGAGAATCAAGAGGACACATCAGTTAGTCATCAATGATACTATCCGTGCACATGGTGAACCCTTCGGCTCTGCCTTTCTCTCGAACTCAGGGCACTACAGAAATTACGAACACAGCATGCCTCCGGAGAAGCAGCAGAAGGACGAAGCACGGTAAGAGCATCACACTTACTGTAAAAAACAACAACCCTGAAACGGCTCTCGAGTTTTCACCGAACTCGCTGAGATCAGAAGAATAATCAGAAAGGAGATCACGATATGAAGACGAGAAATTTCAAGGCTATGGGCGCGGCGGTGGCATTATTACTCGGTATGGGCATTTCCTCCTCGGCACAGGCGTTCACTGTAACCCAAGGGTTAGGAGTCTCGCCAGTCGCCACGGACATTATCAGATTCGTTTGCCCAGCAGGGACGGCGAGTGTGCGCGGCCAAATCACTGATGCCGGCCTACCAGTGGCTGCGCCGCGTGTGAGGCTTGGTCTATTGTCCACGGCTGGCATTATGCCTGTCGTGCAATCCGCTCAAGAAGGTCCTTCGATCATCGTGGGACGTGCCGCTGTCCCAGGCGTCCAATGGGCGCTTATTACGAAAGATTTGGCCGGTCCTGAAAACTATCGCGCCTCTATCAATTGCCACAATGCTGCCGGTGCTATCCTCGGGGCCTTCGGACTTGCCCTCACGCAGAACCAGTAGTAGTTCCCCTGATTGAATTTGACGACAACCTTGATGGCCACATCATAATCCCCCTCACCCTAGCCCTCTCCCAGCCGGGAGAGGGAACCTGAACAATCGAGCGCGAGGATCCGTGGCAACACCTCGCGCTTGGCCTGTTCAAGATCAGTCGGAAAGTCGATTTCTATCCACGGCAGATCATCCACACGCTCGAAGCCGACAACCCGTTGCGCGAGAAACACTGGAAACGCTTCTTCATGCTCGATTGTGTCGCGCCCTTGCACCACGAAGTCATCAAGAATTGACCGTAACAATGGCGCATCCGTTCGTGAGACTTTGAGAAAACCCACCGACTCGCCCACCACATCAAAATCACCGGAACCACCACGCACGATATCCAGCACCCGTCCACCACGCGTGAGCAGCATCTGCTCTTCGCCGGTGTTCTCGGAGCTGCCATCCAGCAGAAAACAGTTGGCGTATGTCGAGTGCACCAGACGAGCGATCAACGCCACCGGAAAGAGCACATCCGCGTCCATGATAATGATGTCGTCATTGAACTCTTCGCGTGCACTCCAGAGGGAGAGAATCGCGCCCTTGGTATACTGAAGATTATTGACGTAGCGCACCTGCACGTCGCTACACCGTGACCCGATGTGTTGCTGAATCATCTCTCCGCGATAGCCGATTACCACCACCGCCTCACGAACTCCCGCGGCTCCGAGCGCGGTAAGCGTTCGCTCCAATAACGTTTTTCCTTCAATGTCGATCAAACATTTGGGGCGGTCGTCGGTGACTTCCTTGAACCGTTTGCCAACGCCGGCGGCGAGAATAATAGCTTTCATGGGGGAAGAGTTAAGAGTTAAGAGTGCTGAGTTAAAAAGGGAGTTGGGATCATTCCTTGCGGCATCTCTGTTCGACAGTAGATGCGCGGTTGCTTCCAGGTTCCCTCTCCCGGTTGGGAGAGGGTCAGGGTGAGGGGGATCAGCATGCGCCCGATTACCCAAGCACGGTCTCCAGCGCCGTGAGGAACCGTCGAAAATCATCCAGCGTGAGATGTCCCATGTTGGCGACGCGAAAAACACCAGTTTGGAGTTTGCCCTGGCCTTCATAAATCACGAAGCCGCGCTCTTTCAGACCATCATGCAGAATCGGGTAGGTCATTCCTTCTGGAAGCATAAGCGACGTGAGCGAGTGCGACTGCAAGTCTGGCGGTAACAGGGATTTGAGTCCGAGGCGCGCGAAGCCGTCACGCAACAGGTGCGCGGCGGCATGGTAACGCTGAATCCGCTTGGCGACCGTCTCTTCCAACAATTCATCCAATGCCTCGTCCAAGGCATACCAGGCTTGCACCGATGGCGTGAACGGAATGCTGCGTCGCTCCTGCGCTTCCCAGTGCAATGGTAAATGCAAATAGAGCGAGCGCTGTGGATACTGCTGCATCGCCGCCATTGCCTCATTGCGGACCAGGACAAACGACACGCCGGGGAGCCCTTGGATACATTTGTTGGCGGTACAGGCGCAGAGATCGACGCCATCGCGCACCATGTCCAGTTCTTCACTGGCGAGGGCACTCACGGCGTCCAGCAGTAACCACCGACCAGCGCGGCGCGTGATCGCTCCCACTTCGTTCACCAGATTCAGCAGCCCGGTGGTTGTCTCGTGATGCACCAAAGCAACAGCGTGGATGGTGGGGTCTGCTTGAAGCGTGGACTCAATCTGGCCCAGGTCCGGTCGCTCTGTCCAGTTGTAGCGTAACTCGACGGTGGGGATACGATGCGCCTCAGCCATGCGCAACATTCGTTCGCCGTAGACACCGTTGTTCATCACCAACAGTTTTCGTCCTTCTGGCATAGCCGAAGAGACCATCGCTTCGACCGCGAGCGTCCCGGAGCCACTGACAGGAACCGCGGTATAATCCTGTGGAGCGAAGGCGCGGAGGAGTTTTGTCCGAATGGCGACCAGCAGGTCGGAAAACTCTTCTTCGCGGTGACACAAATCCCCGCGCAGCAGAGCCTGCTGCACGCGCGGGGAGACGTTTACGGGGCCGGGGTTTAAGAGAATGTAGTTTTTCATAAGAAGCCAAGGGCAAAGTCAAAAGTCAAAAGTCAAAAGTCAAAAGTCAAAAGTCAAAAGTCAAAAGTCAAAAGTCAAAAGCAGAAAAGCGAAAAATTAGGAAATAGCAAGGGCGGACCGTTGGTCCTCCTCATTCATACTTTTGACTTTTGCGCTTTGACTTTTGCCTTTTGACTTCTTTTCAATCCCGCCCCACAGAACCGCCGCCATAAAAATGACAAGGGCGGACCGTTTCTCCTCCCCTTCATATTTTTGACTTTTGCGCTTTGACTTTTGCCTTCTTTTCAATTCCGCCCCGCGGAAACGCCGCGTACTGCCGCCATAAAGCGGGAAGCAATCTCCGTCGGGGTATGCGTAATCCGCCCAATGTGTCGCTCTTCGCGATCGGGTTCGATCTTGATGAGCAGGCACGAGGGACCGGGTTGCGCGAGAAACTCTGGGGTCGCGCTGCGCAGCGCGTCAGCGGTGTCTACTCGTTGCGCCCGTGCATAGCCCGCCGCACGCGCGATCCCTTCCAACGCTACCTGACCAGCCACCGTGCGTTGATTGCCGGTCGAACCATACGCCTCGTTGTCGAACACGATATGGACGAGGTTCCGTGGCTGCGTCGCACCGATCATCGCCAACGAGCCCATGTTCATCAGCACGTTGCCATCACCGTCAAACACCACCACACGTCGGTCTGGACGGTTCAGCGCGACACCAAGGGCAATTGACGACGCTAATCCCATTGAGCCGATCATGTAAAAATTGCCCAACCGGTCGCTGATGTTGAACGACTCGCGCGAGATGAAACCGTTGGCATGCACAACCAACTCGTCGCGCAGACAAGGAATCACGATCGACAATGCCTCGGCGAGCTTCATTGCATCACCCCCGGTGGTAAGAGCAACGCCACCGGCTTGCTCGTCTGCTTGAGTGTCTCCGCCGCCCAGCCGATGGATGCGGACACGGCATCCGTGGCCAATACTTGATGAGGAATCTTGAGAGTGGAGAGCAGCATTGGCGAGATGTCTCCCATAATCAGGTGCTCCGGCGCGTCCTTGCCTTGATACCCGCGCCAGGTAATCAAGAGCAAGCACGGAAAATCATACATGAGGCTCAGCGACGCCAGCGCGTTGACACAGACCCCGAGCCCAGAGTTTTGCATAATCACCATTGGCTGCTTGCCCGCCATATACGCACCCGCGGCGAGTCCCACCGCCGCGTCCTCGCGGGTTTCGGCGATGTAGCCGCCGCGCTCTTCCAACGTCGCAATCAGACTCTTGGCAAGCGAACACGGCACCCCGGTAAAAAAGTCAAAACCCGAATCCACCAATAATCGAAGAAATTCGTTTCCTGAAATCATCTTTTTTCCTCACCTGTCTCGAACAAGTCTAAGACTCGTCCGCGACTGGCCCCAGACTGGCTCCAGCCTGGTCTGTGACTGGCCCCAGACTGGCCTCCGGCTTTGGGGCTTTCCACAACAACAGCGGCAAGACAAACAGTGACGCCACCAGCACACTGCCCACCGCCGTCATTAAGAGCAATCCCATGCTGAACACCCCTCGGTGCGTTGCCAGCATGAGACTGCCAAACCCAATCATCGTCGTCAGAGAAAACAGGGTCACCGCTTGCCCGGTGCTGCCGGTAATCAGCGTCACTCCGCCCTCTCCCTCTTCACGATAGCGGTGGACGAGATGAATGCCATTTTCCACGCCAATCCCCACGATCAACGGCACCACAATCAGGTTGGCGAGATTGAACTTGAGGTCAAAAACCCACATCAGTCCCGCTGTCCATACCATGCCCAACCCTAATGGAATCATGGCCAGCAATGTATCTGTCACACTGCGCAACGAGAAGAAAGCCACGAGCACGACCGCGATCAGCGCGTAGAAACCACCCTCAACATACCCCTTGCGCATCGCGTCGATGGACTCATAGCCAATGACCGGCGACCCGGTGACATCGGCATCGACGTGTCGCAATTGGCTGATGAACTCTTCCAGTGGCTCACGGTCCCAAATGTTGTGTTTGGAATAGATTTGCAGCAGAAACTTGGTCTCGTCCTGGTTGACGAAGCGACGTTTCAGTTGCGGTGGAATATCCGCCAGAGTGATTGGACCAGAGGGGTTGAGATTATTACGCAGCAAGCCCCACTTGTCCTGAAAATCGAGAAACAACGATCGCTGAAACCCGTCCAGCAACGTTTGCCGTTGCGCGGGTGGGAGTGTCTCCAAGCGCGCGAGAATGGCCAACAGGCTCTGTCGCGTGGCACTGAGATCGCTCTCGTCGGGTTTTTTGCGCGGGTCCCATTTGTCATTGTCCTCGCGGATTTTGAGCTTGAGCTTCTCCAGAGTGCGCACCAACTCGGCGCTATTCACGGGCCGCGGAGTCGCGAGCGTCTGTGGAAAATTCTGGAGCAGCGGTTGCAACGCGTGCACCAGCGGCATGCGTTGCTCCTGGTCTTCTGGAAGGAGCGAGGCGACACTCTCCACCGACTGGACTGAAGAGAGCGCGGCAAAAGCCGCCGCTTTGTGCGCGGCTTCCGCTGGTGTCGTCGCGGCACTCAGGGCGTTCCACGACGACCGATCGGATTCAGTGATGATGCGCCGCTCCCATTTCACGGATTCGACGTCACGCGCTTGTAGATTGAGGAGGTTATAATCGAAGGTGGCTGCTGGAATCGCCACCAGCCCCGCCAGTGTCAGCCCCGCGGCCACTGTCAGAAAAGACCAGCGCGCCTTGACCATCACTCTCCCCAGACTGGTAAAACCGTCGGTGAGCAAGGACCGTCCCCCAGGCACGACGACCCACGGACGATATGACTCGGTGACCGTGATGAAGGCCGGTAGAAAGGTCAAGGTCGCGACTAGCGCGATGAGGAGCCCACCGCCAGCGATCTGCCCTAGTTCGCGTACGCCTTGGAAATCACTCAGCGTCACCGCGAAAAACGCGAGTGACGCGGTGACGCCTCCGGCGATAATGCCTGGGACCGTCTGTTCGAAGACGTTGGTCAGCGCCGTCGTGGTGTCGCATCCCCGCTCGCGTTCCTGTTCATAGCGTGTGACGAAATGGACTCCGAAATCATCGGCCAACCCAATAAGAATGGGCGCGACGAAGGCGGTGATCACCGTGAGATGCCCGACCGTCGCCGTGGCGAATCCCATCGCCCAAACGAGCCCCACGATCAATGTCGTCACGATGAGCAGCGGGTGGCGGGGTTTCTTGAAGAACAGCAGGTACAAGAACGTCACGCCCACGAGCGACACCACCGCCGCCACATTGCTGTTCGCCTGGGCACCGACTAACTCATCGTTACTGATCGCGGTCGTGCCCGTCACGCCCGCATCAAGCCCGGGGAACTGTGGTTTGAGTGCCGCGATCGCCTGGCGGATCGTGGTGATCGACTCTTGATCGGCATTCATCTCCCCACCGGTGGACTCTTTGGGCGCGACCATGAGAAAGACGAAGCGGCGATTCCCGGAGACCAGGTAGCCATTGTCGGCCAGTTCGTCCGTCTCGCCGAAAAATTGCGCCCAGGGCGAGTGATAGCCATACGCCGGGTCACTCAGCGCGCGCTCCAGTTCGTGCAAGAGGGATTTCAGAAAGCCAATCTTGAGGGGCTTTTGCTCACCAGATGTTGGAGCGGACTCGGAAGGCGTGTCCAAGCCGAACAAGCCTTCAACCAGATGAGACACCAATCCAGCGCTCACTTGCGTGTTGATCGACTCAAGCAGCGGGTTGAGGCCCGGGGTGGTGGTTAAAGCCCGCACCAGGTCTTGATGCTCGGCAAGATTCTCCTGGAGGGAGCGCAGGTCCTCGGCGGAGAGGTAGAGTAGCTTTTTCCCTTCGAGCGAAGTGGTATCAACGCGGTAGAAAATATCCGCGACATGAGCCGTGTCGCGCGCCAGCGTCTCGGCGAGACGGGTGACAAAGTCTTTCCCTTGCTGGACATCGCGCGGATCGACCACCACCACAAGTTGGTCAACCCCCATGAACTCGCGGGTATACTCCTCGTCGAGTTGCAAATAGCGTTTCTCGGAGGAGACCAGGTCATTGCGATCACTGATGAACCGCAGATGTTCAACTGTATACGTCGCCGCGACCACGGTGAGGACCAGACAGCCGAGCATGACCGTCTTCGCGTAGGTCATCACCAGCGACGCCAGGACACGCAGGAGGTGTTGCTCCCACGCCATAAGCCGCGCGGAAAAACCAGAAGGTGCGTGCGTCACGCCTTAGCTCTCAGCCAGCTTTTCTCGCATCCGCTTCACCAGCCCTTGATACGATTCCTTGGCGATCACTTGCTGAATTTGCGAGCGCACATTGGCGAACAGGCTCACCCCATCAAGCAAGACATCTTCAATCAGCCATTTGTTGTTGATCCGCCGCAGTTGGTAACTGATATCGATCTGTCCTTCTTTCGGGTGACTCACCATCGTCTCCACCACGGCTTCTGGGCCGGTAATGGTCTCGGTGCGAAACTCAATTTGTAAGTCGCCAAAAAACTCGGCGGATTTGGGATACGCGACTTTTTGGAAAAGGGTGCTGAGGAGTTGCGTGAAGTCCTGCTGATCCTTGGCTTTCAGTTTCGACCATTCCGCGCCGAGGGCACGCTGAGCGAACTCCTTGACGGCCAACGTCTCGTCCGCCACGTGTTGCGCCTGAGAGTTCGCGGCTTTCTCTTGCGCGGACAACTCTGGGTTGTCCTTTTTGTAGGATCGTACTGAGTCCAGGAGCCGCTTGACCACGACCGTGGCTTCTCCCTCGGTTGCCCAGCCTATCGTTGGGCCCCCCAAAAACAGACACGTCAGAAGGCTACCGATTATTCGTGTTTTCATTCTCGTCCCCTATTTTTGCCTTTTGCCTTTTGATTTCTCCTAGTACTGCAACTCCGACACTTCCTCGCCCACCACCAAGCTGAGCTTGGCCAGGGCGATGTTATAGTCGCGCACGGCTTCATAGTAGTCGTTGGCCGCGCGGGTGTAGTTGCCGAGCCCCTGGAAAATATCTTGCGGTTCGCCGATGCCTAACTCGAAGTTCGCGGTCGAGAGCGCCACGAGCGCGCGTCCAGCTTTGCGACCGTCACTCGTGATCCGCATCCGCTCTTCAGCCTCTTGGACATTCAGATAGGCTTCCTTCACTTCGAGGGGAAAACTTGACGAGGCGGTTTTCTCTTGGGATTGGAGTTTCATCAATTCGGCTTGGCGACGGGAGACCTTGGCCGCGGTCGCACCAATATCGAATTTCCAATGCAGCCCCAGGAGCGGGCCAGCCCCGCCAAAATTGAAATCGTCGGAGGCAAAGGGGTTCGTTTGCCGCGAGCGACCCGGCGCATAGCCATACCGCACCGGCATGGAGAAGAAGAAGGTCGGATAATAATCACTTCTCGCCATTTCCAGCTCGGCTTCCTTGGCTTGGATGCCGATGCGCAACCGTCGCCATTCTGGGCGATTCGCGAAGAGTCGCTCTTCATAATACTTGAGGCTTTTGAGCTGCGTGGGTTGCGGAGTCAGTGTGGTATCGACCACATCAAAGGCCGTTTCCTGTCCAAGCCCCATCACGCGGAGTAAGGCCCCACGGGACAGCTCAATACCGTTCTCGAGTTTTTTGGTTTCCTTGGCGACTCCGGCGTAGCCCACTTTCAGATTCAGCACGTCAAGCTGAGACATTTTCCCAGCTTGGACGCGCTCGTCCGCTGTCTGCACCGCCTTCTCGAAACCTTCTCGCACGCTGGTAAGCAATTCCTGAATCTGCTTGGTGTAGACGAGCGTGTAGTAGTATTCCTTAACTTCGCGGATCGCTTCCGCCTTTTTCTGCTCGACGTTGACGTTCTCTTGTTGCACGCCTTTCCGCGCGGCTTTGAGTCCATTGGTCACTTTCCACCAAGTGAAGATGGGATAAACGATCTGCCCTTCCACGCGGAAGAACGGGCCGAGCCCGCCAATCCCGGATTGGCGATAGCGATGGATATTGCCTTTGGCGTTGTTCACGACGCCCACAAGGTTGACGAATTCAGCGGTGGGATAGAAACCGGACATGGCTTCCTGGACATCGCTTTCGCGGATGGCGACTTCCCATTTGACCTCTTGCACGGACGGGTGACCTTCGACCGCGCGTTGAATACATTCCGGCAGGGTTAAGCGCAGCATGCCAGTTGGAGCCTCACCACCTTCAGCGGCGACCGCGACCATTGGCATAAAGAAGAGCAGTGCTGCCAGAATGACTCCACGTCGACTCGTCTTTTTCACGGTGCGCCGCCATTGTTGAATGCGCATACGGACAACTCCTTCGTTTCAGTGTCGTAATAGTCTTTTCGGGAATGAAAAAGTTCCTTCACTAGCGGGGGCTACCCTATCTGAAGCTCTTGCTCCCATGCAATGTGGGCATGAGGGATCGCCCGCGGACACAAAAAAGGGTGATGCCTGGGCATCACCCTCTCAAAGAACTTATCAATGTGTCAGTCGGCTACGCTTTGGTCGGTAAACTGACAGTCGCGGTGCCGACCACCCAGCGTTCGCCATCGTCGTTTTCGATCCATATATCGCATTCGGCGGTATGATCGGCGTCGAATTTTTGCGTCACCGCCCCGCGTAAATGCACGTGACGGTCCGGCATCACCGGGCTGCGGAACGTCGTGCCGATACGGCGAATCATGGCTCCGGGGTTCCAGTCGCTAATCATGCGGGCGAGGAGCCCCATGCTCTGCACGCCGGGAGCAATCATGCCCGGTAAGCCTTCCGCGCGCGCGGCTTCATCGTCCGTGAAGCGGGGGACATACATATTGGCGGTTTTCGCGTACTGCCGGACGTTGTCCTTCGAGAGAAAGAGATCAATCGGGGTGATCTCGTCGCCTTCTTCAATGTCTTCAAAATAGAGGATGCTCATCGTTGCATAATCCTATGGTCAATCACCGCGACCTGCTCACCCTTCTGATTTTTCACTTCGTTGCGGATGACAATGAAATACATGGAGCCGGTGCGGCCAGTTTTCTCGTAAATATCGTGGATCGTGCTCAACATCGTCAATTGGTCCCCAGGTCGAATTGGCGCGAGGACTTCCAGATCACGGCCACCGTCGAACCCGACTTTGCCAAACTTGGGCAAATGCTCTGGCGTGAACTTCTTCGCGCGCAGCTTGGTCACGAAGGTCGGGGAGGCGACCAACCCGCCGTATGGGCCTTTGGCGGCGACGGCTTCATCCGTATAGAGCGGATTCTTCTCGCCGAGCGCGGCGGCGAACTCCAGGACTTCCGCCTTGGTGATGGGGTCAAAGGTCGTTTCGTCAAAGACGTGGCCAATAATAGAGCGATCAATTGCAACTGCCATGAGTCCTTCCTTATGCGGGGGTTGCGACTTGGGGACGTTGCTGGCGAAAGTCCACCGGACGGTATCCACCAATCCGCAGGGTCTCCACCAGGTCTTCTATGGTCTGAATGTCACGGTCAAACTCGGTCGCGCATAAGCCAATAAAGCTGACCAGATGCGAGTCACTGCCACCAAAGGCGTGGTACCCGTAGGTGGCAATCAGCTCGGCCACCCGCTCATTTTCACCTTTCTTACTGCCGCCGTTGAGCGCTTCGACACCGGTGACTCCCTCCAAGGGCGGTCGGGTTTGATAGTGTTCGATGAGACCGATTGTTGGTCGCCCCGGATGGCAGGGCATGGCGATGCCACCCAGACGGGCCACTTCGGAAATGACCTCTTGCGCGGGCAGGCGCACATTCTTGAAGTCGAAGCGGTTAATGATGTCGTCATTCACCCCGTAGACGAGCACATGCCCGTAGTCGGTTTCGACTTCGGATGCCTTGAGAATCAGCAGCCCGTATTTGTCTTCAAGATCGCGGTAGTCACCGGCCTTGTTGAATTGGCGGTGTTCAGTGAGGACCAGCCCTTCGAGGGGACGTTCGTCCCGCTTACGGGCCAGCCATTTGAGATAGGCTTCAACCGGAGCCCGACTGTCGTCGGACGCTTCAGAGTGGAGATGTAAATCGAGAATACGAGCCATGTTGGTATCCTAAATAGCCTGCGCACGGGCTCAGCTTTTAGATTGTTCGAGCTTGGCTATCGTGCCAGAAGCGGTGCTTCCTGGCAATGCGCATGAGAACGAGGGGGATGAAGAAAGGGGGAAAAGTCAAAAGTCAAAAGTCAAAGCGCAAAAGTCAAAAGTCAAAAACCTAACTCCGATGTCCGTCCGTTTCCTCTTTTTCCCGTTTCCCCTTTTTCCCACTTCCCCTTTTCCCCACTTCCCCTTCTTCATCTAGCGGCTGGTCGAAACAGGGGGATCGAAATCTCCGGTGTCGCGTCCTCGAACGTCACCTCGACCGGCATGCCGATTTTCACCTCTTCGGGTTTGCACTCCACGATATTAGTGAGCATGCGCACGCCTTCGTCGAGTTCCACGTATGCCATGATGTAGGGCAGGTTGTCGCGGAACCCAGACGCTTGGTTTTGCCGGGTGACCGTGAACGTGTAGATTTTGCCCTTGCCACTGCACTTTACCCATTCGAGATCTGGCGAGAGATCTTCGGGACAGAACGAGCGGGCATAATAGAAGACTTTGCCACAGCTTCGGCATTTCTGCACATACAACTCATGCCGGGCGCAGGCTTCCCAAAACGGCCGTGATTCTTCGTCTACTCGCGGGATCGGTTTCTTGTATTTTCGTTCTTCGGCCATTCTTAGCTCCCTAAAAAGTAGTCAGTAGAGACGCAAGATATTGCGTCTGTACCGACGCATAGTCAGCATTCAGTAGTCAGTAGGAAAACGTCGAGTCTTGGACTTGCAGTGACCTGTCTGAGACCAGTTTTAGACTTGCCCTGGACTTGCCTTAGACTCCTAAGACTAGACTGGCTCCGCTATGCCGTAATCCGAGCGTGCCGCCGGTACCGTGACAAAAGGCGAGTTGACAGTTGTTCACCTGACGTGGGCCGCACTCGCCGCGTAATTGCTTGGTCGCTTCAATGACGAGAAAGATGCCGCGCATCCCAGGATGATTCGATGATAATCCACCACCATCGGTGTTGATCGGCAGTGCGCCACCAAGACCAATGCGGCCATTCTGAATGAACGCACCACCCTCACCTTTCTTACAAAAGCCAAGGCTTTCGAGGGTCACCAGCACGGTGATGGTGAACGAGTCATAAATCATCGCCATGTTGATGTCCTTGTGCGCCACGCCGGCACGAGCCAGCGCGGTGGGACCCGACTGTTTCGCCGCCGCATTCAGGACATCCCGCATCCCGGCACTGGTATGGGCAGCGGACTCGGCGGCCCCCAGGATATTCACAGGTTTCTTCTTGAGGTCGCGTGCCCGTTCCGCCGAGGTCACGACAATCGCGCCACCGCCATCAGAAATCATGCAGCAGTCGAGCAGATGCAACGGCGAAGACACTTCACGTGAAGTCAGCACGTCATCAACGGTAATGGGGTCACGGAATTTTGCGAGCGGATTGAGCGACGCATGCTTGCGCATGGTCACGGCGATTTCCGCGAGTTGCTCACTCGTGGTGCCAAATTCGTGCATGTGCCGTTGGGCGACCAGCGCATACGCGCCAACCGTGGTCGGCCCATAACAGCTCTCGAAATAATCCGGCGGATCCGAACCGCCGCCACCGCCAGTGCCAATGGCGAAACGATCCGACGACCAGGTACTGCCGTAAAGAATCAACGCAGTCGTACAGTATCCCGCCGCGATCGCCGCCGCCGCATGCGCGGTATGTGACACAAAGGACGATCCGCCAATCGAGTTAGAATCGAGATAATCAGGATTGAGGTTCAAGTGCTCCGCCAGCGCGATGATCCCCATGCCACCGACACCAGACGTGAACAGGCCATCAACGTCCTTCAGCTTGAGGCCCGCGTCATCCAACGCGCCGCGAGCGCTTTCGGCCATGATTTGATATTGAGTTTTGTGCGGAGCCCATCGCAACGGATGTTCATACACCCCAGCAATCGCCGCTTTGCCTTTGATACTCATGTTAGCTCCCTACAAACGCGGTCATCGCGTCAACCGCTTCTTGAGGCTTCTCAATGGGCAACCAGTGCCCCGCTTGTGGAATCACGACCAGTTTGGCCCCTGGAATCGCGTCGCGGATTTGCTCGCTCTGCGCCACGGTGGTCGCCACGTCGTCTTGTCCCGCCAGCACCAACGTGGGCTTGCGAATCTGTCCCAACTGTCCACTGAGGTTGACTTCGCGACACGCCACGAGGTCGAAGTAGCGCACGCGCGGGTCGGTCTTAATCTGCTCACCCCAGCCCTCTTGGACGATGTTCATCGGTGTGGCCGGTGAACAACTATCCTTCGTGAACGGCTGACCCGCTCGCCCTTTCATCACCTGTTCCCAAACTTTCAGACGATCATCAGGAATGTTGAACTTCGCCGCCGTGCAGGTGAGGATGAGGCTGTCAACCATATCCGCATGTCGGAGCGCGAGGTCCATCGCAATCGCCCCACCCATGGAATGCCCAATGAGCACGGCTGGACGCGCCCCAAGTTTTTTCCACAACGCGTAGACAAAATCGCTGTAGGCCGTCACGCTCTTGAGGCTCTCAGTGCCGCTCGAACGCCCATGTCCTGGAAAATCAAAGGATATGGGGCTGTGTTTGGCTGACAAACCGTCGAGCAGTTTGTGCGCGAAATGGCCGTTACTCCCGGCCCCGTGAATGTACAACAGGAACTTCCCCTTGCTGACATCTGGGACGGTGGACGGCAGCGTGGTGCGGCCTGTATGAAAATAGTTCACCGCATAGCCGTCAACATCGACATATTTTGTTGGCATGGTTCCCCCGCAGGAAAAAGCTGCCCCTTGACTAGTTGGCGCGCTGGTCTTTGTCAAGGGTTGAGGGCAAGTCGCGGAAGATCGACCCAGCGACGCCGGGCGGGTTTCCCGTGATCGGTACAGCGGACGATTGCATTCGCGCCATTGAGAGCTATCGACAGGGAACGCGGGTCACTGATTTGGCCTTGGGCATGCACCTGCCCGGGCTGGCCTCGGAGAAAATTCGGCAATCCATGACCATCTTCGCGCGAGAGGTTATGCCACGCTTCAAGTGACGGCCCCAAGAGCGAGCGGTCCGCGTAACCTGCAAGCATCGGTTGCGCGGAAAATTCTCACGCCTTGGCCCTGAGCTGTTCCAACTCCTCGCGCAAGCGTGCGAGTTCAGCTTCCGCTCGTGAGGCGCGTGCTTCGGCTTCGTGTCGTGCGGTGGCCTCGCGACGGACTTGTTCCTCGGCTTCTTGCCGGGCCGCCGCTTCACTCCGCGCTCGTTCCTCACCAGTTGGAATCATGTTCCCAGCGGCATCACACCAACGTAACCAGGTGTCCGTATACCCTTCAAACTCACCTTGCCACAGGATCACCCCTAGCCCCACTTCCGGTAACTGTAAATCCTTCCGCAACCGATACCGCCTACCGACTCCACGCTCGTACACCCGGACCACATCAGTGCTGAGTATCTGCCACGGGTCGTGCACCACGTAATACGGGACATCGATCTGTGCATAGAGCCGCAGCTTCTCGCTTAATTCTCCGCCTTTATGGTTAGAGACGATTTCCACCACCACATCCGGGGTTTTCTGAAATTCCCAGACGAAGTAGGAACGATGGTCATGGAGGTGCCAGTCCGGGTGCGGTTCCACATCCAAACTCAGGAACATGTCCGGGACCACCGGTGGGAAATGGGGCGAATAGAAGACGCCGACGTTCACGTCAGCCAGAAACTTGCGCTTCTCTTCGGCGTGGTCTTCGTGAGGCGGGGGTGTCCAGGAACTGTACAGGGCGCGTTTTAAGAGCGTTTGCTGTTTGGCGGAAAACAGATTGTCCACGGGCGTATCATCCTCCGTCTCGATCTTGTTGACAGCCGCCGTCCACGACGCCCTGGCCGCGGCAAGCGCGACGTCTTCTTCCTCAAACAGAGACTCTGGTACTGGTACTGGTACTGGTTGTGCCATGGGGTTCTCCTTCGGGCCGAACAAGAGTGGAAAAACGAGTGAATCCATTGGTCCTCAGAACGGTGCCGCGCTTCCCGCGAACTCGTCGGGATCAAGCACCAATACTTTAATATGCATGCCTCGCGGCAGCAGCGGATACTCGGCTGGGCCGATCATCAGCCCTTCCCCTAGCGAGAGCGAGCTGAGCACCCCGGAACTTTGCGTGCCGGTTGAGTGGGCGGTGTAGTGCCCATCTTTCTCCAGAGTAAGACGGCAACGAACAAATTCCGTCATCCCCTTCGCCTTGGGCAGGTCCTCGCCCACGGTAGCCGAGACCACTGGGGGAAAGAGCTTCGTGTAGCCCATCATGCGCCGCAACGCCGGACGAACATAGAGATAGAAACAGACCAAGGCTGACACCGGATTGCCCGGCAGGCCAAAATATGGCCGTTCCCGCAGCAAGCCGAAGGTCAACGGCTTACCCGGTCGTTGCGCGACCTGCCAGAACAACCTGTGCATGCCCAGTTCATCCATCGCCGCTTTAACAAAATCAAAATCACCCACCGACACTCCACCCGTGGACAACACCACATCGTGGCGCGCGGCCTCGCCTAATGCGGCGCGAATCTCCGCGAGGGTATCTCTGGCGATGACAAGCGGCACGGGAATCCCGCCCACTTCGCGCACCGCCGCGGCCAAGGTGTACGCATTGGAGTTGACGATCTGGCCCGGGCGCAGGGCTTCCTCGACTTCGGCGAGTTCATTACCGGTGCTGAGAATGGCCACGCGCGGACGCTGATGGACCAGCACCAAACTTCGGCCCACCGAGGCGAGGAGCCCAATATCCGCTGGTCGTAACACGCGGCCTTTGTCTAGGACCACTTGCCCGCGATGAATGTCTTCGCCACTGGCGCGAACGTGTGTCCCAGGAAACTCCGACCGCTTAACCCTCACATGCCCTTCGTATTCCTCGGTATCCTCGATGCGGACCACGGTGTCCGCGCCGTGTGGCATCACCGATCCAGTCATGATCTTGCTCGCCGTGCCGATTATCACGGCCTGAGTTGGAACCGCGCCAGCCTGGATCACTTCGAGGACGGGCAGGGAGATGGGATCGGCGGCGGTCGCGTGTTGAATATCGTCCCAGCGCACGGCGTAGCCATCCATCGCGGAGTTCGCGAACGGTGGCACCTCGCGTTCTGAGTGAATCGCTTCGGCCAAAACACGCCCACCCGCTTCCAGGAGGCCAACGCGCTCTCCCTCTTGCGGTGTGAGTGTTTCGAGAATCATGGTGACGGCGTCGTGTACGGAAATCATAAAAAGTAGCCAATCGTCAGTAAGGAAAGCTATAAGTGAGTCCGTGGAGCGTGTCACGCACCCTGCAATGCGCCTCGCTTCGCGGCTTGCTGTCTTATGAAAAGCCGCGACTAGCCCGAGACTTTCCTCGTGACTTCTTCCAGCCGAATGCCTCGCGAGCCTTTGACCAATAACAATTGCGCACCAGAAAAATTCGCCACCAGCTCCCACACGAACGCCGCGGCTTGCTCCGCCGCCGCGAACCAGTGGCTTGCAATAGACGTTTTCTCCACCGTCGCCGCGATCAGTTTGGCGTCCTCACCAACCGTGACGACGCAATCCGGCGGCGGTTGCATGCCCGCGACCGCTTCACCAATTTCTTGATGCCGCACCTGACTCAATGTCCCAAGCTCCAGCATGTCGCCTAGCACCAGCACGAGGCGTTCGCCTGGCGCACGGACCTCAGTCGCCGTTTTCAGCGCCTGGAGCATCGACGCGGGATTGGCATTGTAGCAATCATCCAGCACCGTGAGCCGCCGCATTGGCACCTCAACCACGGCCATCCGTCGCGCCGCGCCTTTCGCCACACGTAACGCCGCGCATGCATCATCAAGTGCAATGCCACACTCAGTCGCCACCGCCAACGAGGCCGCTGCCGCCAGCGCGAAATGACTCCCCAGTAGTTGAAGCTGGAGCGTATGCGTTCCTTGTTGTGTGTGGAGCAGACACCGGGTGCCCTGGCGCGTCACCTGAACCTCGCTGATGCGAAAATGATTGTTCGGATGTTCCCCGAAGGTCACGATCCGACACCGCGCCTGACGATGCACAGCTTCCAACAGCCCGTCGTGATCGCCATACACCACCGCGACGCCATCCGCCGGAAGGGCCGTGATGAGTTCCGTCTCCGCGGCGATGACCCCCGCCAAGTCTTTGAGCGTTTCCGTATGTTCTTCGGCGATTGAGGTGATAACCCCGATCCGAGGTTGAGCAATCTGGCAAAGTGTCGCCAGTTCCCCGGCGCCACTCGTCCCTAATTCCAGGACCATCACTTCGACATCGGCTTCCGCCCGGAGCAGTGTCAGCGGCAGCCCAATGTGATTATTGAGATTGCCGGGCGTCGCCCACGTCTTCTTTTTACTCGCGAATACCTGGGCCATCAATTCCTTGGTGGTGGTTTTGCCGTTGCTTCCAGCGATCCCAATAATGCGAGCGGAGGAGCGTGTCCGTACCCACGCGGCGAGGGCTTGCAGCGCGGTGAGCGGATCGGCCACCCGAATCGCGACCGCACCTTCCGGTAATGTGATGTTCAGATGTTCGGCGAAAAAGAACCCAGCCGCTCCTTGTTGGACGGCGGTCGCCAAGAACGCATGGCCGTCGGTGTTCGTGCCAGGCAGTGGCACGAACAGTGCCCCCGTGGAAGCCGTGCGCGAGTCAATGGTCACGGCGGTCAACGCAGTCTCCGCCGAGCCTTGCACGAGGGTGCCACCTGTGGCCATACAAATGTCGTGGGCTGTCAGTTTCATGCGGAGCCAAATGTACCCAGGCGTCAAACGCCTCGCAAGGACACGCGCTTCGCTATGTGCCCTGGGCATTCGACGGAATGCTTGCCTCCCCCACCCAAACCCGACTCTCCTCTTCAAACTGTTCCCCGCACCCCGTTCCCCGTTCCCTGTCCCTCGTGGTACGGTTCCCAGCCGCAAGGAGGAGGTCTCAATGCCAATCTTGAACGGAATTGATCTGGGCTTGTTTCCGACGATGGGAGTGGGGTCGTATGCGTCCCCGTCGTGGCTCCTGGCCGCTCGGCGTGTGGTACGTGCCGGGGACGCGGGTCCTGCGGATATGGAGGAAGCGATCCAAGACGCCATTAAAATCGCGGTGTGGGACCAAGAAGAGGCTGGGCTCGATATTCTCACCGATGGTGAAATCCGCCGACAACGGTTTCTTTGGAACGTGGTCGAGAAACTCTCTGGACTCAAACTCATCCCCGCGCAGCGCAAACTCGGGGTCGCGAGCTACGACAGCGCTCCTCGTTTTGAGACGGTTGAACGGGTGGCTGCCCCGACCGGCTTTGGACTCGTGGAAGAATACACCTACGTGCGGACGTTGACCGATAAGCCCCTGAAGATTTGCTGTCCCGGGCCGCTGACGATTGCCTTGCCGATCACTCCTAAAGGCGGGTACACCAATGGTGATTATCTGCCAATGCTGTACGACCTGGCGGACCTGGTCAACAAAGAGTTACGTCAATTGGTGGTGGCGGGAGCGACATTCATCCAAGTGGACGAACCCTCGGCCGCCGGGCGCACGCCCGTACTGCCGGTGACGGAGATCGTCAAGCTGTTCAACAAAACTGTCGAAGGAGTACAGGCGAAGATCGCGCTGCATATTTGCTTTGGCAATAATCAAGGACGCCCGGCCATGAAGCGCACCTACAAGCCACTGTTTCCGGGGATTCTTGATGTCAAAGCGGACCAGTTCGCTCTCGAATTCGCTAACCGTGAAATGGCCGAGCTGGAACTGTGGCGCCAATACGGCGGGGACCGTGAACTCGCCGCTGGCGTGATTGACGTGAAATCCATGTATCTGGAGACGCCCGAAGATGTGGCGGAACGGATTCGCGCGGTCCTCACCTACGTATCGCCGGAAAAACTCTATCTGACGTGCGATTGCGGATTTTCGGCCTCTTCCCGGTATCTCGCACGCGCCAAGCTTCACGCACTCGTTGCCGGGGCCAAGATCGCGCGCAAGGGATAAACGACAACGGGCGGGCGCGACTGAGACTATGCTGTAGCGGGACTGGAAACGTGAGGCTTGAGGCTTGGGGCTTGGAGGAGCCGTTGTAACTCAGTGAGCGCTCCTTCCACCCGTTCAAGGCGTTGCAGAATTTCTTGCTGAGGGTCGTGGGCGAGGTAGCCACGTTCGACGATCGCGATGAAAATGCGCGCGACCTCTTCCGCCGACAGTGGACCGTCGGGCTGATACCACTGATACAGCCAGTTACACATCCCCAAAAGCGCGAATGACACGAGTTTGGGAGGAAGTGGCGCCAGTCGCCCAGCATCAATGCCTTCGCGGATCACGCCTTCGATCAGTTCGTCATAACTGCGCCGCTCGACCCGGGCGCGGCGTGCCTTGTCGGGTGGCAAGCTGCCTTCTTCACTAAAAAAGACGGTGAGAAAATTCCGATGGTCCGCCATGAGCCGGACCTGATGACGAATGACCTGGCGCAGTCGCTCTTCGGGTGGAATGTCCTGCGTGCAGATTTGCTGTAAGCCCCGTTGGAAAATGGCAATGGTGCGCTCAAAGACGCGCACGAGCAGTTCTTCTTTACTCGGACAGTAACGATAGAGCGTGACGCGCGAGATGCCCAAGCGTTCGGCCACGGTCTCTAGGGTCGTGGCTTGGTACCCCTGCTCGCCGAAACAGGCGGCGGCGGCTTGCAGCATCTCTTCTTCACGAAGCGCGTGCTTGCGTGCGCGTCCTGGTGGTTTCCCTGATGCCATCCTGTTGCGCTTACTGGATTCAGACGCGCAGGGCAAGCGGCAAATTAGTGGAGAGTGGAAAGTAGAGAGTGGAGAGTGGAAAATGGAGGAAGGAGACGAGTGGGGCTTTACTCCGACTTTACTATTCATCAGTCTTAACCCGAAACTCGAAACCCGAAACCCGAAACCCGAAACTCGAAACTCGGAACTCACAACTGGAGGTTCCATGCCACGGAAGCCGGTAGTAAAAGAGAGTGTTCTCGTGCTTGGCGGTGCGCGAGCGGGAAAAAGTACATACGCGCTGCAACGGGCGCACCCCGGCCATCGTCGCCACGCACAAGGCAACGAGCGTGGGACCCGCCCATTGCACCTTCACGAAGCCGACATCGGCGAATCCACCCATCGTCCACTTCAGGATGGTCGAGATCGTCTGACTCGGGATCACCGCCAGGATGAAGAGCGTGATCGCGCTGTAGAACGTCGAGGCAATCA